>CAZTPD010000051.1:0-13966 GCA_964614625.1 uncultured Sphingosinicella sp. | reverse complement strand
AGATCGCGCAGGACGGCGAGATCCTGGTGCGCGGCGAGCTGGTCATGCACGGCTATTGGCGCAACCAGGCCGAGACGGACCGCGTGCTGAAGGAGCCGGACGACGCGCCGGGCGCGGGCAAGTGGCTGCACACCGGCGATGTCGGCCATCTCGACGCGGCCGGCCGGATCGTCATCACCGACCGCAAGAAGGATCTGATCGTCAACGACAAGGGCGACAATGTCTCGCCGCAGAAGGTGGAGGGGATGCTCACCCTCCAGGCCGAGATCCTCCAGGCGATGGTGGCGGGCGACAAACGGCCCTATCTGGTCGGCCTCATCGTGCCCGATCCCGAATGGTCCGCCGACTGGTGCGCGGCCAACCGGCGCACCTGCCATTTCGCCGTGCTCTCCAAGGATCCGGACTATATCCGCGCCGTGTCCGAGTCGGTGGACCGGGTCAACAAGGAGCTGTCGGTGATCGAGAAGGTCCGCCGCTTCATCATCGCCGACGAGCCCTTCTCGGTCGAGAACGAGCAGCTCACCCCGTCGATCAAGATCCGCCGCCACGTCATCAAGGGCGTCTATGGGGAGCGGCTGGACGCGCTCTACAAGCGTTAGGGTCAATCACATTCACGCATTCCTCCCTCCCTCTTGATGGGGGAGGGCCGGGGTGGGGGTGAACGTCAATGAAGGGCTGGGCCTTTCCGGAGACTCCACCCCACCCCAAACCCCTCCCCATCAAGGGGAGGGGCTTTGAAGTGGAGCGCGCCGGACCTCCCTGAATGCCGATTGACCCTAGCCGCGCGGCCGCCGCCAGGGCGTGAACTCGGCGAGGCCGCAGGAGCCGTGCCAGGACCGGCTGACCGGATCGATCACCCGTGCGATGTCGCCCGAGCACAGCCGGCCGCTGGTCGAGCGCGTGACCAGAACGCGGCCGAAGTCGAGGTTCGGGCAGCCGCCCGCCGGACGGTTGACATAGAGCGTGTTCCGCGGTCCGTCGAAGACGATGGCGCCATCGGCGGATCTGGTGCCGCGCAGATCGCGCTGGTTGACGCACCTCACCGGCGGTCCGGCTTCGCGGCCTTCCAGCATCCGGTCCAGCCGGCTCGGGCGATCCGCGCGGATTTCATAGTCCGAGCCTGTCGAACAGGCGCCCATCGCGAGCACCAGGCCTGTCAGCACCATCTTGCGCATATCGTCCCTCCTCTTCCGTCCGGGTTATGAGTCTCCTGCGTCGATCGTTCGGCGTTCAGCCGGTGAAGCCGTCCTTGGCGGCGCGTCGCAGCGCCAGTTCCTCAATCGAAGCGGCGCGCATGAACGGATTGGTCGCGCGCTCGTCGGCGATCGTGGTCGGCACGGTCGGCTCGCCCGCCGCACGCGCCATTTCTACCCTGTCCATCCGTTCGCGCAACGCGGCATTTTCCGGCTCGACGGTCAGCGCGAAGCGGCCGTTGGCGAGCGTATATTCGTGCGCGCAATAGACGAGCGTGTCGGGCGGGAGGTCCGCGAGGCGCTGGAGATTGGCGTGCATCTGGTCCGGCGTCCCTTCGAACAGCCGGCCGCAGCCCATCGCGAACAGGGTGTCGCCGATGAAGAGCGTGCCTTCGGACGGCAGGTGATAGGCGATGTGGCCGGCGGTGTGCGCGGGCACCTCCATGACCTCCGCCTCGACATCGCCGAGCGCGACCCGGTCGCCTTCTCCGACCAGCCGATCCAGTGTCGGAATCCGTTCCGCCTCCGCCGCCGGGCCGGTGATCGTGCATCCGGTCGCCGCCTTGATCGCCGCATTGCCGCCGGTGTGGTCCGGATGCCAGTGCGTGTTCCAGATCTGGCCGATCGTCCAGCCCCGCCGCGCCGCCTCGGCCAGCACCGGCTCGGCCACCGCCGGGTCGATGACGGCCGTCTCCCCGCTCTCCGCCTCGTGCGCCAGCCAGACATAATTGTCGGAGAGGACGGGAATGCGGACGACTTCGATCATCACCAATGCCCCGTATTCGGCATCGAGGCCCAGGGCTCGGCGGGCTCCAGATGCCCGTCCTGCAACAGCTCGATCGAGATGTTGTCGGGGGTGCGGACGAAGGCCATGTGGCCGTCGCGCGGCGGGCGGTTGATCGTGTAGCCGGCGTCCATCAGCCGCTGGCAGCTTTCGTAGATATTCTCCACCCGATAGGCGAGGTGGCCGAAATTGCGGCCCTCGCCATAGCCGGATTCATCCCAATTGTGGGTCAGCTCGACCTGCGCCGTCTCGTCACCGGGCGCCGCGAGGAAGATGAGGGTGTAACGTCCCTGCTCGTTGTCCATGCGGCGGATTTCCCGCAGGCCCAGCACGGAGAAGAAGCGCAAGGTTTCCTCGGGGTCCGAGACGCGGATCATGGTGTGGAGATATTTCATCGCAGCCTCAACGGTTCATCGACATAAATGCACGGTTCATCGACGGCATGGGAAACAGTCCCGGCCGGCGCGACTCCGTGCCGCGTGAGGGAGGATATCATGTCCGAAGGGGTCCGAGACAATAACCGCGCCACCATCCTGATCGCCGTCCTGATCCTCGCCGTCAGCATCGTCGCCGGCGGCTACCTGCTCGGCGACGGCCTCAAGCGGGCGCGCATGGCGGACCGGGCGGTGACGATGCGGGGCCTCGCCGAGCGCGACGTGACCGCCGATCTCGCCACCTGGACGATCAACCTGTCGGCCAACGGCACCGAGCTTGCCGCCGTGCAGGGCAAGATCGAGGCGGACACGCGCCGCATCCGCGAGTTCTTCCGCGCCGCCGGCTTTCCGGACGAGGCCGTCGCGGATGCCGGGGGCTCGGTCAATTCCTACTTCAACAGCAGCCGGGGCGTCACGGTCGTCACCGTCAACCGCCGGCTCCAGTTCCGCAGCACCGATGTGGCCCGCGCCCAGCGCGCTTATGCCCGCCAGTTCGATCTGATCCGCGCCGGCGTCGAGCTCCAGGAGGGATCGGGGATGCAGTACATCTTCACCCGCCTCAACGACGTGAAGCCGGAGATGATCGCGCAGGCGACCCGCAACGCGCGGGAGGGCGCCCAGCAGTTCGCCGAGGATTCGGGCACCAGCGTGGGCGGCATCCGCTCCGCCACCCAGGGCTATTTCTCGATCGGCCCGCGCGACGGCGACGTGTCCGAGGAAGGCTATGGCGGGCGGGACTCGCCGCATCAGAAGGTGCGCGTGGTGACGACGATCGAGTTCTATCTGGATTGAGGCTCCGGCGCGGGGCGGGGCGCATCGACTTCTACCTCGCGCAGCGTCTCGAGGCTTTCCCGGGCGGCGCGGCCGGCTTCGCTGTCCGGCGCGCCCTCGGCGACGCGGCGGTAAAGGCGTTCCGCTTCCGCCATGTCGCCCGCTTCGCCCGCGATCGTGCCGGCGAGCAGGGCGATGTCCGGATTGTCCGCCGCCATCTCCAGCGCGCGGGCGATGTCCGTGCCGGCGCGCGCCGCATCGCCCTGCCGCCGGGCGAGCGCGGCCGACAGATACCAGGCGAAGGGATCGGAGGGGACGAGCCGCAGCCCCGCGTCGAGATCGGTCCGCGCGCCGTCGGCATTGCCGAGCGCGACCAGCGCGCGGGCGCGGTCGAGATGGACCTCGCCGCGCAGCTCGTCGGACAGATGCGGCGCGGCCAGAGCGGCGTCCAGCTCCTGCACGGCGCGGGTCGGCTCGCCGGCCGCGATCCAGGCATTGCCGGCCTGGACGTGGAAATCGGCGACGCGGGCGTCGTTCGCCGCCGCCGCCTCGCGCGCCGCCTGCTCGTAGGTGGTGGCGGCGGGCGTCCAGCGCTCCAGCGCGACATAAGCGAGGCCCAGGCACTGCCGGGCATGCAGCCCGCCGCCCTCGACCCGCCACGCGCTCGCCGTCTCGATCGCCCGTTCCGGCGCGGCCTGCACCAGATCGGCGCAGGCGGCGTAGCGCTCCAGATCGGCGGTGTCCTCCGTCTCCGGCGGCGGGGCCGTCTGGGCCGCGCCCTGAAGCGCGAGGGCGAGCAGGAAGGGGGTCACAATTGCTCCATCAGCGTCTTCACCGTCGCGATCATGAGGGCGATGTCGCCGGGGCGCGACAGGCGGTGGTCGCCGTCCTTGATCAAGGTCACCTGCACATCGGCTGAACGCGCGAGCCGGGCGATCTCCGGCGCCCAGGTCCAGGGCACGTCCGCGTCCTCCTGCCCGTGCAGCAGCCGGATCGGGCAATCGATCGCCAGCGGCGCGTGCATGATGCGCAGTGATTCGCCGCTCTCCCAGAAGGCGCGGCTGGTGACGTAGGGCGCATCGCCATAGGGCGTTTCCTCGACCAGCCGGCCCTCGCGCAGGATGGTGAGCTTCTGGTCCTCGGTGAAGCCCCAGCCGGTGAAGTCCGGCGCGGCGGCGATGCCGACCAGGCCCTTCACCTGGGCAGGCCGGGCGAGCGCGGCGAGCAACATCAGCCAGCCGCCCATCGACGAGCCGACCAGCACGATCGGCCCGCCCGCCACCTCGTCGATCATCGCCAGCACATCGTTGCGCCATTGCGCCAGCGTCTGTTCCTCGAACGCGCCCGGGCTTTGTCCGCAGCCGCTATAGTCGAAGCGCAGCATCGCGCGGCCCTCGGCCTCGGCCCAGGCGTCGAGCGCCAGTGCCTTGGTGCCTTCCATGTCGGACATGTAGCCGGGCAGGAAGATAAGGGTCGGCCCGCGCCCTTCGCGATGACGATGCGCGAGGCGCCGGGCGCCATCGGCCTTGCGCTCGGAAAAATCGATCGTCACAGGCGTGAAAGGTTCCAAGGTTCCGACTCCCATGTGCGAGAAAGCGGGCGATGCCGCGCGGACAAGGCATGGCCTGCCCTAGCATGCGGCCGGGGGTGTGGGAAAATGCCGGGCCTTCACTCCGCCAGGAAGGCGCGCAGCGCGTCCGCGAAGACCTCGGGCTGGTCGAGCATCACGAAATGGAAGCTGTCCTCGATCGGCACCAGCCGCGCGTCGGGGTCGGCCGCGTAGGCGGTGCGATAGAGAGTGTGCGCCATTTCCGCCATCGCCGCGTTGGGAACGGCATAGACCATTGTAAGCGGCACCCGGCCGATGGCGGCGACGTCGGGCCTGAGGTCGGTCACGAAATCCTCATAGAGCGCCTGGCTCGCGGCGATGCGATCGGCGGCATTGGTCCAGGCCGCGACCTGCGACTGGCCGGCGGCGTTGTTCGACATGTTCGGCGGCGCGCTCTGGCCCGGCGGCGCGTTGCGCATCATGTCGCGCATGTTCGCCGCCATCGGCCGGACCGTCTCGACGGTTGCGTTCGGACCCATCAGCACGCCGAAGAAAGGCAACGCATCGACCACCATCAGCCGCCCGACCTGATCGGGATGGTCCCTCGCCAGCATCATGCCGAGCAGGCCGCCGAGCGAATGGCCGACGATCGCCGGGCGCTCGATGCCGTTGTCGCGCAGCCAGACGGAAAGATCGCGGACGATGCCCTCAAGCATCCCGCCCTCGCCGTTCGCGCCGCGATCGTCGCCGGCGAAGCCGTTGACCTGGACGAGCAGGACGCGGTGGCGGCGGGCGAGATCGGGCGCGACGCCGTCCCACACCGCGCGAGGCGAGGCGAGGCCGGGAATGAGCACGACCGGATCGCCTTCGCCGAACGACTGGACCGAGATATGCGCCAGGCGGACTTCGGCCGCCGCCGGCTGGGCGTGAGCGGTGGCGGGAACGGAGAAGAGGGCGAACACGAACAGCAGCAGTTTCTTCATCTCAAGCGGACTCCCTGGCGGGATTTTCGAAGACCTCCTCGATCCTGAGCTCGAACAGGTCGGCGATGCGGAAGGCGAGCGGCAATGAGGGGTCGTATTTCCCCGTCTCGATCGCGTTGACGCTCTGGCGCGAGACGCCGAGCCTTTCGGCGAGATCGCCCTGGCTCCATTCCCGCTCGGCGCGCAGAACCCGGAGCCGGTTCTTCACGAACAGCCTCCGTCGCCCAAAGTCGTGCGATTGACGAGCTGTCCGAAGATCAGGCTGAAGCACCAGAGCGGGAAGATGTAGAAGACCGGCAGGCGCGGCACGCTGGTGAACATCTCCAGCAATCCCCAGACGCTGGAGATGGCGAGCACGATCGCCGTCGCGACGAGGAACTTCCGGATTTCCAGCATCCGCAGATATTCGTCGTCCAGCTCGACGAGCAACCGGCCCATCGCCCAGATCCAGCCCAGCGCCGCCAGGCCGGGCAGCAGGGCCAGAGCGACGACTCCGGCGCTGACCGACGTGCGATCCTCGACCAGAGCGGCCGCGAGAAAGACGGCGGCGAGATAGACGATCGTGATCGGGATCGTGCGGCGGAGATAGCGGCGCTGCGCGGGGTTCATCGCCATGGCTCAGGCCTTCTCGCGGCACCGGTTGCGGCGCCCGACGATGATCGCGACCATCGCGAGCGGCAGGACGGTGACGAGCGAGGTGGCCGTCCGCTCCGGGATGAGGCCGGCCGCCCCGGCGAGAGCGACGAGCAGGATGGCGAGCGCCCAGAGCAGGGCCTGCTGGATGATGGTCATGTGGTCAACCTTCCTTGCCTGAATGACAAGGCTGCTTTACAGTGCGCCACGCAAGGTGTCAACCGTCCTTTACATCGCGCGCGACATGACTGCCCGCCGTGACTTTTCGCCTCGCCCCGCTTATATGACCGGCATGGCTTCGCGCAGCGCCCGCACGACGACTACCACCCGCCCCGGCCGGGGGCGGCGGAGCGTGCGCGTCGGCTGACGCGGGGCGTTTCCGGCCGCTGCCCGGCAGGTGGGCAGGGCCGGGCGGGCCTTCCCACCTTCCCCTTGTTTCCCGCCCGTCGCGCCCGTAATCCGGCGCGCGATACGCGAGCAGGACAGACGATGACGCAATTGCTGAAGATCAGCCTTCCCGACGGATCGGTTCGCGAGGTCGAACCCGGCACGACGCCGGCGGACATCGCGGCGGCGATCGGGCCGGGGCTGGCCAAGGCGGCGCTGGCGGCGCGGGTCGACGGCGAGCTGCGCGACATCGGCCGCCCGTTCGACGGCGATGCCGCGCTGGCGCTGGTGACGGCGCGCGACGAGGCGGACGCGCTGGAGCTGGCGCGGCACGATTATGCCCATGTGCTGGCCGAGGCGGTGCAGAGCCTGTTCCCCGGCACGCAGATCACCTTCGGCCCGGCGACCGAGGACGGCTTCTATTATGACGTCATGGCGCCGGCGTCGCGGGAGCCCTTTTCGATGGACGATCTGCCGGCGATCGAGGAGCGGATGCGCGAGATCATCCGCGCCGACAAGCCGCTGCGCCGCGAGGTGTGGAGCCGCCAGCGGCTGATCGACAAATGGGAGGCCGAGGGCGAGGCGTTCAAGGCCGAATGGGCCAGGGAGCTGCCCGAGGGCGAGGAGCTGACCGTCTACTGGTCCGGTGACGACTGGCTCGACATGTGCCGGGGGCCGCACCTCGCCTCGACCGGCAAGCTCGATCCGCAGGCGTTCAAGCTGATGCGCGTCGCCGGCGCCTATTGGCGCGGCGACCAGCGCAACGCGCAATTGACGCGCATCTACGGCACGGGCTGGCTCAACAAGAAGCAGCTCGACGCGCATCTCCACAAGCTGGAGGAGGCGGCGAAGCGCGATCATCGCCGGCTCGGGCAGGACATGGACCTGTTCCACCTCCAGCAGGAGGCGCATGGCAGCGTCTTCTGGCACCCGAAGGGCTATGTCGTCTGGCGTGAGCTGGAGGCCTATATGCGCCGGGCGATCGACGGCGCGGGCTACAAGGAGGTCAAGACGCCGCAGGTGATGGACGCGCGCCAGTGGGAGCAGTCCGGCCATTGGGGCAAATATCGCGAGAACATGTTCGTCATCCCCGACGAGGTGCCGAACGTGGAGGATGAAGGGCCGATCGTCTCGGACGAGGCGGACTGGATGGCGCTGAAGCCGATGAACTGCCCGGCGCACGTCCTGATCTTCCGCCAGGGGATCAAGTCCTATCGCGAGCTGCCGCTGCGGCTCTACGAGAATGGCTGCTGCCACCGCAACGAGCCGCACGGCGCGCTGCACGGGCTGATGCGGGTGCGCCAGTTCACCCAGGACGACGCCCATATCTTCTGCCGCGAGGACCAGATCATCGACGAGGTCCGCGCCTTCTGCGCGCTCGCCGACCGCGTCTACAAGGATTTCGGTTTCTCCTATGCGATCAAGCTCGCGCTGCGCCCCGAGAAAAGGTTCGGCAGCGAGGAGATGTGGGATCTGTCGGAGGCCGAGCTGCGCGACGCCGTTGCCGCCGCCGGGCTCGACATCCCTGAATATGGCTGGGCGGAATTGCCGGGCGAGGGCGCCTTCTACGCGCCCAAGCTGGAATGGCACCTGACCGACGCGATCGGCCGGACCTGGCAGGTCGGCACCATCCAGTCGGACCGGGTGCTGCCCGACCGGCTCGACGCCGCCTATGTCGGCGAGGATGGCGAGAAGCATCGCCCGATCATGCTCCACCGCGCGATCTTCGGCTCCTACGAGCGGTTCATCGGCATCCTGATCGAACATTATGCCGGCCGGTTCCCGCTCTGGCTGGCGCCGGTGCAGGCGGTGGTGGCGACGATCGTGTCCGACGCCGACGATTATGCCCGCGAGGTCGAGGAGACTTTGCGCGCCGCCGGGATCAGGATCGAATCGGACCTGCGCAACGAGAAGATCAACTACAAGATACGCGAGCACAGCCTCGCCAAAATTCCCTATCTGCTCGTGGTCGGCAAGCGCGAGGCCGACGAGCGCACCGTCGCGCTGCGCCCGCTCGGCGCCGATGCAAAGCAGGAGGTGATCGGCCTCGACGCGCTGGTCGCGCGGCTCACGGCGGAGGCGCTGCCGCCGGACCTGCGCGGCTGATCCGCCACAGCCGCGTGCGAAAAATCGCGCCGGTTCGGCCGGCATCTTTCATTCGCCCGCGCGATTCACTAGATAGAGCCGCCCTTCGGCTTAAGGAGAAGCTAACATACGTTCCCCCCAGATGCGGCGTCCCATCGCCCCCTCGCTCAGCGGCCCGCGCTTCAACGAGTTCATCTCCGCGCCCAAGGTGCGCGTGATCGATGAGAATGGCGAGAATATCGGCGTCCTGCTGACGGCCGAGGCGATCGAGCAGGCCGCCGAAGTCGGGCTCGACCTCGTCGAGGTGTCGCCCAACGCCGATCCGCCGGTGTGCAAGTTCCTCGACGTCGGCAAATTCAAATACGAGGCGCAGAAGAAGGCCAACCTCGCCCGCAAGACCCAGAAGACGCAGGAGATCAAGGAGATCAAGATGCGTCCGAACATCGACGACCATGATTATGGGACGAAGATGAAGAAGATCTTCGAGTTCATCGGCGAGGGCGACAAGGTGAAGGTGACGCTCCGGTTCCGGGGTCGCGAGCTGGCGCATGGCGAACTGGGCATGCAGCTCCTCCAGCGCGTCCAGGCCGACGTCGCCGAAATCGCCAAGGTCGAGCAGCATCCGCGCATGGAAGGCCGCCAGATGCTGATGGTTCTGGCCCCCAGATAAGCCCGTTTCGCGCCGGAACCGTCCGCGCGGCCGGAATCGCGGCCGCGCGGGCAAGTCGCGTGCCCGAACAGCCCCTCCGACCGGACGTCAGCATTCCGTAACGGAAGGGGTGAAATCCCCGTTTCAACTTGCAACCAATCTGTTGCGGATTTGCAATAAGCGCCCCTAGACCTAAGGAAATCCGCGGTTTTTTCGTTGGCGAAGCGAATGCTTCCGGGTTAGCCTTTCCCTAAATAGACAACATAATTGGGAGGGGTTCATGACCAAGACCTTCTGGCTGCTGTCCGCCGGACTCGCCGCGCTCGCCGCGCCTGCTCACGCCCAGGATCACGACGTCCCCGACGACGCCGTCGCGCAGGAAGACAGCCTGAACACCCAGGCCGAGATCGTCATCACCGCCCAGGGCCGCCGCCAGGTCTTGCAGGACGTGCCGCTCGCGGTCTCCGCGATCGGCGGCCAGGCGCTCCAGAATACCGGCGCCAGCGACATCCGGCAGCTCAACCAGCTCGCCCCCTCGCTGCTCGTCTCCTCGACCGGCACCGAGGCGAACGGCTCGGCCCGCATTCGCGGCATCGGCACGGTCGGCGACAATCCGGGCCTCGAAAGCTCGGTCGCGGTGTTCATCGACGGCGTCTATCGCTCGCGCTCCGGCATCGGCCTCAACGAGCTGGGCGAGGTCGACCGGATCGAGGTGCTGCGCGGCCCGCAGGGCACCCTGTTCGGCCGCAACGCCTCGGCCGGCCTCATCCACGTCATCACCCGCCGGCCCGAGTTCGACTTCGGCGGCTATGCCGAGCTGACCTACGGAAATTATGATCAGGTCCGCGCCGCCGGCGCCGTCACCGGCCCGATCGGCGAGAATGTCGCCTTCCGCATCGACGCCATCTATGCGCGCCGCGACGGCTTCTACGACGTGGTCAATGCCACGGGCGGGACCGAAAGTGACGTCAACGACCGCAACCGCTGGTTCGTGCGCGGGCAGCTCCTGTTCGAGCCGAACGACGCGCTCTCGATCAGGCTGATCGGCGATTACACCCGGCGCAACGAATCCTGCTGCGGCGCGGTCTATATCAACCTCGACGAGACGTTCGATCCGACGCCGGGCGTGCCGGGCGACTATGCGACCGCCCCCAGCAACCGGATCGTCGAGGTCATGCAGAGCCTCGGCGGCGTCTTCCCGTCGGCGGGCGACCCCTTCAACCGGCAGATCGCGGTCACGCCGGGCCTCACCTATCGCGGCCTGACCCGCGACTGGGGCCTGTCCGGCCAGATCGACTGGGATCTGGGCGGCGCGACGCTGACCGCGATCACCGCTTATCGCGACTATCGCTCGGAGCAGCCGGGCGATTTCGACTATGGCAATGTCGACATCCTCCAGCGGCCCGACGACGGCAACGCGTTCCGCCGCTTCCAGACCTTCACCCAGGAGCTGCGGCTCCAGGGCTCGGCCTTCAACGGCGCGCTCGACTGGCTGGTCGGCGGCTATTTCGCCAGCGAGGATCTCACGCTGCGCGACAATCTCACCTTCGGCAGCCAATATGGCGCCTTCGCGTCGTGCCGCCTCGTCGCGACGGTCAATCCGCTGTCGATCCTGCGCGATCCGGCAGCGCCGGGCTGCCTCAGCCCGACCGGCCGCGCCGCGCTCGGCGCCCAGCTCGGCGCGCTCGCGCCGCTGGTTCTGGGCGGTCTCGACCGGCTGAGCGCGGTCAACAATGTCGGCGACAATTCCGCCAACTATTTCCAGGACAGCACCAACTGGGCGCTGTTCACCCACAACATCTTCAACATCACCGACAATCTTAGCCTGACGGTCGGCCTGCGCTACACCAGCGAGAAGAAGGAATTCTCGGCCAATTTCAGCAACAGCAACACGCTCTGCTCGGCGCAGCAGGCGACCTTCTCGCCGTTCCTGACCGGCGGGCCGAATGCGGGGCTGATCCCGGCGACGCTCCAGCCGCTGCTCCAGGGCCTCGTCAACCTGACCTGCCAGGGCAATTCGTCAAGCGCGCTCAACGCCCTCAACCTCGCCGACGAGCGCGACGAGAGCGAGTTCACCGGCACCGGCGTGCTCTCCTACCGCCCGAACAACCAGCTCCTGCTCTATGCGAGCTATTCGCGCGGCTACAAGGCGGGCGGCTTCAACCTCGATCGCTCGGCGCTCGGCCTGCCGATCTTCGCGTTCGACGATCCGCGCAATGTCGGCAGCCGCGGCGCGGCCTTCGGCACCGAGAATCTCCAGTTCGATCCGGAGATCGTGAACGCCTTCGAGCTGGGCATGAAGTGGACGCACCGCAGCTTCATCCTGAACGTCGCGGCCTTCCACCAGCTGTTCGACAATTTCCAGCTCAACACGTTCAACGGCTCGGTCTTCCTGGTGCAGAACATCAACGGCTGCGGCGCCGATCTCGGCAACACGGATTCCGACGCGAGCAACGCCACCGGCGCCTGCCCGGCGGACGACGTGCGCGCCGGCGTGGTCTCGACCGGCGTCGAGATCGAGGCGGCGATCTATCCGCGCCGCGATCTCACCATCACGGCCGGCTTCACCTACGCCAATACGCGCTACCGCAACGACCTGGTCGGCCGCGACACCGGTGCGCCGCTCGACGCGGCCCTGTTCCTGCTGCCGGGCAGCAACCTGTCCAACGCGCCGGAAGTGACGGTCACCACCTCGCTGTCGTGGACCCCGCGGCTCGGCAATTCGGGGCTGACCGGCCTCGTCTATGTCGATGCCCGCCTGACCTCGGACTACAATACCGGCTCCGACCTGTTCCCCGAGAAGGAGCAGGACAGCTATGCGCTGGTCAACGCCCGCTTGGGCGTCCGCGGGCCGGGGCAGCGCTGGGCGGTCGAGCTCTGGGCGCAGAACCTGTTCAACCAGAACTACCAGCAGGTCGCCTTCAACGCGCCGTTCCAGGGCGGCAACAGCCGCGCCCAGGTGCAGGCCTTCGGCGCGACCCAGGGCTTCGGCACGGCGAACCAGATCTTCACCAGCTATCTCGCCGAGCCGCGCACCTACGGCATCACCGGCCGCTTCCGCTTCTAGGAACGGCCGGCCGACACGCCGGAAGGAAAGAAAGGCTCCCGCCTCAAGGGGCGGGAGCCTTTCTCTTATGCGCGCCTCGTCCCGGGCGGGATCAGGCCGCCTTGCGGCCCGTGGCCGTCGTCTTGCCGTCGCCGGCCGCCTTCAGCAGCCGTTCCTCCAGCGCCTTCAGCCGCGCCGGCGCCTCGATCTTCGTCCCGTTCCGGTCGGTGATGTAGAAGACGTCCACCGCGCGCGCGCCATAAGTGGCGACATGGGCGCTGCGGATCGCCGCCTTCGATTCGTGGAAGGCCCGCGCCAGTTCGCACAACAGGGCGGCGCGATCGCGCGCGTTGACCTCGACCACGGTGTGGCGGCTCGACGCCTTGTTGTCGATGAACACCGCCGGGTTGATCCGGAAGGCCTCGGCCCGGCGCAGCGGCAGCGCCCGCGCGGCCAGCTTGGGCAGCGACGGCTCCTGCCCCGCCACCGCCTCGCGCACCGCGCGCTCCAGCCGCTGGAGCTGGTGGCGGTCCGTCACCGGGCCGCGCGCCATGTCCTGGACGAGGATGTTGTCGAGCGCCATGCCGTCCGCGGTGGTGTGGATGCGCGCGTCGATGATGTTGCCGCCGGCCAGGCTGATCGCGCCGGCGACCCGATAGAACAGGCCGGGCTGGTCCTTCGTATAGACCGTCACCAGCGTCGCCGCCCGCTCGGGCTGAGCGGTCGTCTCGAAGCCGGGCGCGTCCGGCCCGGCCGCGTCCGCCGCCGCGACGAAGCGGGCGTTGCGCTCGATCACCTCGATCGGCTCGGCCAGCCAGTAGCTGTCGGCGAGACGGCCGGCATAAGCGGCGAGCGGCGCCTCGTCCCAGCCCAGCTGCGCGCCGAGCGCCCGGCGCGTCTCGTCGACCCGCGCGCTGCGGCCCTGCCGCTTGTGCCCCAGCCGCAGCATCTCCTCGGCCGCGTCGAACAGGGTGCGCAACAGCTGCGCCTTCCAGCCGTTCCAGGTGCCGGGGCCGACGGCGCGGATGTCGACGACGGTGAGGATGAGCAGCAGCCGCAGCCGCTCGAGGCTCTTCACCCGGGCGACGAAATCCTGGATCGTCTGGGGGTCGGCGATGTCGCGCTTCTGCGCGGTGGCCGACATCAAAAGGTGCCAGCGCACCAGCCAGGCCACCGTCTCGGTCTCCGCCGCCGTCAGCCCGAGCCGGGGGCACAGCTCCAGCGCGATCTCCTCGCCCAGCACGCTGTGATCGCCGCCGCGCCCCTTGGCGATGTCGTGGAGCAGCACCGCGACATAGAGGACGCGGCGCGAGGAGATGTTGTCGAACAATCGCGTCGAGAGCGGATGATCCTCGGCAAGCTCGCCCTTCTCGATCCGCGCCAGCAGGCCGATCGCGCGGATCGTGTGCTCGTCCACCGTATAATGGTGGTACATGTCGAACTGCATGCGCG
>CAZTPD010000050.1:0-14088 GCA_964614625.1 uncultured Sphingosinicella sp. | reverse complement strand
GCCTCGCGGCCCGCCCCGGCGAAGGCGTTGGTGCGCAGCACCGCGCCGATCACGCCCCGGATCAGCCGCAGGATGCGGTCCTCGTCGATCCCGGCGACCGCCGCGAGCCCCTTGTCGATCCGCTTGTCGGCGGCGGCGACCGCCTCGTCGCGCGTCTTGCCGCGCGCCGGATCGTGCCGCGCGCCGAACAATTCGATCAGCCCGCGCGCGACGTCCGGCGCCTTCCTGAGCGCCTCGACGACGGTGGCGAGGCCGTAGGACAGGCCGGTCTGGCGCAGATAGCGGAACCAGGCGCGCAGCAGCACCACGCCCCGGGGATCGAGGCCGACCGAGACGAGCAGCTGGTTGAACGCGTCATTCTCCGCCGCGCCCTCCAGCACCTGGGCGATCGATTCCTCGATCACGTCGGCGCGCGCCAGCATCGGCACGACCGAGACGCCGTCGGGCAGCGCCACGGTGAACTCGTGGATATGGCCGGTGCTGCCGCCCTCCAGCCGGGTCGGCGCTTCCTTCAGCACGTTGAAGCCGAAATTCTCCAGCACCGGGACCACGTCGGACAGCGAGAGCAACCCGCTCATCCGGTAGATCTTGAGCCGGAGCTGATTGTCCGGATCGATCGGCAGCCGGTAGAAGCGCGCCGAGCGCGCCTTGTCGCCGCCCAGCGCGTCGAGGCGCAATATGTCCTCCGCCGCGTCGTCGATCGGGTAGCGCGCGCGATAGGCGGGCGGGAAGGTGCCGGCATGGGCGAGCGCGAGGCGCGCGGCGCGGTTGGCGCCGACCCGCTCGGCGAGCAGCGCCTCCACGGCGGGCTCCCAGCCGCGCACCATCTCGTCGAGCCGGCGGTCGAGCGCCGCCGAATCCGGCGTCGGCGTGCGCGCCGGGACGCCGAGCGTGTAGCGCACCAGCGCGAGATCGCCGTCGCCCAGCTCGACCGACCAGCTGCCGATCGTGCCCTTCGCGGCCTTCTCGATCATCTCGCCGATCTCGACCCGGCGGCGCGTGGTGAGTTCGTCGCGCGGCAGCCAGACGAAGGCGAACAGATGGCCCTTCAGGATCGAGCGGACCAGGATCAGGGTGGGACGCGGCCGATCGGCCAGCGACATCTGGGTGAGCACCAGCGACTTCACCGAATCCCGGTCGAGATTGATGAGCAGATCGTGCGGCAGCGAGGTGAAGGCGTGGCGCAGCGCCTTGCCGCTATGCCCCTTCGGATCGAAGCCCAGATCGGCCTCCAGCTCGGCGAGGCGGCGGCGCAGCACCGGCACGTCCTCGACCGGCGCGCTGAGCGCCTGGCTGGTCCACAGCCCGGCATGGACGCCGATGCCGCCGACCCCGCCGCCCTCGCGGATCGGCACCGCGACGAGGTCGAGCGGCACGCGGCGGTGGACCGTCGATTTGCGCTCGGCCTTGGCGGAGAGCGGCACCGCGCCGCCCTTCTCGAAATAGCGGATCGCGCTTTCGGAGCCGCCTTCCTCGTCGGGCGGACTCGGCGTGCGATAGATGCCGAGCCCCTCGGACGAGGGCACGCCCGGCCGCTCGACCTCGAAGCCGAGCAGGGTCATCGCGCCGCCGGCGAACCATTCGAGCAGTTCGCGGCCTTCGCTGTCCTCGATGCTGGCGGCGTCGGCGCGCATCCGCGCCTGCATGTCGGGCCAGTCGGCGACGGCGGCGCGCACGTCGGCCAGCGCCTGGTGCAGCTCGGCGGTCAGCTCGGCGCGGCCGCGCGCGTCGGCGCGGTCGATCTCCAGATACATCAGCGATTCGCGGGGCTGCCCGTCCTCCGCCGCCGGCGCGACCGCGAGCAGCGCCCCGTCGGCGTCGCGCGTGGCCGCGATCACCGGGTGCAGCAGCCGGTGGATCACCAGCCCGCGCGCGGCGATCGCCGCGGCGACCGAATCGACCAGGAAGGGCATGTCGTCATTGGCGACGCACAGCCGCATCCGCCGCCGCCCGACCTCGGTGCCGGTCGATTCGAGGCGGACGATCGCGAGGCCCGGCGGGCGCAGCCCGGCCGCCTCGGCGACGAACGCCGCGGCCTCGCGCGATTCCTCTTCCGGGAAATCCTCCAGCTCGCCCGGCAGCGCCCCCGCGCGCAGAATATGGGCAAGCGCCTCCGTCAGACGCCGATACCCGGCGCCCTGCGCTGACTTTCCTTCGGACTGCATAATCGACCGCTCCCGGAACCGGCCCAAGACGGCCGACCACGATGGCTCGGTCCTATAGCCCCGCCGCGCGCGAACGGGCAAGGGTTGGCGCCCCCCGCGGGGCGACGATCTTTGGCACGACGATCTTTCCGGACCGGCCGGATCGGGGCTTGCCGGTCAGGCGGCGGTCTTGCGGATCGCCTGCTCCACCAGGCGCGGATCGGCGACCGGCGCGACGATGGCGAGGCCGTCCGCCTCGCGGCGGGCGACGAGCAGGACGAAATCCTCCGCGCCCGCGACGGCGACGTCCACCTTGGCCAGCGGCGGCCGGGCGTGGAGCTCGGCGCGGACCTCCGCCCAGCGATCGGGCTTGCGCGCCGGGCGGCGGAAGGCCCGCTCCTCGGCGACGATGCCCTTCAGGCCCCCGGCATGGCCCTCGATCAGCTCGGCGAGCGCCCCGGCGGGGACGCCGGTGCGGTCCGCCCAGGACAAGGCGGCGGCGAATTCGGTGAGGCGGGTCTTGTCGTAGCCGATGCCGAAGACGAGCTTGACGATCGGCGTCATCGGCGCGCGCGCCTGCGCCTTCAGCCCGGCATCCTCGATCAGCTCGGCATAGCCTTCGGGATCGTCCTCGGCGGCCAGCGCGAAATCATAGGCCAGCCCCAGCGCGCGGTAGAGCGCGCCGCGGCTGCGCTGATCGGCGCCGCGCGCCGCCTCGGCGCCTTCGCGCGCGGCGACGAGCCGGTCGGCGAGGCCGTCCGCATCGGACCACAGACTCAACGTGGCGTCGTCGATCGCGCCTTCCGCCGGCGCGGCCGCCGTATCGTCCTCCGGGAAATCGGCGAAGCCGGCACTGGGGCCGTCCGCCCAGACCGGGCTTTCCGACGGCGCCGACGCGGCGGCGACGGCCCGGCCGACCTCCCCGGCGATGCCGTTCAGCATCTCGCTGTCCGCCATCTCCTTCCAGTTGATGACGCCGTAGATGAAGTCGATCGCGTCGCCGCTCGACGACAACGGCATCAGGATGCCGCGATAGAGGGTGTTGTGGCCGCGATGGCTGACGAACTCGGCCTCGAAGCCGATCGGCGCGCAATTGGCGATGATCTGGAGATAATGGTCGGTCAGCCGCGACAGCAGCGACCGGCCGGGCACCTGGCCGATCGCGTGGATGTCGCGCTCGACCCCGCATTCGTCGCGCAGCGCGGCGCCCAGGAAGGCGATTTCGGGATCGTTCTCGTTCTTCGAGAAATCGAGCAGCACGCTGTTCGGCCCGAAATCCTCGATCGTGCGCGGATCGACGTCGCGGATCGACGGATAGGGACGGCCGTTCAGCAGCGACACCCAATAATTGTAGGCGCGCACATGCATGCGGCGCTCGTCGACGCCGATCTCCGGCGGCGCCTCCATCACGGGCTCCTCCTCCGGCGCCGGCACCGGCGCCGCATCGTCCTCGAAACCCCGAAAGCTGTCCATGCCGGCGTCAGACCCCCGCCCACTCCTCACGAGCGCCGAGGATGCGCCGATCGTGGTTGAGATATGGTTAAGGCTCGCCGCCGGGCACGCCGCTTGTCTTTCGCCGAAGCCGCTGATAATGGCGCGCTCTTCCCCGGGCACGCCGCTTTAGCTCAGCCGGTAGAGCACATCATTCGTAATGATGGGGTCGTCGGTTCGAGTCCGACAAGCGGCACCATTCCCCGGGTTCCGGTCTTCCGGAGCCGGGCGCGGACGGGTCGGTGCGCAGATCGCCGCTCCCTGCCGCCGCGGTTGCCAGTTCGCGCTTTGGAAAATACACTCACTCGTGCGTTAATATCTATCGGCGCGCGGGAGGGGATCATGGGCATCGAGAAGGCAACCCGGCGTCAGTTCCTCGCCGGCACGACGGCGCTGCCGCTGGCGGGCATGGCCTTTCCCGCCGCCGCGCGGGCGACCGCCGCGCCCGCCGCTTCCGTCTCCGCCGCGGCCGACGACCTGCGGCGCTATATCGGCTTCGGCGGCAAGCAGGCCGGCGGCGCGGGTGACAATGATTGCGGCGCGTGGCTCGCCGCCGAGCTGGACGGGGCCGGCTTCGCCGTCGAGCGGCAGGCCGTGTCGGTGCCGTTCTTCGCGCCGGAACGCTGCGAGCTGCTTTGCGCGGAGGGCCGGGCGCCGGTCTGGCCGCAGCCGATCGTGCGGCCGACGCCCGCCGGCGGGATCGCCGCGCGCATCGTCCGCGTCGATGCCGACGGCCATGCGGCGGCCTCGCTCGCCGGGGCGATCGCGCTCGTCGATCTGCCCTCCGGCCGCTGGTCGAGCGCGCTGTCGCCCCGGATCGGGGCGCCGATCGAAGCGGCGTTCGCGGCCGGGGCGCGCGCTGCCGTCGCGATCACCAACGGCCCGACCGGCAAGGTGATCGCGCTCAACGCGGACGGGCGCGCGCCGATGTTCGCCGGGCCGGTCGCCCTGCTCGCGCCGACGGATGCGCCGCCGTTCCTCGCGGCGGCATCGCGGGGCGAGCAGGCCGCCCTGCATGTCGCCGGCCAAAGCGGGCGCAGGCCGGCCTTCAACCTGATCGGCCGGATCGACCGGGGCGCGCCGCGCTGGCTGATCGTTTCCACGCCCCGCTCGGGCTGGTTCACCTGCGCGGGCGAGCGCGGCGGCGGCATCGCGGCGTGGCTCGATCTCGCGCGGTGGCTGCCCGGCGCGGCGCCGGGTTTCAACCTCGCCTTCATCTGCAACAGCGGCCACGAATATGAATATCTCGGCGCGGAAGAGATGCTGCGCGAGATCGCGCCGCGCCCCGCCGAGACCGCCTTCTGGCTGCATCTCGGCGCCAATGTCGCGGCGCGTGACTGGCACGAGGCGGTGGGAGAAATGTGGCCGCTGCCCGGCACGGACAGCCAGCGTTATCTGGTGGCGAGCCCGTCCTTGCTCCCCGCCGCGCGGCGGGAATTCGCCGGTCTGGCCGGGCTGGAAGCGCCTTATGCGAGCGACGTGCTGTCGGCGGGCGAGCTCACCAACGTCATCGCGGCCGGCTATCCGCTGGTCGCCGGCGTGTTCGGCATCCACCGCTTCCACCACGTCGCCGCCGACGACGAACGCTGCGTCGATGCCGGAGAGGTCGCCCGCGCCACGGCGGCCTTCCGCCGCCTGGTCGCGCATGTGCTGACCGTCACATAGAGTCGATCCGTCCTGTCTGGATTGAACCGTCACCCCAGCGAAGGCTGGGGTCCATGCGGGGGCCGAGGACAGAAAGGAAAAGCAGGGCTTCGACAGGCTCAGGGCGAACGGGGACGGAAAAATCAACTCATTCGTCGATGTCGCGGCGGAAGGTCTCGGGCAGGAAGAGCAGGCCGACGATCACGGTCATCCCGGCGACCAGCACGGGATACCAGAGCCCGTAATAGATATCGCCCGTGGCCGCGACCATCGCGAAGGCGATGGTCGGCAGGAAGCCGCCGAACCAGCCGTTGCCGATATGATAGGGCAGCGACATCGACGTGTAGCGGATCCGCGCCGGGAAGAGCTCGACCAGCATCGCGGCGAGCGGCGCATAGGCCGATGTCACCAGCAGCATGATCATGACGATGACCGCGATGACGAGCGGCCGGTTCACCCGCTCCGGATCGGCGCGGGTCGGATAGCCCGCGTCGGCGAGCGCCGCGCCGACCTCGGCGCGGAACGCTTCGATCGCCGCCGCCCGCGCCTCCCCCGTCACCCGGGCCGGATCGGGCGCGGTGATCGCCACACCGGCGACGCGAATCTCGGCCACGGTGCCGGCAGGCGCGGGGACGTTGGCATAGCTGACGCCGCCGCGCGCCAGATAGGTCTTGGCGATGTCGCAGCTCGTCGTGTCGAACGTGTTCCTGCCGATCGGATCGAACTGGAAGGAGCATTCCCGCGCATGCGCGACGACCGTGACCGGCGCGCGCTCGACCGCTTCCGCCAGCGCCGGGTTCGCCGCGTGGGTCAGGAGCTGGAAGAGGGGGAAGAGCGTGAAGGTGGCGAGCGCGCAGCTGGTCAGGACGATCCTCTTGCGGCCGATCCTGTCGCTGAGCCAGCCGAAGAACACATAGGTCGGCGTGCTGATGATGAGCGCGATGACGAGCAGGATGTTCGCCGTCCCGGAATCGATCCGGGCGATCCGCTCCAGATAGAAGAGCGTGTAGAACTGCCCCGTATAGCCGATCACCCCCTGGCCCGCGACGGCGCCGAACAGGGCGATCAGCACGAACTTCAGATTGCCCCAGCGCGCGAACGCCTCCCGGATCGGCGCCTTCGAGGTCGTGCCTTCCGCCTTCATCTTCTGGAAGACCGGGCTCTCCGCGAGCTGGAGCCGGATCCAGAGCGAGATGGCGAGCAGCAGGATCGAGACCAGGAAGGGCACGCGCCAGCCCCAGCTCGCGAATGCCGCCTCGCCCAACAGCCAGCGCAGGCCGATCACCAGCAGCAAAGCGGTGAACAGGCCGATCGTCGCCGTGGTCTGGATGAAGCTGGTGAAGAAGCCGCGCTTCCCCTTGGGCGCATGCTCGGCGACATAGGTGACGGCGCCGCCATATTCCCCGCCGACGGCCAGCCCCTGCAACAGCCGCAGGAAGACCAGGATGATCGGCGCGGCGATGCCGATCGAGGCATAACTGGGCAGGAAGCCGACCGCGAAGGTCGACAGGCCCATCAGGGTCATGGTGACGAGGAAGGTGTATTTGCGCCCGACCAGATCGCCCAGCCGGCCGAAGAAGATCGATCCGAACGGCCGCACCGCGAAGCCGGCGGCGAAGGCGCCGAGCGCGAGGATGAAGGCGGTGGTCTCGTTGACGCCGGAGAAGAACTGGGCGGAGATGTAGGTGGCGAGCAGGCCGTAAAGGTAGAAATCATACCATTCGAACGCCGTGCCGAGCGACGAGGCCAGGATGACCTTCTTCTCGGTGCGGGTCGGCGCGTGCCGCTTCGGCGGAACGTCTTCGATCGCCATGTCCGGTCCTCCCCCGGAAGGCCGCCCTTCTGGCCGACGGTCCTCCCTTTCGTTCCCCGGCCGATGCCCGTCGCCGCCGCGCCGTTCGGCCGCAGGCGTCACGAAGGCAGATGCCGTGTCATTCACTATCGTCTTAGTTAATATCTTGTCCAGACCCGGATGCCGGACCCGGCATGATGGCGCCGGCTTGCCGCTTCATCCCGCAGGGAGGCTTTCCGGCGGCGGGCGCGGGGACTTGAAGCAAGCTGTTGTTTCAAATGGTGAATACGGGAATCGGCCGGTCATTCCCCGGCGGACGCATCTTTCAGCGGGGCGATGCACCGGGGTTTCGCTCCGTGCGTCCGGAGCGCGTTCCGCTCACGACCAGCCAGGCGACCAGCGCCAGCGCGGCGGCGGCCAGGCATTCCGTGCTGTAGCGGCTGAGCCAGTAGCCGAGCTCGGCGGCGCGGATGATCCACAGGCCGATCAGCCC
This sequence comes from uncultured Sphingosinicella sp., assembly GCA_964614625.1. GTDB lineage: Bacteria > Pseudomonadota > Alphaproteobacteria > Sphingomonadales > Sphingomonadaceae > Allosphingosinicella. The sequence goes on along the minus strand of CAZTPD010000050.1, from coordinate 6,524 downwards.
CGCGACGACCGGCACCAGCACGAGAAACGCGAGGTGCCGCAAACAGACTCGCCAGCCCATTCCCCCTCCTGACGGCGGCCCGTATGTTCTGGTGTCCGCCGCGCGCATCATGCCATGGCGCGGCGGCGGGGGAAAGCGGCGAATGCGGCCGCCCCGTCCGGCGCCGGGACGTTCATCGGCATCGCGGCGACGCCCGGCGGCAAGACGCTGGCCCCGGTCGCCGCGCGCCGCGATCCTCGGCGGGATGAGCAACGAGCGCCCGATGATCCTGGCGGACCCGCCCGCGACCGCGCGATTCGCGTCCGACCGTCCCGCCGCCCGCGCGCCGGGCGAGCCCGCGCCCTGGTGCCGCGCCATGCTCGCCGGCCTCCCCGCGATCGAGCGCCCCGTCCTTCGCCCCGGCCTCTATTGAGGCCTCTGCCGAGGCGACGCGCGCGAAAAAGGGGAGGCGGACGACGCCGCCTCCCTGAAGTGGGCCGCGCATGCACATCGAATGCTAGGGGGTATCCTCAAACATGCGCGACGGCGTGAAGATGCCGCGCCCGGGTCCGGCGACAAGCGGATCGCCCGTGAGCGCCCCGCCGGGACGGGCGGGAGCGCGTGCTTGCGGTCGAACGTCGATTGCGTCCCGTCGAACGTCGCTCGATCATGGCGCGCCCCGCGCCATATTCGGCCCATGACCGGATTCATCATGGAGCAGGTCGAGGACGCGGGCGCCAGCCGGGGGAGGGCGCTCCCCGGGCCGCGCCTGCGCGCGATCCTGCTGCTCAGCGTCGCCTTCTGGCTGTCCAACTTCGCGATCCTGACCGGCGGCGCGGCGGTGAGCGGCACGCCGTCCTTGCCCACCATCGCCGCGCTGCGCGCCGTCCTCGCTGTGTTCGGGATCGTGCTGTGCTTCGCGATCCACTTCGCGCTGGAGCGTTTCGCCGCGCCGACCTTCCGGAGCCGGGCGCTGATCGCCGTCCTGCTCGCCCCCGTCGCCGCCGAGATCTACGCCTGGGCGGTCTATTTCGGCTTCTCGACCTTTCAGGTGCCGGGCTGGTCGAGCACGATCAACTGGGCCGCCGCGATCACCAGCCTGTCTTATTACATGTGGTTCTTCCTGGCCTGGACCGGGCTCTATCTCGCGCTCGGCTACAGCTTCGACGTTCAGGCGGAGCAATTGCGCGCGGCGCGCGCCCATGCCCATGCCCAGGCCGCCCGGCTGCGCGCGCTGCACAACCAGGTGAACCCCCATTTCCTGTTCAACAGCTTGAACTCGATCTCCGCGCTGATCGCCGAGCGGCGCAATGACGACGCGGACCGGATGGTCGGCAAGCTCGCCACCTTCTTCCGCCGCTCGCTGTCGATCGACCCGTTCGAGGACATTCCGCTGGCGCGCGAGATCGACCTCCAGCGCACCTATCTGGAGATCGAGCAATTGCGCTATCCCGATCTGACGCTCGCCATCGATTGTCCGCCCGCGCTCGCCCACGCCGCCGTCCCGGCGCTCATCCTCCAGCCGCTGGTCGAGAATGCGGTGAAATACGGCGTGGCGGGATCGGCGCCGCCAGCGCGGATCGCCATTTCGGCGCGGGCGGAGGACGGCATGCTGGCCATCGCGGTGGAGGACGGCGGCACGACGCCGCCCGCCGCGCCGGCGCCCGGCGGCGGGCTCGGCCTCAACAATGTCCGGCGGCGGCTGGAGCAGCGTTTCGGCGCACGCCACGCGCTCGTCACCCGCTGGAACGCCCCCGGCTTCACCTGCACGATCCGGCTGCCGCTGGCCGGGGTGCCGGCATGAGCCCGCTGCGCGTGCTCGCCGTGGACGACGAGGTGCTGGCGCTGCGCCGGCTGCGGCACGCGCTCGCGTCGCTCGACGACGTCGTCCTGGTCGGCGAGGCGGACGGCTGCGGCGCGGCGGCCGACATGGTCGCCCGGCTGCGGCCCGACATCGTCCTGCTCGACATCCGCATGCGCGACGGCACCGGCTTCGACGTCGTCGACGCCCTGCCGGCGGAGCAACCGGCGGCGGTCGTCTTCGTGTCGGCGTTCGATCATTATGCGGTGCGCGCCTTCGAGGCGAACGCCGCCGATTACGTGCTGAAGCCGATCGAGACGGACCGGCTGGCGCAGGCGATCGCGCGGGCGCGGGCGCGGCGCGAGACGGCGGGCGCGCGCGAGCGGCTGGCGGAGCTGCAATCGGTGGTCGCCAGCCTGCGCGAGGAGCTGCGCCACCGGGAGGCCGGCGCCCGCCACGAGACCGAATTGTGGATCCGCAAGTCGCTCGGCGGTTATGTCCGGGTGGCGATCGACAGCATCGACTGGGTGAGCAGCGAGGACGATTATGTCCGCATCCACACCGCCGCCGGCTCCTACCTGCTGCGCGGCTCGATCCGCACCTTCGAGCAGCGTGTCGATCCGGGCCTGTTCACCCGCATCCACCGCCGCACCCTGGTCCGCACCGCCGCCATCCGCGAGGTCGTGTCGCCCCGCCTCGGCGGGCTCGAGGTGGTGCTCGCCGGCGGCGAGCGGCTGAAGACCGGCCGGATCTACGCCAAGGGCGTCCGCGCTTTCCTGAACGGACCGCGCGCCAACGGCTGACCCGCGTGGCTGTGCTCGAAATAGAGCGTATCGCACCAGTTTCTCCTGACGAGGCAGGCGCATCCGACCCGGATAACTGTGTTACTGTTGTGTGGCAGCTTTGCCACAGGCGAACAGATGAAGTGCGAAACGCACTACTTTTTTCTTGTGGGACCGGCCGCCCGGGCTAAACATGTCGGCATCGACGGGATCCGGCGCGGGCCGGGCACCGGGCCAGGCGCGTCGCGTCCCGGCCCCCGCGCCCTCGGGCGGCTTCGAGCGCGACATCGAACAGGAGGATCGAGAATGAGACGTGGAGAGTTTACAGCGCGCGCCATGCTGCTGAGCACGGCCGCCGGCCTTTTCGCCGCGAGCCCGGCGCTCGCGCAGGACCGGGACGACGCGGCGGAAGCGGACAGCGGCGAGGCGATCGTCATCACCGGCTCGCGCATCGCGCGCCGCGATCTCACCTCGACCAGCCCGCTCACCGTGATCAGCGACGAGGAGTTCACCCTCTCCGGCGCGGTCAATGTCGAGCAGGTGCTGAACACGCTGCCGCAGGTCATTCCGGGCCAGACCGCCTTCTCGAACAATCCGGGCGGGCAGGGCGCCACACTCAACCTGCGCGGCCTCGGCGCGGCGCGGAACCTGATCCTCGTCAACGGCCGGCGCTGGATCAATCTCGGCCCGGCCCAGGTGGTCGATCTCAACACCATTCCGAGCTTCCTGGTGGACAGCGTCGACGTCGTCACCGGCGGCGCCTCGGCGGTCTACGGCTCGGACGCGCTTGCGGGCGTCACCAATTTCCGCCTGCGCACCGACCTCGACGGCATCATCATGGGCGGGCAATATAATCTGACCGAGGAAGGCGACGGCCGGCGCTACAACGCCTATGTCGCGATCGGCACCCAGTTCGCCGACGGGCGCGGCAATGTCGCGGTCTATGCCGAATATTTCAACCGCGGCTCGATCATGCAGGCCGACCGCGACTTCTCCTTCTTCGCATTGGGCGAGAATGGCGACGCCTCCGCCCTCATTCCGCTGGGTTCCGCGTCCACGCCGTTCGGCCGCATCGTCGCCACCAGCGCGCTCGCGATCGGCCCCGGCGCAAGCTGCGGCGGCGCGAACCAGCCACCGCGCAATGCCGGCTGCATCTCCATTTCCGAGGGGACGAACTATCCCGGCCTCGGCGCCTATTTTGCGACGCCGGGCGCCAGCCGGCCCTACAACAACGCCACCGACAGCCACAATTACGCGCCCGAAAACTATCTGATGGTGCCGCAGGAACGCTGGCTGCTCGGCGGCTACGGCGAATATGAGATCACGCCGGGCATCACCGCTTATGCCGAGGTCGCCTTCGTCAACAACCGCGTCGCCAACGAGCTTGCCGCCACCCCGATCACCCAGAATGTCGATTTCGACCTGACCGCGATCCAGGGCCATGTGTCGGCGGCGGACTTCGCCCAGCTCCAGCAGATCGCGGCCAACCAGCAGGCGGCGATCGCGGCGGCGGCCGCCGCCGGCGTGGCCAATCCGTTCGGTCCGTTCACCGCCGGCACCGGCAGCTTCGGCGCGCTCCAGCCCGGCTTCGTCCGGCTCCAGGTGAACCAGCGCGTCACCCAGGTCGGCTCGCGCAACACGCTCGACGAGCGCAATGCGTGGCGCACCCTGATCGGCCTGCGCGGCGATCTCACCGACACGCTGAACTACGACGTCTACTACATGTTCGCCCGCACCCGGGTCGCGAACATCCAGGACGGCAACATCTCGCGCTCGGCCTTCACCCGCCTCGCGGGCAACGGCACCTGCAACGTGTTCGGCCTGAACCAGCTTTCGCAGGCCTGCATCGACCAGATCTCGATCCTGGCCCAGAACAGCACCATCTCGCAGCTCCAGGTGGCGCAGGCCAGCATCTCCGGCCCGCTCTTCACCTTCGGCACGGCCAGCGATCCGGTCGCCTTCGCGGCGGGCGTCGAATGGCGCTCGATGCGCGGCGAGTTCATCCCCGACACGGCTTTGTCGTCGGGCGACGTGGTCGGCTTCAACGCCGGCCAGGGCACGGCCGGCGGCTATGACGTGAAGGAGGTCTTCGCCGAGCTGCGCGTGCCGATCGTGCAGGACAATTTCATCCACCGGCTCGAGCTCAACGGCGCGGCGCGCTACTCGGATTATTCGCTCGCCAATGTCGGCGGCGTCTGGACCTATGCGGGCGGCGTCGAGCTCGCGCCGGTCCGCGACATCACCTTCCGCGCCCAGTATCAGCGCGCGATCCGCGCGCCGAGCGTGGGCGAGCTGTTCGGCGGCCAGGCGATCGGCTTCCCCGGCGCCACCGATCCGTGCGGCGCCAACTTCCCGGTGGCGCAACGAAACGCGACGATCGAGCAGCTCTGCATCGCGACCGGCGTCCCGCAGGGGCAGGTCTGGACGGCGGGCATTCAGCCCAATGCACAGATCCAGGGCATATTCGGCGGCAATCCGAACCTTCAGGAAGAGGTGTCCGACACCTGGACGGTCGGCGCGATCATCCGCCCGAGCTTCATCCCGCGGCTCAACATCACGATCGACTATTACAACATCACGATCGACAATGCGATCGCGGCGACCGCCGGTGGCGTGAACAACATCCTGAACCTGTGCTATACCGTCGTCCAGGATGCGAACAGCGGGATTTGCGGCCTGATCCAGCGCGATCAGTTCGGTTCGATCCAGGCGCCGTTCGTGGTCGATGCGCGACTGGCCAATCTCGGCGCGTTCGACACCAGCGGCATCGATTTCCAGGTCGATTACAGCGTCCCGCTGAACTTCAGCGCCATCGGATCCGCGTCCTCGCGGCTCAATTTCTTCTTCCTCGGGAGCTGGCTCGAGCAATGGGCGTTCACGCCTCTCCAGGATTTCCCGGACGTGACCAACGATTGCACCGGCAAGTTCGGTAACACCTGCATCGGCGGCGTGATTCCGGGAGCGGGCGGCGGGCGGCCGGAATGGAGCTGGAGCAGCCGTCTGTCGTGGATCGACGGACCGCTCACCACCTCCCTTCGCTGGCGTCACATCGGTCGGGTCAGCGATGACGACGACGACACCACCTTCTTCGTCGAGACCATCGGGTCGCGGAATTATTTCGACTTGGCCTTCTCGTTCAACGTGAACGACAATCTCACGCTGAACCTCGGCATCAACAACCTGTTCGACAAGCAGCCGCCGATCATCGGCAACAATCAGGAGCAGGCGAACACCATTCCGGGCAGCTACGACGTGCTCGGACGGGATTTCTTCGTCTCGGCGTCCCTGCGCTTCTAGCCGGAGCCGGACGGCGCATCCTCAGGGCGGCGGACTTGGGTCCGCCGCCCTTTCTTTCAGTCCGGGTCGCCCGCGACGACGCGCTGGAGCAGCCGGTCGAGCCAGTCCATCCGGCCGCGCAGCGCGCTCACCGCATTGTCGTGGACGAGCTCGTGGAAGGGCACGGTGACGCCTTTCCCGTAATCCTCCAACTCGCGCAATTTCTCGTGCAGCGCCGCCTTCACCTCGACGATCCAGGCGATCCGCTCCTCCCGGTCGAGCAGGTCGAGCGACTGGACCTTTGTGCGCAGCGGGTCTTCCAGCAGCAGGTGGCTGGCGCGGATCGCGCGCACCCAGGCGCGCACCGCCTCGCGCCCGGCCTGGGTGCACAGCAGCAACTCGGCCCCGCGCGCGTCGCCCTCGACCGGGCGTTTCTCGACCAGCCCCTGCGCCGTCAGCCGACGGATCATCGGGTAGATCTTGCCCTTGCTGGTGTTGAAATTGCTGACCGGCGAATCTTCGTAGATGCGGCTCAATTGATAGGCGGTCGCCGGCTGGATGCGCTGCACCAGCGCCAGGAACGCGCCTTCATTGTCGGTCAGCTCGATCCGTCGCCGCGTCAACGCATGCCCCCGCCACGCATGGCCCGGCGGTAGCAGGCCGGACGGGCAGGCGGCAAGCGCGCG
>CAZTPD010000049.1:0-14143 GCA_964614625.1 uncultured Sphingosinicella sp. | reverse complement strand
GGCTTCCCCTATTGCGTCGAGCATTGCGGCGTCGCCTATCAGGCGCAGCTCCCCCGCCGCGACCGCAAGCCGCCGCCGCCGCTGCCCTTCGGCGGGCCACGGGTCCGCTGACCGCGCGTTGAACCTGTTGGCATCGCCGGGACGTAGCTGTTACGCGGTCCGGCGATGACCGACGCCCGCGCTCCCGATCGCCGCCTGTTCCTCCAGATGACCGGCCTCGGCGCCGCCGCGCTCGCCGCGCCGGCGCTCGCTCTCGCCCGCGACGCGGACGACCACATGATCATCGTCAACGCGCTGGGCGGCTTCGGCAATCCCAACGCGCAACGCGCGCCCGGCGCGATCCAGGGCACACGGCGGCGCGAACTGGAGCCGCGCGTGCTGGCCGACGCCCGCGCCTCCGGCATGACCGCGGTCAACGTCACCCTGGGCTATGTCGCCGGCGACATGGAGCCGTTCGAGCACAGTATCCGCGAGATCGGCCGCTGGGATTCGCGGCTGCGCACCCATCCGAGCGATCTGCTCAAGGTGCTGACCGCCGCCGACATCGAGCGCGCCAAGCGCGAGGGGCGGATCGGCGTCATCTACGGCTTCCAGAACGCCGCGATGATGGGCGAGGACGCGAGCCGCGCGGAGATCTTCGCCGATCTCGGCGTGCGCATCATCCAGCTCACCTATAACGGCCCCAACCAGATCGGCGACGGATCGATGGCGCCGGACAATCGCGGCATCACGTCCTTCGGCCACGAGGCGATCGCGGCGCTGAACGCCAACCGGATCATGGTCGATCTCTCGCACAGCGGCGAGCGCACCTGCCTGGAGGCCGCGCAAATCTCCGCCCGCCCCATCTCGATCAACCATACCGGCTGCCGCGCCCTCACCGATCTGCCGCGCAACAAGACCGACGCGGAGCTGCGCCTGGTCGCCGAGCGCGGCGGCTTCGTCGGCATCTATTTCATGCCCTTCCTCAATCCGCGCAGCGTCGCGACGCCGGAAGACGTGGTCGCCCATATCGACCATGCGGTGAACATCTGCGGCGAGGACCATGTCGGCATCGGCACGGACGGCGGCACGACGGCGGTGGACGACATGGCCGCCTATCGCGCCCGCATCGCCGAGGAGATCGCGGAGCGCCGCGCCGCCGGGATCGGCGCGACCGGCGAGAATCCGGACACGCTGCCCTTCGTCGAGCAGCTGAGCGGCCCGAACCAGTTCCGCGACCTCGTCCGCCTGCTGGAGCGGCGCGGCTATTCGACCGCGCGGATCGAGAAGATCATGGGCCTCAATTTCGTCCGCTACAGCCGCGAAATCTGGGGCGCATGAGGGGCTTTCGCCTGTTCTCTTCACGCGAAATCGTCATCGCGAGGCGCGCGAGCGCCGTGGCGATCCAGTCCCTCCGGTCTGGATTGCCGCGCGGCTTCGCCGCTCGCAATGACGGATGCTTCCATTCCGACACAATAGTCTCTGCGGGGAGAACGGCATGAGCCCGGAATTCGTCGCCTTCGTGAACGGCGTGTTCGTGCCGGTCGGCCTGATGCTCATCATGTTCTCGATGGGCCTCACTTTGACGCTCGGCGATTTCGCCCGGGTCGCGCGGGCCGGCAGGACGGTGTTCGCCGGCTTCGGCGGGCAGATGCTGCTCCTGCCCCTGCTCGGGCTCGGCATCGGCATCCTCTTCCGCCTGCCGCCGGAGCTGGCGCTGGGCCTGTTCATCGTCTCGATCTGCCCGGCGGGCACGACCTCCAACGCGCTCACCTTCGTCGGGCGCGGCAATGTCGCGCTGGCGGTGACGCTGACCGCCATGTCCAGCCTGATCACCGTCTTCACCATCCCGATCCTGCTCGCCTGGGCGCTGCCCTGGTTCCTGGGCGACGGCGGCGACGTGCCGACCCTCTCCATCCCCACGACGATCATGCAGCTCGTGCGGATCACCGTCCTGCCGATCGCGGTCGGCATGATCGTCAACCGCTTCGCCCCGAACGCCGCAGCGAAGATGGCGCGCTGGCTGCGCCCCACCTCCTTCATCGTCATGGTCGGCGTCATCGCCTTCTCGGTCGCGGTCAGCCTGGAGATGGTGCTCCAGAACATCGTCGCGGCCGGCCCGGCGATGTGGACGCTGAACATCGCCGCCACCGCCGCCGGCCTTCTCATCGGCCGCGCGATCGGCGCGGACGCCCGCGATTCGATGACGCTCGGCATCGAGATCGGCGTCCAGAACGTCACCCTCGCCATCTTCCTGACGCTCACCGTCCTCAACAGCCTCCCGCTCGCCGTCGCGCAGAATATCTACGGCGTCGTCATGCTGCTGAACGCGACGCTCCTGATCCGCTGGTGGCGCGGCCGGATCGCGGCGGAGGGGAGCTAAATCCGTTTGGGCTGAGCCCGGCGAACCTCACCTGCCGGTCTCGAACCGGGGTGGGCCGGAGCCCACCCCTTACGTCTCACAGGCCGTCGACGGCCTTGCTGACCAGGATGCTCACGGCCACGCGGCGATTCTGCGCCTGGCCCTCGGCGGTGTCGTTGCTCGCCACCGGGTCCGCCATGGCCATGCCGGTGGGCGTCAGCATGCGATAGGGCTGCCAGCCGCACACCTGCTGGAGATGATTGACGACGCTGCCCGCGCGCCGTTCGCTGAGCGCCTGGTTCACCTCGGCGCTGCCGATCGAATCGGTGTAGCCGACGACGAGCAGCAGGGCGTTCTCCGTCGTCTCGGCCGAGGCGGCCGTGGCGCAGAGCTCGGCTTTCGCATGCTCGGACAGGTTCGCCCGGCCGAAATCGAAGTTCACGTTCGTCGTGCTTCTGACATTATATTGGTCGATGCTGCCGACGCGATCGCGCAGCGCGTCCGTCGCCGCCGTCTGTTCGGCGAATTGCTGGGCGGTGCCGCCATGGATCATCGTCGCGGTCCTGAGATCACGGTTCCGCAGGTCAATCCGGCGCGCGGTCAGGCCGCTGCCCGACTGCCATGTCCGGACGCTGACCGGCAGGCCGTTGAGCAGCGCATCCGCGGCAAGCGCGGTGCGGCCCAGCCCCAGGAAACCCCCGCTGGCCGTGACCCGCGTGTCGCCGCTGATCGCGATGGTCGTGCTGATGCCGTCGGGGCTGGTGACCTGCATCAGGTCGCCGCTGCGCGACGTGATGATGCCGTCGATCTCCGGCCCTTCGGTCATCTCGGCCGCGTCATGATAAGGTTGGTCGCCCACGCTGACCGAGAGGTCGGCCTCGGACGGATCCTGCGGCTGCGCGGCCAGGCTGACGGGGGCTGTCCCGGCAAGGGTGGCGAGGAGGAGGAGAAGGCTTGGGCTTTTGGCAATGACACGCATGGAGCTAATTCCTTCGAAATCGGTCGTCGGGCCTGCGAACGCAGCTCTCGTCCGGCCGCCGCCGCCGCATGATGCGAAGCGAGCGGCCGGAACCCTCCATCCGGCGTCATGGGGATGCGCCGCATGCCGCCGCACCTGACGCCGGATGGAAGCCCGTCCGTGTTCGGGCCAACCTTTCGCGCGGATGAACAGGCCCGGCGTAGCTAGACATTTCGGCGGTCGATCGGGCGCATAGCGCGACGAATCGACATTCCATGGCAGTCAATCGATAGCCCGTAGACCAGTAGAATTACGGTAATAAAGTATCTATCGTGTTCTTATATATAAGATGTTGTATTCTAATCTAAGGTATCTATGAGTTTATTCTATCAGAATAGAGAGATTATTTGATATTAATATAGACAATACCGACTCATATCTTCGTGCCTCCGTCACCCCTCTTCCCCCGCAAATCATCCCACCCATCTTGCCGCCGGACTCGCCCCCTCCTAGGGTCTTCGCCATGTCCGAAGACCTGTTCGCTTCCTCCGCCCGCGCGACCACCGATTATGACGCCTCCGCCATCGAGGTGCTGGAGGGGCTGGAGCCCGTCCGGCGCCGGCCGGGCATGTATATCGGCGGCACCGACGAGCGCGCGCTGCATCATCTCGCCGCCGAGGTGCTCGACAACAGCATGGACGAGGCGGTGGCTGGCCATGCCAATCGCATCGAGATGATCCTGGAGGCGGGCAACCGTCTCACCATCGCCGACAACGGGCGCGGCATCCCGGTGGACGAGCATCCCAAATATCCCGGCAAGTCGGCGCTGGAGGTGATCCTCACCACGCTCCATTCCGGCGGCAAATTCTCCGACAAGGCCTATGCGACCTCCGGCGGCCTGCACGGCGTCGGCGTCAGCGTTGTCAACGCGCTGTCCACGGACACCGTCGTCGAGGTGGCGCGCAACAAGCAGGTGTTCCGCCAGAGCTTCAGCAAGGGCCTGCCGACCTCGACGCTGGTCGCGGCGGGCGCGACGCAGAACCGGCGCGGCACGACGATCAGCTTCACGCCCGATCCCGACATCTTCGGCGCGGACGCGAAGCTCAAGCCCGCGCGGCTCTATCGCCTCGCCCGCTCCAAGGCCTATCTCTTCGCCGGCGTCGAGATACGCTGGAAATGCGATCCGTCGCTCGTCTCCGACGACATTCCGGCCGAGGCGGTGTTCCAGTTCCCCGGCGGCCTCGCCGATCATCTCGCCGAGCAGATCGCCGGCAAGGAGACGGCGACCAACACGCCCTTCACCGGCAAGCATGACTTCCCGAACGGACAGGGCTCGGTCGAATGGGCGGTGGCCTGGCCGGTCTGGGGCGACGGCAGCCAGAGCTATTATTGCAACACCATTCCCACCCCCGACGGCGGCACGCACGAGCAGGGGCTGCGCATGGCGCTGACCCGGGGGCTGCGCGCCTTCGGCGAGCTGGTCGGCCTCAAGAAGGCCAAGGACATCCAGGCCGAGGACGCGCTCGCCGGCGCGGAGATCATGCTTTCCGTCTTCATCCGCGATCCCCAGTTCCAGAGCCAGACCAAGGACCGCCTCACCTCGCCCGACGCCGCGCGGCTGGTCGAGACGGCGGTGCGCGATCATTTCGATCATTATCTCGCCGATCATATGGAGCGCGGGCGTGCCTTGCTCGGCTTCGTGCTCGACCGGATGGACGAGCGCCTCAAGCGCCGCGCCGAGCGCGAGATCAAGCGCAAGACCGCCACCTCCGCGCGCAAGCTGCGCCTGCCCGGCAAGCTCACCGATTGCGCGAACGACGATCCGGAGGGCACGGAGATCTTCATCGTCGAGGGCGACAGCGCCGGCGGCAGCGCCAAGCAGGCGCGCGACCGCAAGACGCAGGCGATCCTCCCGATCCGCGGCAAGATCCTCAACGTCGCCAGCGCCACCGCCGACAAGATCCGCGCCAATCAGGAGATCGCCGATCTCATCCAGGCGCTGGGCTGCGGCACGCGCGAGCGCTGCAACGTCGACGATCTCAGATACGAGCGCGTCGTCATCATGACCGACGCCGACGTGGACGGCGCCCACATCGCCACCCTGCTCATGACCTTCTTCTTCCAGGAAATGCCGGAGCTGGTGAAGACCGGCCATCTCTTCCTCGCCCAGCCGCCGCTCTACCGGCTCTCCGCCGGCGGCACGATCGCCTATGCCCGCGACGACGCCCACCGCGCCGAGCTGGAGGCGAAGCTGTTCAAGGGGAAGAAGGTCGAGGTCTCGCGCTTCAAGGGCCTGGGCGAGATGAACCCCGCCCAGCTCAAGGAGACCACGATGGACCCGAAGAGCCGCAGCCTCACCCGCATCACGCTGCCTGCCGATTATGAGGACCGTTCGGCGGTGAAGGATCTGGTCGACCGGCTGATGGGCAGGAATCCCGAGCACCGTTTCAACTTCATCCAGACCCACGCCGCCGAGCTGGACGAGGAGGCGATCGACGCCTAGATTTGTCATTTGGTGATTATATGTCATATTCGCCCAGGCAAGACATGAGGATCGAACGATGTCAGCGCAAGTGAGGATCGCCGCGAACGGGCGGGTCTGCATCCCCGCGGATGTCCGCGCCCGTCTCGGGCTCAAGGACGGGGACATGCTGTCGCTCGACGAGACCGAGGAGGGCCTGGTCCTGCGCACCACGGCGCAGCGTATCCGCCGCGCCCAGGCGCTCTATCGCGGGATGATGAAGGGGAAGCCCGGCGCGGCCGTGGACGACTTCCTGCGCGAGAAGCGCGAGGAAACGCGACGTCAGGAAGCGCGCGACCGCGAGCTCTATGGCGAGTGAGGTCGTGCTGGATTCGTCCGCGGTGATCGCGCTCCTCGGCGCGGAGCCGGGGCACGAGATGGTCCGGGCGCGGCTGGAAGGCGCGGCGATCTCGACGGTCAACATCGCCGAGATCGGCGATCACGCGCTTCGCCATGGCGGCTCGCGAGGCGAGCTGGAAAGCTCGTTGAAGGAGCTCGCATTGTTCGTCGTCGAGCCCGACATGGACCTGGCGCTCGATGCCGCGTCGCTCCTGCCCGCCACGCGCTCGGAAGGCCTGTCGCTCGCCGATCGTTTCTGCCTCGCGCTGGCACGACGGCTTGAGCGGACCGCGCTCACGTCCGACCGCGCGTGGAGCCGGATCGCCGACAAGGTGGGCGTCGATGTGGAGTTGATCCGATGAGCGGAGGCATCCCCCTGTTCGAGGTCAATCCGGCGCTGGATCGCAAGGCGCTGGCCAAACGCTTCGCCCGCGACAAGCGAATCCAGATTCGCGACGTGCTCACCGAGCAGACGGCGCGCGAGATCCGGAACATCCTGTCCGGACACACCGACTGGGGCGTGGCGTGGGAAGCGGCCGGCGACGGCCCCCACCCGCTGCGCGCCGGCGACATGGCGAAGGCGAGCCCGCAGGACAATGCCGCGATCGGCCGGAAGCTGATGGCCGCGATGAGCGGGCGCGATTACGCCTTCGTCTACGGCCAGTATCCGATCCTGACCGCGCTCCAGGAGAAATGGGACGAAGGCTCGCCGCACGATCTGCTGATCGAGCATATCAACGCCGATCCGTTCATGAGCCTCGTGCGCGAGGTGACGGGCTTCGCGAGCCTCCAGAAAGCCGACGCGCAGGCGACGCTCTACCGCCCCGGCCATTTCCTCGCGATGCACGACGACAGCCATGTCATGGAAGGCTGGCGCGTCGCCTATGTGCTCAATTTCGCGATCGACGACTGGCGCCCGGAATGGGGCGGCTATCTGCAATTCTACGACGAGGACGGCGACGTGATCGCCGGCTTCCGCCCGCGCTTCAACGCGCTCAACCTGTTCGCCGTGCCGCAGAAGCACAATGTCACCTATGTCCCGCCCTTCGCCCCGGTCGGCCGCTATGCAATCACCGGCTGGTTCCGGGACTGGTGAGCGCGATGCTGAAACGCTGGACGATCCAGCGCGCCGCCACCACCGGCATCGCCGCCGGTATCGCGGCTATCCTCACCGTCTCGGCGATCGGGATCTGGCCGGAAGGGCTGCTCCCCGCCTATGTCGCATTGCTCGCCGTCACGATCTTCTGCGGCGTCTCGATCCTGTGGATCACCGCCTCCGACATCCGCGACCGGGGCACGAGCGGCCGGATGCGCCCGATCCGCACCTTCGACATCGCGATCGGCCTCGCTTTGCTGATCCCCGCCGCCTACGGCATGCGCCTGATCTGGCCGGAGCTAGGGGTTTAGGGTGCGCCCCCTACCGTCATGCTGAACTTGTTTCAGCATCCATGCCTCCGCCTCCCGGGAGGTGACAATATGGACCCTGAAACAAGTTCAGGGTGACGATCCATTCTTTCCTGAACGGCGAACCTAACTCGTCACCGCCGGGGCGATCAGCGGGAAGCGGGGGATGTCCACCGCGAAGGCGTCGCCGTCCTCGCCGATCATGAAATAACGGCCTTCCATCGTGCCCGTCGGGGTGCCGAGCGGGCAGCCGGAGACATAGTCGAACGATTTGCCCGGCTCGATCACCGGCTGCTCGCCGACCACGCCCTCGCCGCGCACCTCATGAGTGACGCCGCGCCCGTCCGAGATGGTCCATTCGCGGCTGATGAGCTGCGCCGCCTTCGCGCCCCCATTCTCGATGCGGATATGATAGGCCCAGAACCAGCGGCCCTGCCCGGGTTCGGACTGCTCCGGCAGGAAGCTGACCGAGACGCGGACGGTGATGTCGCCGGTGGCGGCGGCGTGCGGGAAAAGCTCTTTCACGCCCCCTTCCTGTCGGCGCGGGGCCGCGAGGTCAACCGGCCATCCGCGCCAGCCGCGCCACCAGCCGCTCGCGCGCCGCCATGACGTCCGCCCGCCGGTCGCCCAGCAGATCGCGCGCCAGCAGGTCGCCGGCGCGCCGCAGCCCCTCGCGCAACGCCGGCCAGTCGATCGCCCGGTCCCCGGCGCGCAAAGCGGGCGGCAGCGCCATCAGCCCTTCCTCATCCAGCCCGAAGCCCAGCTCGGCGAGCAGCAGCAGCTCGTAGCGCACCAACGCCGCCGACCAGCCCCGCGCGCTCGGCGCCGCCTCGATCGCGCCGAGCAGCCCCTCCAGCGCATCGTGGACCCGCGGATAGGAATGCCCCTCCGGCAAGGCGGCGGCGGCGAGCGCGCAGGCCCATTCGATTCCGGCCGCCGCCAGCGGCTCGGACAGCAGGAAGGCGCGGCTGTGCGACAGCTCGGCATTGAGGTGGGCGAGCTGATCATCGGTGCGGGCGCGAAATTCGGCCTGGATGCAGTTGCCGGGGACCAGCACGGGCCGGAGGCGCCGCGATTTGCCGCCGCGCACATAGCCGGCCTGGACGCCGTCCAGCGGGGTCAGCGCGCGCACGATCGCGCCGTGCTCGCCATGCCCCCGCACCGCGACGATGGTGGCCTCGGCCTCGATCCGCATGCCCCGCGTCTATCAGCGCAGGGCCGCGCGCACGAGCCTTTCCGCGCCGATCCGCGCCAGCGCGCTTTTCGCCGCCGCCACCGCCCCGTCCACGCCGTTCAGCACATGGCCGGCGACCAGATTGCCCGCCGTCCGGCGCAGCAGCAGCAGGTCCACGCAATCGAGCGTGCCGGTGGCGAACAGGCTTTTGTGCTGCCCGTCCCCCTCGGTGAAGTCGAACCGGCGGAAGCGCCGCTCCGCCATCAGCGCCCGCATCGCCTCGAATTGCAGCACCGTGCCGGGCGACAGATCGGCGACATCCGGATCGTAGCCGAGATGGGCGTAGATCAAAGTATCCCCCTCGGCCGGCGCGTGGAGATAGCTGACCGGCCGGCCGTCGAGGAACAGCAGCCAGCCCCGCACCGCGTCGCGCACGGCGAGGTCGCGCAATTGCGCCAGCGCCTCCGGCCCGTCCGGCAGCCCCGCGCCGAAGCGTCGCTCCTGATAGGTCCGCGCCGACACCGTCCGCGCCAGCGCATGGAATTCCGCCATCTCGTCCGGCGTGCGATAGGCGCGCAGATCGATCGCGCCGCCGGACAGCTCGGCGAACTTACGCGCCTTGCGCTTCAGCGTCGACCGGCTCTTCGCCGAGAAGCCCGCCAGATAGGCGTCGAAATCCGTATCCAACGCCGCGAACGCGCGCGGATAGCCTTGCCGCACGAAGCCCTTCAGCTCCGGCCGGGCGGCGCGGACGGCGGGGAGCAGTGCCTCGGGCAGCGCCGTCACCAGCAGCCCCGCAGCATCGCGCGGCAGCACGCCCGGATCGGGCATCTCCCCCGCCAGCCCCTGCGCCAGCGTCAGCCGCAGCCGGACCAGCGGTTTCTCGAAGCGCCACAGGGTCCGCCGGCCCACGCGCAGCGGCAGGATGCTGGAGCGGACGGCGAGCGTCACGGTCAAATCCCGATCAGCGGCAGCAGCAGCTCGACGCCACCGATCGACGAGCCGAACCCCGCCGTCGCCGCCTCGACCGGCCGTTCGTAGCGGGTGCCGGACCAGAGCTGCTCGACCACCCGCCGCGCGGTGCGCGCGCGGCGCGGCGGCATGGGCGTGGCCGGCGCGTTCAGCGGAACGTCGCCCAGCGCATCGAACCGAAGCGTCGGGTGCATCGCGCGATTCGCGGCGAGGAAAGCGCACAGATTCTCGAACCGCCGCACGATCAGCCGGTTCGGCCGCCGCCCGTCGCGCGTCGCCAGCTCGAAGCTGTGGCTGACGATCGCGGTCAGCGGATGGCCGTGCGCGGCGGCGTGGCGCAGCGCGCCGGTCATCTCGTCAAGCGACGCCGCGCAGATCTGCAAATGCCGCAGCCGCCCCGCTTTGTCCTCGAACTGCCCGACCGGAATCTCGGTCACGCCCCCCGCCCGCAGCGGCGCGATCTGCGCGTCGGCGAGCGGCAGCGCGCTGACCGGCCGATAGCTGCCATTGTGGCTGGCGTCACAGGCGAAGCCCAGATCGGCGAGCGCGGCCAGCGTATCGGCATTGGCGGCATAGCTGCCGCTGCGGAAAGCGATCGGCGGCGGGGCGCCGGCCTCGATCAGCAGATCACGGGCCTGCGCGATCAGGTCGCGTTGCCCGGCGCAATCGAACGAGGTCAGCTCGATCCCCGTCGGATCGCGCCCGTCCGCCACTTCGCGCCATTGCGCGTGGAGGTGAAGCTGCACCTCCTGCCCCGCCGCCAGGATCGGCGCGACGATCGCGCGGATCGGCTCGATGCCGTAGAGCAAAGCCGGCATCGGATCGACGAAGAAGCAGGCCTTCAGCCCGTGCCGCGCCAGCACCTCGAGCTGATGCGAAACGCCCACCCCCGCCGGCTCGATGCTCCGCGCGAAATTGACGCGCCAGTCATCGCCCGGCCGGTAATGGCGCCAGGTCAGCTCGGTATCGACCGTAAGGAGGACGGGCGAAGCCATCCCATGCCCTTACCGACGGGGCCGGAAGAAATCGTAAATGCCGCACCGCCCCTCCTTTCGTCATTCCGGCGAAGGCCGGAATCCATCTTCTTCCTTCTCCCTTTCCTCCGCGCCTCTGCGTCTCTGCGCGAACCAATTTTAATGCGCGCAGAGGCGCAGAGGCGCGGAGAAGAAAAGGTGGATTCCAGCCTTCGCCGGAATGACGGGGGAGTGGGCTACAAACGAGTCGTCGGATCGCCGATTTCGGCGTTGAGGCGGACGGCTTCGCGGACCAGGGCGGCCACAGTTTCGGCCGGCACCGTCTCGCCTTCGCGCAGGACGATGTTGGCCAGCTCATATTTCCCGCTCGCCTTGAGCCGGGGCGCGATCCCGCGCAGCCTTTTGCCCCGCCAGAAACCGAACAGGACGCGCGTCTCCTCGGCGCGGATCAGCAGCACCGGGCCGTTCGAGAAATAGACGAGATGGGTCCACTTGATCCGCTCGTCGAGCGGCGCGGCCGCCTTGACCGCCGCCCGCAGCGCCGCGACCGTCTCCCGCTGCCAGCCGCCCAGCGCGGCCACATAGGCGTCGGGATCGGCCGCGACCGGCCCGCCTTTCATCATTGCCATGGCTTCGTCTCCCGCATGGCTTCATCCCCTCGGATGGAAATAATCGTAGATGCCCTGCGCCGTCGTCCTGCTGATGCCCGGCACCTTCTCCAGATCCTCCAGCGCCGCCGCCTTCACCGCGCGGGCCGTGCCGAAATGCATCAGCAGAGCGCGCTTGCGGCCCGGGCCGATGCCGGGCACCTCGTCGAGCGGACTCGTCACCATCGACTTGGCCCGTTTCTGCCGGTGCGCGCCGATCGCGAAGCGGTGCGCCTCGTCGCGCAGCCGCTGGAGGTGGAACAGGACCGGCGAATTGGGCGGCAGGGTGATCTCCCGCCCGTTCGGGAAATGGAAGGTCTCGCGCCCGGCATTGCGGTCCGGCCCCTTGGAGACGCCGATCACCGGCACGTCGTGGACGCCGGCATCCTCCATCACCTCGCAGACGGCGGAAAGCTGCCCCTTGCCGCCGTCGATCAGCAGCAGGTCCGGCCATTCGCCCCGGCTCCGGTCCGGGTCTTCCTTCTCCAGCCGGGCGAAGCGGCGGCCCAGCACCTCGCGCATCATCGCGAAATCGTCGCCCGGCGCGGTTTCCGGCCGCCTGATGTTGAACTTGCGATAGCCGTTCTTGACGAACCCCTCCGGCCCCGCGACGATCATCGCGCCGATCGCGTTGGTGCCCATCACATGGCTGTTGTCATAGACCTCGATGCGCCGCGGCGGCTCGGGCAGCTCGAAGAGATCGGCGATCTCGCGCAGGTTCTTGAGCGTCGTCGAGCTTTCGGCGAGGCGGCGGTCCAGCTCTTCCTCGGCATTGCGCTTCGCCTGCCGGATCATCCGCGCCTGATCGCCGCGCTGCGGCGCGCGGAGCTGGACCTTGCGCTCCGCCCGCTCCGACAGCGCCTCGGCGAGCAGCTCCGCCTCGGGCAGCGCCCGATCGGTCAGCACCAGCCGCGCCGGCGGCACCTCCTCGTAGAACTGGGCGAGGAAACTTTGCAGCACCTCCGCCTCCGCCACGTCGGCGGTATGGGCGGGAAAGAAGCTGCGATGCCCCCAATTCTGCCCGCCCCGGATGAAGAAGGCCTGGATGCACATCTGCCCGCCCTTCGCCGCCAGCGCGAACAGGTCGGCGTCGCCCAGCTTCTCGGCATGGATCGCCTGGCTGCCCTGGATGTAGGTGAGCGCGCGCAGCCGATCGCGATAGACGGCGGCCAGCTCGTAATCCTGCCGCTCCGCCGCCTCGGACATCTGCCGCCCCAGCTTCTGCTGCACCCGGGTCGATTTGCCGGCCAGATAGTCCTTCGCGTCGCGGACCAGCTCGTCATAGCCCGCTGCGTCGATCCGCCCCACGCAGGGCGCCGAGCAGCGGCGGATCTGATAAAGCAGACAGGGCCGCGAACGGTTGGCGAAGAAGCTGTCCGAGCAGCTCCGCAGCAGGAACAGCTTCTGCAAGGCGTTCAGCGTCTCGCGCACCGATCCGGCGCTGGCGAACGGCCCGTAATATTGCCCCTTGAAGCGCCGCGCGCCGCGATGGAGCTGGACGCGGGGAAAATCGTGATCCTCGCGCAGCAGGATGAAAGGAAAGCTTTTGTCGTCGCGCAGCAGCACGTTGTAGGGCGGCCGGTAACGCTTGATGAGCTGCGCCTCGAGCAGCAGCGCCTCGGCCTCGCTGTGCGTTGTCACGATCTGCATCGCCCGCGTCTGCGCGACCATCCGCTGCAACCGCTTCGTCAGGCGCGGCACCTGGGTGTAGCTCGTCACCCGATGCTTCAGCGCCCGCGCCTTGCCGACATAAAGCACGTCGCCCCGCGCATCGAGCATCCGGTACACGCCCGGCCGCGCCGGCAGCGTCCGCACCACCTTGCGGATCGCCGCGATCCCCGCCTCCAGATCCGGCGCATCGGCCCCGCGCAGCGCGTAAGTCGCCTTCTCCTCGTTGAAGCGGGTGGGAGCGTCGGGCTGGTCGGGACGGTCGGCCTTGGTCACGGCGCCAATCTAGGACGTGCGGACCCGACCGGCCATATCCGCGCGAATGGCACGAATGGCACGAATGTCACATGGATTTGCGGGGGGTCTTCTCCCCCGGACAGGCGGCAAAGCAGGGTCGAAGGGGAATCCGCGCGAATCATCCGCCAGTTTGAAGCAGATGAAATCCTATTTTTGAAGGCCGGGGTCGTCATGCTGAACCTGTTTCAGCATCCAGCCGGGAAACCGCTGTATGGGTGGAGAACCGGACCCTGAAACAAGTTCAGGGTGACGCACGTGGGCGGATCGCGCAAAACCTCGACACCCCACCCACGTCATGCTGAACTTGTTTCAGCATCCAGTCCGGAGACCGCCGCACGGGCGGAGAACTGGACCCTGAAACGAGTTCAGGGTGACGATGAAGCATGATACGGATGCAGGATGGAACGACACCCGTTCGTCTATATTCTCGCGAGCGGCTTTCGTGGAACGATCTACATCGGTGTCACCTCCGATCTTCTCGGCCGCATCTGGCAGCACAGATCCGGAACCGTGCCGGGCTTCACGTCGCGTTATCGCGTTTATCGGCTGGTGCATTTCGAGCCGTTCGCCGACATGGACTCAGCCATCGCCCGCGAGAAGCAGCTCAAGCGGTGGCACCGGCAATGGAAGATCAACCTGATCGAGGCGCAGAACCCGCATTGGGATGATCTGGCCGTGGGACTGGGTTTCGAACCTTTGCCGGAAAAGCCGAAGCCACATCCCAAGTCGTCATGCTGAACTTGTTTCAGCATCCAGTGCGGAGACCGCCGGGCGGGTGGAGGCCTGGACCCTGAAACAAGTTCAGGGTGACGTCGGGGCTGGTGCCCTACCGCCCCAGTTCCGCGATC
>CAZTPD010000048.1:0-14189 GCA_964614625.1 uncultured Sphingosinicella sp. | reverse complement strand
CGGCCCTCGGGCGCGCCCCGATCCATATTGCGACATGTGCGAAACGGTGTCAGGAATTCCTCCGGTCAAGGAAGGAATAGTCCATGCGCATGATCGCCGTCCTGATGGGCGCCGTGATGATCCTCACCGCCTGCAACACGGTGCGCGGCATCGGCCGCGACGTGGAATCGGTGGGACGCACCGTCTCCGACGTCGCCGACTGATCGGGCCGACTGGCCGGGCCGACTGGCCGGGCCGACTGACCCGGCCCCGCCCGCCCTGCGCGCCGCGCGTGGAACCCGCGCCGCCCCGGTCCGTTCTGCGGACGGGAGCAGGACATGGCCGATCGACGTCACGAAGACCCGCGCCGCGAGGACGCCATCGCGCTGCTGACGACCGATCATCGCACGGTCGAGAATCTGTTCGCCTCGCATTTCCATTCCCGCGATCGCGCCCGCTGCGCGCGGCTCGAAGGCCGTCTCTGCACGGAGCTGCGCATCCACATGGCGGTGATGGACGAGCTCTTCTATCCGGCGCTCGACGGGCGCATCGACGCCCGCCTGCTGCGGCGCGGCCGGATCGCGCATGACGGCGCGCGGCGCCTGATCCGCGAGATCGAGACGGCCGCCGCCGGCGACGGGCGGCGCGCGGCGCGCATCGATCGGCTCGCCCGCCGCATCGGCCGCCTGATCCGCGCCGAGGAGGCGCCGGCCCGGGGCCTCTTCGCCCGCAGCCGCGCCGCCGGCGTCGATCTCGCCGCGCTGGGCGGGCGGATCCGCTCGCGCCGGGAGGAGCTGGCGCTGCGCGCCGAGCGCGACGGATTGCCCCCGCCGGACCCGGCCCCCGGCCCGGCGGCGGCGGCGCGCCCGTTCAGCCTCCGCTAAGCCGTAGGATGGGATGAGCCGGACCATGCGACACGGACCTTCGCGGCTGCTCGCCGGTCTCGCCGGCCTGCTCCTGTGCGCCGCCGCCGGCGCGCAGGACCGGGAGCGGCCGCTCGGCGACCTGCTCGATTCCCTCCCGTCCGACGAAGCCTCCGACGAGGCCGGGGCGCCGCCCCGGGCCGAGCCCGCCGACGCGCCGCCGCCCGAGCGCCCCTTCGCGCCGCTGCTGCGCCCGCCGCCCCCGTCCCGCGCCGCGCCCGCCCCGGCCCCGGCTCCGCCGCCCCCCGCGCCCGTGCCGGGCCGGATCGGCACCACCGATCTGCCGCCCTCGGCCGTCCTCTATCCCGAGAACGATCCGCCGCCCGCTCCGCCCGGCGCGGACGCCCTGCCCGCCCCGGTCGCCATCGACCCGCCGCCCCCGCCGCCGACCGAGGCCGACCTCGCCTGGCGCGCGCTTCAGGAGCAGCGGCGGCAGGAGATCAACGCGCTCGAGGCGCCCCTGGTCTCCCGGCTCAACGCCGCCGCCGCCGCCGATCAGGAAGCGGCCCGGCTGCGCGCCGAGCAGGACCAGGCCGATTACGAGCAGGCGCTCGCCGATCGCGAGGCGGAGATCGCCCGCATCGAGGCCGATCACCAGGCCGCGCAGGAGGCCCACCGCCGCGCCGTCGCCCGCCAGCGCGCCGAATACGAAGCCCGCGTCGCCGCCTGCCTCGCCGGCGACCGCGCCGCCTGCGGCCCGCGTTAGGGCCGTATCGACATTCGAATATCCTCCCCTGCATTTGCAGGGGAGGGGGACCATGCGCAGCATGGTGGAGGGGCGGCGCGGCAGCGCCTTGCCTGCCTTTCTTGGAAGAAGACGCGCTTCGTATCTGCCCCTCCACCGGGCTACGCCCGGTCCCCCTCCCCTCGAAAGCGAGGGAAGGATTGGTGAGGGCGAATGTCGATTGGCCCTAAGCCGCCACCCGCGCGAGGAAGGCCGTCTCGCGCGCCACCAAAGGCGCGAAGCTCTCCCGCGCCAGCATCGCCTCGACCCAGGCCGTGAGCCTCGGGTGCGCCGCCGGATCGGGCGCGATCCCCAGATGCCGGAAATTGACGAACGGGCTCGCCACCGCGATGTCGGCCAGCGTCAGCCGGTCCCCGACCAGGAACAGACTCTCCGGAATGACCCCCTCCAGATAGTCGAGCAAAGGCGGCAATTCCTCCCGCTCCGCCCGATCCGCCGCGTCAAGATCGCCCGGCTTGCCGGTCAGCATCGGCGCGACGACCCGGTTGAAGAACAGCTTGCGCCCGCAATCGAACAGGATCGTGTCCATGAACTCGTCATACCAGACCGCCCGCGCCCGGTCCTTGGGATCGGCCGGGATCAACTCCGGCTCCGGCTTCAAGGCATCCAGATAGGCGATGATCGCCGAGGAATCGCAGACCGTGAAATCGCCGTCGCGCAGGGCGGGAATCTTACGGAACGGGCTCGCCTCGGCGAACTCCGGATCGTCCGCGCCGGGCACGACGACCTTGTTCTCGACCGCAATCCCCTTCTCGGCGGCGAAGACCAGCACCTTGCGCACGAACGGCGACAGCGAGGAACCATAGACGATCATGAGTGCGGCCTCCCAGTCTGGTTTCTTTATGCAACTTTTAAGGCCGACCGCCTTTCCGCGCAATGCGGGCCGTCAGCCTCGTCCCGCCTCCCCGCGCATCGGCGGGCGCTTCAGATAGGTCAGCCAGCGCCACAGCCATTCCACCGGCCCGAAGCGGAACCATCGCAGCCAGAGCAGGCTGAACGCGATCTGGAACGCCCAGATGCCCGCCACGACATAGTAAAGCTGATGCCGCTCGAACTGCCCGAACCAGCCCAGGCCGACGAACAGCACCAGCGCGATCGCCGAGTGCATCAGGTAATTGGTGAAGGCCATCCGGCCGACGGCGGCGAAGGCCCGGCGGACGAAGCCGAGCATGCCGGAGCGCACGAACAGCAGCAGCGCGCCCAGATGCCCGATCGTCATCGCCAGCCGCCCCAGATCGTAGCTCACATTGGCCTGCGCGAAGGCGAGCGCGCCGAACGCGCGGTCGATGATCCAGCGCGTCTCCAGGAAATTGACGACGAGCCCCACCGCATAGCCCCCCGCCATCATCGCGACATAGAGCCCGGTGCGCCGCTCCAGCGTCAGCACCCCGGCGCGAAAAAGTCCCATTCCAATCAACATCATACCGAAAATATCAAAGAAGAACCGGTAGGTGCCCCAGGTCTGGAAGACGAGGTTGATCTGCCGCGCCCGCTCGAACGCGGACCCATAGCCCGCCTGCATCCGCGCGTTGACCGCCCGGACATTTTCCGGCGGCGCCTTGAAGCCGGCGCGCGCATCCTCCCAGGCATAGATGGCCTGCTCCTGCTGCGCGCTCAGCGCGTTGCCCGCGTCGAGCAGCGCCTGCGCCGCCTCGGCGGCATCGTGCTTGCGCAGCATCTGCACGCTGTCGTGCAGGTTCCAAAGCGCCGCCAGCAGCAGCACGAAGGCGCCGACCGCCAGCAGCCACCGCGCCGACAATTTGCGGAACGGGAACAACATCAGCCCGGCAATGCCGTAGGCGTAGAGGATGTCGCCCCACCAGAGCAGCAGGTAGGCGTTCACGAAGCCGAAGCCGATCAGCCACAGATTGCGCCGCATGTAGATGTCCGCCGCGTCGCCCCGCCCCGCCGCCTCCAGCCGCGAGACGAGCAGGATCGCGCTCGCCCCGAACAGCATCGAGAAGAGCGCGCGCTGCGTGCCCTCGACGCCGATCTGCATGACGATCCACACCAGCAGGTTCGCGCCCTGCGCCCCGCCCGCATTCGTCGGATTGACCTGCGCGTCCGCCAGCCCGAAGCCGACGATGTTGATCAGCAGGATGCCGAGCAAAGCGACGCCGCGCACGAAATCCAGCGCCTCGATCCGCCGCGCCGCCGGGGCCGCGCGCGATGGCGGCGGCGCGGCCGCGATCCGCGTCGGTTCCTCGCCGTCGGCCGCCATGACGCTCGCCATCGTCCCTCCCCACCCTCGCCTGCTTTTCAACCGGGATCGTTTCGGCGGCAAGCCGGATTCTCGGTGGTATCGACATTCACGATATGGCCTTCGCCCCTCAAATCCTCCCCTTGAAGGGGAGGTGGCAGCCCAAAGGGCTGACGGAGGGGTATCGCCGTTGGGGATCATCCTCTGCCGCTGACACCCCTCCACCGGCTTCGCCGGTCCCCCTCCCCTTGCAGGGGAGGATATTCGAATGCCGACACAGTCTGACCCCATCGGGACGGAAGGGCGCGGCGCGGAAGGTTCCAAGGTTCCCACCCCCAAGGGCGCGAAAAGCCGCCGTCCCGTCATCGTATCCGGTAATGGTCCGCCAGCCGGTCGAGCGCGAAGCCCAATACGATCCGTCCGGCGCGCGCCGGCCAGCCCAGCGCGCGTTCCGCATCGCGCATTCCTTCGCCGGCGCAGACAATCCGCCACAGGATCGCGTCCAGCCCCGGCCCGACCGCCGCGACCGCCGCCTCGAAGCGCCGCTTCGCCGCGAGCTGCGCGGTGGTGGGATCAAGCGCGGCGGGCGGCGCGCCGCGCGACCGCGAGGCCGGCGCCGCGTCCCAGCGCATCGTGACCGAGGGCGCGAGCTGGGCGCGCTCCCAGTCGGCGCGAAGCTGCTCGCCCGCGTCGAACTGGCGTTCGCTCAGCAGTCCGCGCGCCTTGAGCCAGCCCAGCGGCGATTCGGCGAGGTTCACGGTCACGCTGCGCGCGGGCCGGGCGCGGCCCTTTTCCGGCAGCGCCCGGCCCGCGCGCGCCGCCCCGTCGCGCGGCAGCGGCTTCTCCGCGAGCAGCCTGTTTCCCATGTCTCTCTCCCGTGCGAATCGCTTCCGATTTCCCTTGCCATTCCGGCATATCTGTAGGAAAGAGAGAAACCTTATTGGTTCAAAATATCGGATCGAAGGGACGAGGAAGATGATCACCCGCATCCGCGAGGTGCGCCGCGCCCGCAAGATGACGCTCCAGGACGTCGCCGACCGCTGCGATCCGCCGACCACGCCGCAGACGATCGGGCGGCTGGAGACCGGCACGCGCACCGTCTCGGTCGGCTGGCTGAACCGCATCGCCGCCGCGCTCGGCGTCGAGGCGTCCGATCTCGTCCAATTGCCCGAGCGCGCCGACGTGCCGGTCGCCGCGACGCTCGACCATGAGGGCGCCCACGCCCCCCGCCGCGAAGGCGTGGTGGTGCCGCCGCAGACCGCGCCGGGGCTGGTCGCGATGACGGTCTCCTCCGGCGTCGGCGATTATCGCAGCGGCGACGAGATCTGGCTCGCCCGCCTCGCGCCCGATCAGTTCTCCGGCGCGCTCAACCGCGACCTCCTCGTCCCCCGCCCCGCCGGCCGCTTCCTCTTCGGCCGCCTGATCGGGCGCGAGGATGGGAAGCTCCACATCCTCCCGCTCGGCGCCGGCGGCCGCCAGACGGTCGTCGCCGATCCCCCCTGGGCGGCGGTAGCGGTGAAGCTGATCCGCGCCCTCTGACGCTTGCGTCTCATGCTTGCGAAAGCCGCCGCAAGCTGGCAGGGACGCGCCCCTGGCCGCCGGGCGCTTAGCTCAGTTGGTAGAGCATCTCGTTTACACCGAGAGGGTCGGCGGTTCGAGCCCGTCAGCGCCCACCAGCCGGCCAGCCCTCAAATCGCCGCGGGCGCGATGCGCTGGGCGGCGCGCAGATAGGCGGCCATCGCGCGCGCCGCCTCGTCCGACAATTCGATGAAGACGCGCCGCCCGTCGCGCGGATCGGCGGAGCGCAGGAAGATGCCCCGCTCGGTCAGCGCCTTGATCCAGCGCAGCGCCGTCGTCGCCGGCACGGCGGCGGCGATGCACAGGCTGGAGACGGCGACCCGGTTGCGCTCGATCCGCGCCGCCATCAGGTCGAGCAGCATGTCCCAGGCCGGATCGGCGAACAGGTCGCCCCGGAAATACTGGTCGCGCAGCCGCCGCGCGCGGATGATCGCGCGGATGCGCGCCGCGTCGATCGGCGGCTCCTGGTCCTCGTCCGCCAGCGCCCGCGCGCGCTCCGGCGCGGCCTCGTCCTCGTCGGAAAGCGAGGCGAGGATGCCGGCGATCCGCCCCACCTCCTCGGAAAGCTGGTGGAGCAGCGCGTGCTGGACCAGCCCCTCGCCCTCGCGCCCGATATCGTGCAGCCGCTCCGGCCGGGGCGCGGCGAGCCGCAGCGCCGTCACCCGCTCCAGCTCGTTGGCCCGGCAGAGATGGGCGATCGCCGGATGGTGGGCGCGCGCGGCGACGAGGTCGATCAGCGCCGGCGGCGCGGCCACCACGCCCGGCCGGCCCGCCTCGGCCTCGATCTGCATCCGGTCCAGCAGCGCCGGCAGGGCCGGGTCGGGCGGCCCCCGCTCCTCCTCCAGGTCCAGGAAGATCGGCGCGGCGCGGGCGCGGGCGATGCGCCCGGCCGCCGCCGCGACCGGCTCGGCGGCCAGGACGCGCCAGCCCGCCGCCTCCGCGCTGCGCCGCGCACGCGCGATCGTGGCGGGCGCGCCGAAGACGAGGATCGGCGGGTCGTCGCGATATTCGATCATGTCGAGGGCATCCTGCGCCATCTTCCCCGTCTCCGCCAGCGCGCCGCGCCGGCGAGGATCGCCTGCAATCCCGCCACGCTGAACCGGTTTCGGCTCCGAAACGGAGAGGTCTTTAACCATGTAAGCGGCTCGATTGTCAGCCCGTTTCGCGAGGCCATGCGGCCGGGCCGAGGCCGTCCGGTCCGTTTCGGACCCGCGCGGCGCAGCGCCCATTCATGCCTTAGTCGCGCGCGCGCCCCCGCCCTGTCGCGCGATCCGGTCCGTTCCGGATGCAATTCGGACCGTTCCGCGGGAACCGGAATCCCCCTCCCCGTTCGGGCTGAGCCTGTCGAAGCCCTGCCCTTCTCTTTCGGCGGTGGAAAAGAAAGAACAGCCCCCTTCGACTGCCTGCAAGGCAGGCGCTCAGGACATGCTTCGACAAGCTCAGGGCGAACGGAGCGGGGGGCGTCCTACCCCATATTCTTGACGATCTCCTCGACCATCTTCTTGGCGTCGGCGAGCAGCATCATCGTGTTGTCGCGATAGAACAGCTCGTTGTCGACGCCGGCATAGCCGACCCCGCCCATCGATCGCTTCACGAACAGCACGGTCTTGGCCTTCTCCACGTCGAGGATCGGCATGCCGTAGATCGGCGACGACTTGTCGGTCTTGGCCGACGGATTGGTGACGTCGTTGGCGCCGATCACGAAGGCGACGTCGGCCCGGCTGAACTCGGAGTTGATGTCCTCCAGCTCGAACACCTCGTCATAGGGGACGCTGGCCTCGGCGAGCAGCACGTTCATATGGCCCGGCATCCGCCCCGCCACCGGGTGGATCGCATATTTGACGTTGACGCCCTCGGCCTTGAGCAGGTCGCCCATTTCCCGCAGCGCGTGCTGCGCCTGCGCGACCGCCATGCCGTAGCCCGGCGCGATCACGACCAGCTCGGCCTGCTTCATCAGGAAGGCGGCGTCCTCGGCCGATCCGCGCTTCCACGGCCGGTCGATCGCCTCGCCGCCCCCGGCCGAAGCCTCGCCGCCGCCGAAGCCGCCGGCGATCACGCTGATGAAGTTGCGGTTCATCGCCCGGCACATGATGTAGGAGAGGATCGCGCCCGAGGAGCCGACCAGCGCGCCGGTGATGATCATCGCGCTGTTCTGCAGCGTGAAGCCCATCGCCGCCGCCGCCCAGCCCGAATAGCTGTTCAGCATCGAGACGACGACCGGCATGTCCGCGCCGCCGATCGGGATGATCAGCAGGAAGCCGATCGCGAAGGCGAGCCCGGTGATCGTCCAGAAGATCCAGGGGCTCTGGTCCTGCGTGAACCAGGCGGTCAGCGCCAGGATGCCGGCGAGCGTGCCGAGATTGATGACATGGCGCGCCGGCAGCAGGATCGGCTTGCCCGACATGTTGCCGTTCAATTTCAGGAAGGCGATCACCGATCCGGAGAAGGTGATCGCGCCGATCGCCGATCCCAGCCCCATCTCGACCCGGCTCACCTGGAAGATCACCCCGCTCGCGTCGGCGATGCCGAAGGCGATGGGATTGAGGAAGGCGGCCGCGGCCACCGCCACGGCGGCGAGGCCGACCAGCGAGTGGAAGGCCGCGACGAGCTGCGGCATCGCCGTCATCGCGATCCGCCGCGCGATGACGAGGCCGATGGTGCCGCCGATCGCGATGGCGGCGACGATCTCCCACAGCCCCGCAATCTCGTGCGTCGCCAGCGTGACGCCCACCGCGATCGCCATGCCGATCATGCCGAAGCGGTTGCCGGTGCGCGAGCTTTCCGGGCTGGACAGGCCCCTGAGCGCGAGGATGAAGCAGACGCCCGCCACCAAATAGGCAAGCATCACCCAGGCGGGCAAAGCGGCGGTCTCATGCATCGATCGACATCCCCCATCGGCACGTCATTCCAGCGAAAGCTGGAATCCCGTTTCTTCTTTCCGACCCCCGCAAAGGCAGTGAGATTCCAGCTTTCGCTGGAATGACGGATTGCCCCCTCACCCCTTGCGCTCCTTCTTCTTGTACATGGCCAGCATCCGCGCGGTGACGGCGAAGCCGCCGAAGATGTTGACGCTCGCCATCACGATCGCCGCCAGCCCCAGCCATTTCGCGCTCGGGCTGCCCCCCGCCATCGCCGCGATCAGCGCGCCGACGATGATCACCGAGGAGATGGCGTTGGTGACGCTCATCAGCGGCGTGTGCAGCGCCGGCGTCACCGACCAGACGACATAATAGCCGACGAAGCAGGCGAGCACGAAGATCGACAGGATGGTGATGAAGTCCACTTCGCTTCCCCCTCAGGCCAGCCCCAGCCGCATTTCGAGCAGCCGGAGCAGGCGGGCATATTGATGACGCCAGTGCAGGTCCGGCACGTCCGGACATTCGACACTGCGCCCGGCATCCACGTCGGCGCCCTGCACCGCGTCCGCGCCGTGGCGGGCGATCAGCCGGGCCGCGACGGCCGATTCGCGCGCGCCGAAATCGCGCTCCCAGTGCGAGCGCACGCTGACCGGGCTGAACCCGCCGCACAGCATCGACTGCTCGCGCGCCGTCCGGCCGTAAAGGGTCATCGAGCTGTAGACACTGAGGTCCGGCGCGCGGCTCCAGCCCGTCCCCGGCCCGCCCAGCGACCCGTCCGCGCAGCCCGCCAGAGCGGGCAGCGTCAGCGCGAGCAGCAGCGGCGAGAGCCGGAACGCGCTGGCGCCGGCGCCGATGCTCACGCCAGCAGCCTTTCGCTGACGACCTTGCCGCCGTGGGTGAGCCGCGCGCCCTGGACGATCTCGTCGTCGTCGGGCAGCACCAGCGCCTTGGTCTCCGCGTCCCAGAAAGCGGAGAGCAGATTGTAGAGGTTGCGCGAATAGAGCGCCGACGTGTCCGCCGCGAGCCGGCTCGGCACGTTCTTGTGCCCCACGATCTTCACGCCATGCTTTTCGACCACTTCGCCCGCGATCGCGCCCTCGACATTGCCGCCCTGCTCGACGGCGAGGTCGACGATCACGCTGCCCGGTCGCATCGTCGCGAGCTGCGCGTCCGAGATGAGGCGCGGCGCGGGGCGTCCCGGGATCAAAGCGGTGGTGATGACGATGTCCTGCTTGGCGATATGGCCGGAGACCAATTCGGCCTGCGCCGCCTTGTATTCGTCGGACATCTCGCTGGCATAGCCGCCCGTGCCCTCGCCCTCGATGCCGGCCACCGACTCGACGAAGATCGCCTTGGCGCCCAGGCTCTCGATCTGCTCCTTGGTGGCGGCGCGCACGTCGGTGGCGGAGACCACCGCGCCGAGCCGCCGCGCGGTCGCGATCGCCTGCAAGCCGGCGACGCCGACGCCCATGATGAAGACGCGCGCGGCCGGGATCGTCCCCGCCGCCGTCATCATCATCGGGAAGGCGCGCCCATATTCGGCCGCCGCGTCCAGCACCGCCTTGTAGCCGGCGAGATTGGCCTGGCTGGAGAGCATGTCCATGCTCTGCGCGCGGGTGATGCGCGGCAGGAACTCCATCGCGATCGTCTCGAGCCCCGCCTTGGCATAGGCATCGACCCGCTCGCGCTTGCCGAAGGGATTGAGCGCGCCGACCAGCAGCGCGCCGGCCTTCGCGCCCTTCAGCGCGTCCGGCTCCGGCCCCTGCACGGCGAGGACGATGTCGGCGTCCTTGAGCGTCGCGGCGCGCGGCCCGACCGAGGCGCCGGCGGCTTCGTAATCGCCGTCGGCGATGCTCGCGCCCGCGCCCGCGCCCGCCTCGACGGCGACGCTCGCGCCCAGCGCGATGAATTTCTTCACCGTTTCCGGCGTGGCGGCGGCCCGACGCTCGCCGGCCTCGCCTTCCCTGAGAACCGCGATTTTCACCCCCCGCGATCCCGGCTAGTTCGCGATGATGAAGACCACGATCATCGCGGCGATGGCGCTGACGATGGTCCCCCATTTCATCAGGCCGGTGAAGAAGCTGTAGGTTTCCTCGTGCGCCCTGACGTCATTGCCCGTGTCGGCATCCGCAGCCATGCTCGCTCCTCTTCCCTGTCCGGCGCCTTCTTTAGCAACGGGCACCGAAAGGGCAAGCGGCAAGCGGGGCGGCGCCCGGTCTTTAAGCCCCCCTTTACCCGATCCGGGTTAGGCGCATGCTTCAAACACATAGAGGAAAGAGATGCGGCCCGATCCGACCCGTTGCCTGCTGCTGATCGACGACGAGCCCGCCCAGCGGCGGCTGATCACCGCGATCGGCGCGCGCGCCGGCTGGTGGGTGCGCGGCGCGAACGACGTGGATTCCGCGCGGGCGATGTTCGCCGATCCGCAGGAGCCGAAGTTCGACGCCATCCTGGTCGATCACTGGCTGCCGGGCGAGGAAGGCGCGGAGCTGATCCGCCAGATCCGCGCGCTGAAGCCGGAGCTGCCGCTGCTCGTCCTCACCGCCCAGACCAGCGTCAACGTCGCGGTCGAGGCGATGCGCGCCGGGGCCAGCGATTTCCTGGTCAAGCCGATCGCGCCGGAGCGGCTGCTCGCCGCGCTCAACACCGCGACCGACCGGCGCAAGTCCTCGGGCGAGCTGCGCCCGCTGTCGGAGAAGATCGTCAAGAGCCTGGGCTTCGACGAGATCGTCGGCTCCGCGCCGCAATTCCGCGCCGCCCTCGCGGTGGCGGCCAAGGCGGCGCGCGCCCGCGCCTCGGTGCTGATCGAGGGCGAGAGCGGATCGGGCAAGGAGATCGTCGCGCAGGCGATCCATGCCGCCTCCCCGCGCGGCAAGAAGCAGCTCCATGTCGTCAATTGCGGCGCGATCCCCGAAAATCTCGTCGAATCGGTGCTGTTCGGGCATGAGAAGGGCAGCTTCACCGGTGCCTTCGACCGCCATGTCGGCCGCTTCGAGGACGCCGACGGCGCCACCCTGTTCCTCGACGAGGTCGGCGAGCTGCCGCTGGACACGCAGGTCAAGCTGCTGCGCGTGATCGAGGCGGGCGAGTTCCAGCGACTCGGCAGCCGCATCACCCAGACGGTGGACGTGCGCATCATCGCCGCGACCAACCGGCGCCTCGCCGACGAGGTCGCCGCCGGGCGCTTCCGCGAGGATCTCTATTACCGGCTCAACGTCGTCCACGTGCCGGTGCCGCCGCTGCGCGACCGCGCCAGCGACATCCCCGCGCTCGCCCGCCACCTCCTGTCGCGCATCGCCGAGCAGCCGGGCATGCGCCCGCTCTCGATCACCGACGACGCGCTGGCGGTCCTGATGTCCTACGGCTGGCCGGGCAATGTCCGCCAGCTCCAGAACGCCCTCTTCCGCGCCGCCGTGCTGTGCGAGGGCGACGCGCTCACCGCCGCCGATTTCCCGCACATCGCCAACGAGGCGACCTTCGGCCGGCGCGCCGACGATTATCACGCCAAACCGCTGAGCGGCCAGTCGGCCACCGCCGCGCTCGCCCACGGCCCCGGCGTCACGCTCTACGATTCGGACGGCCATCTGCGCTCGCTCGAAGCGATCGAGGCGGACGTGATCCGCCTCGCCATCGGCCATTATCGCGGCCGCATGACGGAAGTCGCCCGGCGGCTGGGGATCGGGCGCTCCACCCTCTACCGCAAGCTCGGCGAACTCGGCATCGGGGACATCGCGGCCTAGCCATCCGCCACGCCGTCATGCTGAACTTGTTTCAGCATCCAGCGACGAACCACGCGGCGGGTGGAAAACTGGACCCTGAAACAAGTTCAGGGTGACGGTCGGGACCGGACCGGGCTAGACCCGCCGCCATGCCCGATCTCGCCAACGCCGTCGCCCTCGTCACCGGCGCCGCCTCCGGGATCGGCGCGGCGACCGCCCGCGCGCTCGCCGAAGCCGGCGCCAGGAAGCTGATCCTCGTCGATCTCGACGAGGACCGGCTGCGCGATTTCGCCTTCACCTTGCCCTGCGAGCGCGACGTGCGGATCGGCGACGTGGCCGACGAAGCGTTCTGGGACGGGCTCGACCTCACCGGCCTCACCCACGCGGTCGTCAATGCGGGGATCACCGCCGGCGGGCCGGTCGAGCAGACGGGCTTCGACGACTGGCGCAAGGTGATGGCGGTCAATCTCGACGGCGCCTTCCTGACGCTGCGCGCCGCGATGCGCGCGATCCGCGCCACGGGCGGCGGCGCGATCGTGCTCACCGGCTCGGTCGCGGGCGTGAAGGCCGAGCCCGGCATCGGCGCCTATGGCGCGTCCAAGGCGGCGCTCATCCATCTGGCCAGGATCGCGGCGCAGGAAGGCGCCCCCGTCATCCGCGTCAACGCGATCGCGCCCGGCGGCGTGGAAACGCCGATCTGGAGCACCCAGCCCTTCTTCCGGGAGCTGGCGGCGCAGGAGGGCGGCGAGGCGGAAGCGTTCGCGGCGCTCGCCGCGATGGCGACGCCGCTCGGCCGCTACGCCCGGCCGGAGGAGATCGCCGGCCAGATCGCCTTCCTGCTGTCGGACGATGCCGCCTTCGTCACCGGCGCCTGCCTGGTCAGCGACGGCGGCTACGCGAAGTAGAGCCTCCACAATGTCGTCACCCCAGCGAAGGCTGGGGTCCATACGGAGTCAGCATGGACCCCAGCCTTCGCTGGGGTGACGAAGAAGGGGTTGGTCCGCTCCCGCCCCCTCAGGACAGGAAGAAGCCCAGCGGCACCAGCACGCGCGCGGCACGCGGCCGGCCGTCCTGCTGGGCGGGGACGAAGCGCCAGCGGCGCACCGCCGCGGCCGCCGCGCGATCGAGCCGGGGATGGCCGCTGCTCTGGTGGACGCTGACCGAGGTCGCCCGCCCCTGCTCGTTCACCATGACCATCAGCACGACCTCGCCCTCCTCGCGCGCGCGGCGCGATTCCATCGGATAGGACGGCGCGGGATTGTTGAGATAGGCGGCGTCGAAGACCGGCGGGGTGATGGGCGCGGGCGGCGCCGGGGGGCGCGGCGGCGCGGGCGGCGCCGGCGGGGCGACGGCGACCGGCTCCTCCGGCGGCGGCGCGACCGTGACCAGCGCGGGCAGGTTCACGATCTGGCGGGAGGTCTCGATCCGCACGGGCGGCGGCGCGCTCGGCGGGGGGGGCGGCAGCTCCACCGGCGGGGGCGGCGCCATTTCCGGCAGCAGGGTGACGAGCAGCGGCACCTCGCGCTCCGGCAGGATGCGGATGTCGAGCGCGGCGACCAGCCCGACCAGCGCCAGGCCGTGCAGCGCGAGCACCGCCGCGAGGGCCGGAAGATTCTCGGGCCGCCCCATCGCGATCAGCGGGCCGACGCCCGCCGCGCCCCTTTATTGCGAATGCCTTGCATCAGCGCCCGATGACGCGCCCGCGCCCGTTTGGCAAGACTTCGCTGCATGTGCGAAGGAAAGGGTTGACCCCGCGAGCGTCAGCAGGCAAGGGCGCTGTTGCTAATCATTATCAATAAAAAAGAGTGGGGCAAATGACCAACCTGACCGACACTTCGCCGCGCCGCGGCCGCGCCGCGCCGTCCTTCCTCGCCGCCTCCTGCATCGGCTTCCTCGTCGTGCCCGGCACGGCGCTGGCCCAGCAGACCGACGACGATCAGGGCGCGACCCGGCTCGGCCGCGTCACCGTGACCGACACGGCGATCGACGAGAGCTACAATCGCGGCGAGACCTCGTCGGACAAGCAGACCGCCGAGCTGGTCAACACGCCGCAGACGGTCAGCATCATCCCGCAGGAGATCATCCGCGAGCGCGGCGCCACCAACCTGACCGAGGTGCTGCGCAACACGCCCGGCATCAGCTTCAACGCCGGCGAGAACGGCTTCGCCACCTCGACCAACAATTTCC
>CAZTPD010000047.1:0-14318 GCA_964614625.1 uncultured Sphingosinicella sp. | reverse complement strand
CCGATCTGGTGCTCACCGTCACCCAGATGCTCCGCGCCAAGGGCGTGGTCGGCCGGTTCGTCGAGTTTTACGGCCCCGGCGTCTCGGCGCTCAGCCTCGCCGATCGCGCGACGATCGCCAACATGGCGCCGGAATATGGCGCGACCTGCGGCTTCTTCCCGATCGACGACAAGACGCTCGATTATATGCGCCTCACCGGCCGGCCGGAGGAGGACATCCTGCTCACCGAGGCCTATTGCAAGGCGCAGGGCATGTGGCTGGTCGCCGACGGCGAGGAGCCGGTGTTCACCGAGACGCTGAGCCTCGACATGAGCAGTGTCGAACCCAGCCTCGCCGGCCCCAAGCGGCCGCAGGACAAGGTTCCGCTCTCGAAGCTGCACGAGGCGTTCGCGGCCGCGCTGACCGGCGAATATGCCTGCGAGACGCCGGACCTGCGCGCGCCCGTGGAGGGCGAGGGCTACGATCTCGGCCATGGCGACGTCGTCATCGCCGCGATCACGAGCTGCACCAACACCTCCAACCCGGCCGTGCTGGTCGCCGCCGGCCTGGTCGCGAAGAAGGCGCGCGAGCGCGGCCTCACCCGCAAGCCCTGGGTCAAGACCAGCCTCGCGCCGGGCAGCCAGGTCGTCACCGACTATCTGGAGAAAGCGGGCCTGCAACAGGAGCTGGACGGGCTCGGCTTCAACCTCACCGGCTATGGCTGCACCACCTGCATCGGCAATTCGGGGCCGCTGCCGGAGCCGATCTCCGGGGCGATCAACAGGAACGACCTGGTCGCCGCCTCCGTCCTCTCGGGCAACCGCAATTTCGAAGGGCGGATCAGCCCGGACGCGCGCGCCAACTATCTCGCCTCGCCGCCGCTCGTCGTCGCCTATGCGGTCAAGGGCACGGTGACGGGCGACATGGTCAACGATCCCGTCGGCCGGGACGAGGCGGGCAACGACGTGTTCCTGAAGGACATCTGGCCGTCGAACGAGGAGGTGCGCTCCTATATCGACGCCTACGTCAACGGCGACATGTTCCGCGCCCGCTACGCCGACGTCTACAAGGGCGACGCGCGCTGGGCGACGATCCCGGTGACGGGCGGCGACACCTATGCCTGGCCGGCCGGCTCCACCTACATCGCCAACCCGCCTTATTTCGAGGGCATGACGATGACGCCGACGCCGCCGACCGACATCGTCGGCGCGCGCCCGCTCGCCTTGCTGGGCGATTCGATCACCACCGATCACATCTCGCCCGCCGGCTCGATCAAGCTGGACAGCCCGGCCGGCGTCTATCTGAGCGAGCATCAGGTGGCGCGGCCCGATTTCAACAGTTATGGCGCGCGGCGCGGCAATCACGATGTGATGATGCGCGGCACCTTCGCCAACATCCGCATCAAGAACAAGATGGTGCCGGGCATCGAGGGCGGCATCACGAAGCATATCCCGTCGGGCGAGGTCATGCCGATCTACGACGCGGCGATGCGCTACAAGGCGGAAGGGACGCCGCTCGTCGTCGTCGCCGGCAAGGAATACGGCACCGGCTCGTCGCGCGACTGGGCGGCGAAGGGCACCAACCTGCTCGGCGTGCGCGCCGTCATCGCCGAAAGCTACGAGCGCATCCACCGCTCGAACCTGGTCGGCATGGGCGTCGTCCCCTTGCAGTTCGTCGACGAGGTGCCGGAGTTCGACGGCACCGAGACCTTCACGATCACCGGCATCGCCGATCTCGCTCCCCGCAAGGAGATCGCGGTGAAGGTCGATCGCGCCGACGGCACCGGCTTCAGCTTCGCCGCGCGCGTGCGCATCGATACCGCCAACGAGCTCGAATATTTCAAGCATGGCGGCATCCTGCACTATGTGCTGCGCCATCTGGCGCGGGGCGGGACCGCCTGAACGGGTGGGTGATCGCGGTCGAGGTGATCGGCTGGGCGGCGGCCCTGTCGATCCTCGCCGCCTATGCGCTGCTCACCGCCGGCCGCCTCACCGCCCGCTCGTCGCTCTACCAGTGGATGAACGTGCTCGGCGCGGCGGGCTTCATCCTCAACAGCGGGGTGAACGGCGCCTATCCTTCCGCCGTGCTCAACGTGATCTGGATGGGCATCGGCGCGGTCGCCCTGTGGAGCATCGCCCGCGTTGCACGCGCCTCGCCGCCGGCCTGAGGAACGGGTCGGCATTTGCAATGTAGGATTTGGCCTGTCAGCCTTGTCCCCGGCGAATCGACAGACTCGGTCCGCCGAACCGGCTCTTTGATCTGTCCGCCTCGCCCTTCTTGTCCGTCACCCTGAACTTGTTTCAGGGTCCAGTTATCCACCGGCACCGATCGTGCGGGATGAGAGATGGATGCTGAAACGAGTTCAGCATGACGAACGAGGGACAGGGCACCTTCGCGCCGCTCCGCGTTCGCAAGCGGCTTCGCGAACCGCTTTGGTGTGACTTTCGTGTGACTTTCGGTCGCGCGCTTGGGTTCAGCCCTTCAGCGCCGCCGCCAGCCAGTCCGGCACGATCGCGTCGCCGAGATCGTCGATCCGGCGATGCTCCACCGCGAGGCCCAGCTCGGGATAGTGGACGCGGGTTCGCGGCCCCGGCGCGTCGGCCGGCACGACGACCAGCCGCCGGTTCACCTTGTTGCGCCAGTTCATCCGCGCGGTGTTCTCCTGCCCGACATAGCAGCCCTTGCCGAAGCTCACCCCGTTCAGCTCGGCGGCGTTGCACTCCAGCCAGAGAATCTTGTCGGCGCCCAGCTCGGCGACGCCTTCGGTCACGCCGAGCGCCAGGCGGTGGCGGCGCCAGCTCTCGTCGGCGCCCGCGCCGTCCGCCGCCAGCCAGCGCCGGCCGAGCCCGGGCAGGCGCGGGTCCGGCGCGCCCGCGTCGCCGTCCGGCGACCAGTGGACGCACAGCTCCGGCTCGCGTTCGATTCCGATCGGCCGCCGCAGCCGGTAGAGCGTCAGCCGCCGGGCGAGATCGCCCGCCGCGTCCCGCTCGCAATCGACCAGCACGTCCGCGCCGTCGGCCCAGAGGAGGAAATCGAACAGGGCCTTGCCCTGCGCGGAGAGCAATCCCGCCCAGAGCGGCGTCTCCGGCGTCAGGGCGGCCATGTCGTTGGTGACGAGCCCTTGCAGGAAGCCGCGCACATCCTCGCCGGACAGCCGGATCAGCGCGCGTTCGACGAGGGTGGTCGCGGTCATGGAAGCCAGTTAGGGAGGCGCGACGCCAATGAGAACCCTCGTCATTCCAGCGAAAGCTGGAATCTCTTTTTCTTCGGGGTCTCGGCGTCAGCAAGAACGAGGGAGATTCCGGCTTTCGCCGGCATGACGATCAAGACGAATGACCGAGAAGCAGCGCCTCACCATCCGCCGCCCCGACGACTGGCACGTCCATCTGCGCGACGGCGAGATGCTGAAGGCGGTCGCGCCTTATACGGCGCGCCGGTTCGCCCGCGCGATCGTGATGCCCAATCTGGCGCCGCCGGTCACGACGGTCGCGGCCGCCGAAGCCTATCGCGCGCGCATCCTCGCCGCATTGCCGGCCGATGCGGGCTTCACGCCGCTGATGACCTGCTATCTCACCGACGATGCCGATCCGGCGGAGCTGGCCCGCGGCTTCGAGACGGGTATCTGGGCCGCCGCCAAGCTCTATCCCGCCCACGCCACCACCAACAGCGCGCACGGCGTCACCGACATCGCCAGGCTCCATCCGGCGCTGGAAGCGATGCAGCGGATCGGCATGCCGCTGCTCGTCCACGGCGAGGTGACCGATCCGGCCGTGGACATTTTCGACCGCGAGGCCGTGTTCATCGATCGCACCCTCGCCGGCCTCGTGCGCGACTTCCCGGCGCTCAAGGTCGTGTTCGAGCATATCACCACGGCCGAAGCGGTGGCGTTCGTCGAAGCGGCCGGCTCCAATGTCGCCGCGACCGTCACGCCCCAGCACCTCGTCATCAACCGCAACGCGATGTTCGACGGCGGCCTGCGCCCGCACGCTTACTGCCTGCCCGTCGCCAAGCGCGAGGCGCACCGCCTCACCGTGCGCCGCGCCGCCGTGTCGGGCTCGCCCAAATTCTTCCTCGGCACCGACAGCGCGCCCCACGCGATCGAGAAGAAGGAGGCCGCCTGCGGCTGCGCCGGCATCTTCAACGCCGCCTACGCGCTCGAATCCTACGCGGCGGTGTTCGACGCGGAAGGCGCGCTGGACCGCTTCGAGGCCTTCGCCTCGGAGCACGGCCCGAACTTCTACGGCCTGCCGCTCAACGAAGGCACGGTCACGCTGGAACGCGCGCCGGTCGAGGTTCCGGCGGCCCTGCCGGCGAGCGGCACCTCGCTAGTGCCGTTCCACGCCGAGGAGACGCTGCCCTGGCGAATCCTAGAAGGGTAGCCAGCGGTTGCGCTCGGAAAAGCGCATATAGCCCGCATTGACGCCGAGCCTGAGGCCCACGCCGAGCCGCACCGGGATCAGCACCACGTCGCCGCGCCGCATATATTGGGCGGTGAAGCCGCCGACGAAATAGGCGTTGCCCTCGGCGCCCGGATAGCGGCGGAACAGCTCCTGCCCGTCATGCAGGTTGTAGACGAGGATGAAGACCTTGTTGGCGTCGGCGCCGGCGTCGAAGCCGAGCGACGGGCCGGTCCAGTAGACGGCGCGGTCGCCCTCGATCTGGTGGCGCATCACGCCCGATCCGTAGCGCACGCCGAAGACGAAGGCGCCGCTCGCCTCCTGGCCCGAAATATAGGCGCTGGGCTCGCCCCGGTCGCGCAGGATGTTCTCGATGATCCCGGCCAGGCCTTCCGTCCCGCGCCCGAACACGCCTTCGGCGGCGGTGAAGACGTCCTCGCGCGGGATCGTCTCGCCGGGCCGCGTGGCCGCGGGCGGCGCATAGGGGTCGGCGGTCGTCGTCTGGTTCGTATCCGGACCGACGGGGGTCCATTCGGATTGCGGCTCCTGGTAATTGCCGTCCGCCGGCGCCTCGTCCTGCCATTGCGGAGAAACCGGCGCCTCGCTCCCCCAGTCCGCAGCGGGCGGCGCATCGCTTTGCCACTCGGGATAATCCTCGACCGGCTGGTTGGGATCGACCGTCTGGATCTGCGCCAGCGCCGGGACGGCCGTCAGCAGCGCCGCCGCCGCGGCCATTTTCGCGAATGTTTTCAGCATGTCCCTAATCCCCGCACGATCCTTCGGATGAAGGTTAACGCGGGCGCGTCTTGCCCCGCAATGAACGAGAGGCGAGGCGAGTCGATCCTGCGGCCAGACGAGTCCCCCGCGCGACGGGCTCCGGCCCCGCATCCTTAAGGGCGCCGGCTTCGGGCCGTTACCGAAACGAACTGGCGGCGGCGGGAGAGTGAAGGGTGAAATTGCGTCGATACATGCTGGGCGCGCTCGCCGCCCTGCTCGCCGTGCCCGCGCCGGCGGCGGAGATCAGCCTGTCGCCGCGCCTCGTCGTCTATTTCGACAATGGCGAGCAGCGCCAGCAGGGCGTCGACGGCTTTCCGATCCCGGCCAGCGCGCTGGCCGGCCTCAACGACCAGATTCGCGCGCTGGCCGGCCCCGACGCTGCCCTGACCGGAGAGGTCGGCGCGGGCGGCGGCAGCGCCCGCCAGATCGTCTTTCCGATGTTCGGCGGCTCGGTCTCGATCGGCGGGCAGCGCACCCAGCTCACCTTCACCGCCCTCTATGGCGAGGCGGAGACGCGCTCGCGGATCGTGGTGCCGCTCACGCTGGCGCTCGACGCGGGCGGGTTCACCGCGACCGACCTGCTGACCTCGGTGGCCGAGGGCAATGGCGATTATCGGCGGCTCGATCTGGAGCTGACCGCGCAGCACCGGCTCGACGAGCGTTTCGCGCTGATCGGCGGCATCCGCTACGAACGGCTGCGCGGCGGCGCCGTGCTCGACGCCGCCTCCACCTCGTCCGGCAACATCGCCAATCTCGTCGCCCTGCTCTCCGGCTCCGGTCCGGTCGATCTCGGCCTGTCCCAGGGCAGGGAGCGGCTCGAGCTCAGCTCCTCGTCGGAGACCTGGAGCCTGCGCGCCGGCGCGGCCGCCTTCGCGCCCTTCGCGCGGCGGCAGCTCGCTTATGTCAACGGCATGGTCCATGTCAGCCACGTTCCCGCCCGCGCCGCCGAGGCGGTGCTGACCGATCTGGCCGGCGGCGGCACGCTCGATCTGTCCGCCGATCTCGACGCGGAGACCTCGCTGGGGCCGGACATCTCCGTCGGCATATTGACCCGCTTCAGCGACCGGGTCGCGCTCGACATCCGTTATCGCGGTATCTTCTACTTCCCGCTGAGCGGTGCGCGCGGCTTCGACGACCCCCGCGTCAATCACGGGCTGAATCTCGGCCTGACCTTCGCGCTCGGCCGCTAGCGCGCCCGCCATGCTCCGCCTGCTGCTCGCCCTCATCGGCCTGGCCCTGGCCGCGACGCCCGCCGCGGCGTCGGAGGTGCGCGCATTGATCCTCGCCTCCAGCTACGCTCAGGCCGAGAACAGCGCCTTGCGGCTCGCCAACACGATCGTCGACGGCCGCGCCATCGCCGCCGCGCTCGGCCGGGCCGGGCTGCGCGACGTCCGGCTCGTCGAGGAACCGGATCTCGCCCGCTGGGAGAGCGAGCTGTCCGCCTTCCTCGACCGGCTGGGGCGCGACGACATCGCGCTCGTTTATTATGCGGGGCACGGCATCCAGGTGTCGGGCCGCAATTATTTCCTCTCGGGCGACGGCCTCAGCCTGATCGACGTGGAGCGGACGATGCCGCGCCTCACCGAGCGGGCGCGGGGCACGATCCTGATCATCGACGCCTGTCGCGACAATCCGTTCCGGCGGGGCGATGCGGCCGCGTCGCTCGAGGTGGAGGCGGCGCGCGCTTTGCCGACCGTCTCGATCGCCGAGCTGACCGCTTCCCATCGCGGGCTCAGCCAGCTCGGCGACCTGCGCGGCATGTCCGCGATCGTCTTCTTCTCGACCGAGCCCGGCAATGTCGCGGAGGACGGACCGCCCGGCGCGGGCAGCCCGTTCGCCAATGTCGCCGTCGAGGAGCTGCGCCGTCGTCAGTCGCTCGACGCCGCCTTCCGGCGCATCGCGGTGCGCGTCAACCGCGCGACGCAGGGCCGCCAGTCGCCCTGGCGGCAGGGCGACCTCCCCTTCGACGTCTATATCGCCGGCATGCAGGGCTTTCCCGTCCCCTGAGGCGGCGTCAGCTCGCGATGTCGGGATATCGGGCGGCGCATTCGTCGGCCTGGCGCATCACCAGCGCCCCATATTCCGCCCGCGTTCCCATTCCCCGGCCGTGGACGAACGAGGATCTGTGGGTGTCGAACTCTTCGACAACGGCGTCCGGGGAGAGGCCCGCGGCCGCTCCCAGCTCGATGGCGCGAGCCCTCAGCATGTCCGCCTTCCGCTGTCGCGAAGCCTCCTGCGCGCGTCTCGCGTCCCCGTCGGTCTCGACGGACGAGACCCGAACCCTGGATGCGGCCATGGTCGCGGCGCATTCAAGCACGTCGCGATAGGCCCGCCCGGCCGGGCTGTCGGCATCATGGTGCGCGGCGCCGGCTTCCCGGGCTTCCTCCGCTGCATCGCCCGGCACGGAATTGCCGCCTTCACCGGACCCGGAGCAGGCGGAAAGGCCGAAGCCGAGGACAAGAATGGCGACGAAGCGTTTCGAATGCATC
Source organism: uncultured Sphingosinicella sp. (assembly GCA_964614625.1). Lineage (GTDB taxonomy): Bacteria > Pseudomonadota > Alphaproteobacteria > Sphingomonadales > Sphingomonadaceae > Allosphingosinicella. Next base: position 6,676 of record CAZTPD010000047.1, on the reverse strand, counting down.
ATATGGAATTCCCTCCCGTTCGCTGCATCCTGCCCCGGGAGGGCGAGGGCGTTCATACCCTGCCGGGAGTATGCGCGCCGCGGTTTGAACGGGACGCCGGGGGAAAACAGCCGGCTCGGTTGATTGCGGCAAAATCCGCTTATATAGCCCCCATGCTTAGGCCCGGCTCGGAGACGTGGGTGAGTGGCTGAAACCAGCGGTTTGCTAAACCGCCGTAGGGGGATTACTCCTACCGAGGGTTCGAATCCCTCCGTCTCCGCCAGTCCGCCGCGCCATCTCCGCCCGTTTGACTTTGCAAAAGATCAGGTTAGCCTTGCCCGCAAGGCGTGTCTCGGGGGCGAGGCGCGTCGGGTGGGCAAAATCAATGATTCAGCAGACCTTTCAGCATCGGTCGGGTCGCGTCATTTCGCTGAGCCGCGTGGTGCTCGGCGCGGTCTTCCTGACCGGCGTCTGGCTCGATCCTTCGCAGCCCGTCCATCACGCCGCCTCCGCCTATGCGCTGCTGTTCGGCTATCTGCTGGTGGCCTTGCTCTGCCTGGTCGTGACCTGGGACGACTGGCGGCTGGAGACCCGCCTGGCGCTGCCGGCGCTGATCGTCGATCTGACCATGTTCACCAGCCTCGTGTTTCTCACCCAGGGCTATTCAAATCCGTTCTTCCCGTTCTTCGCGTTCATCCTCCTCTCGGCTGCGCTGCGCTGGGGATGGCTGGAGACGGCGATCACCGCCATCGTGCTTATCTCGCTCTTCCTCTTCGCCAGCGCGACCGGCACGTTCTGGGAATCGACGGATTTCGATTCGCGCCGCTTCCTCTATCGGACGGCCTTCCTCTTCGTCCTGTCCTTCGTGATCGTCTGGTTCGGCTTCAACCAGCTCCGGCCGCGCATGCCGCGCCTCATCCAGGCCCATTCGTCCGATCCTTCGCATGCCGCCGATCCGCCGATCCGCGCGGCGGCCGAGTTCATCGCCGCGAACACCGGCGCCGCGCGCGTGGTCGTCGCCTGGTGGGATTACGAGGAGCCGTGGACCAATGTCGCGGTGCTGGACGAAGCGGGCTTTTCGGAGAGCCGGCTCGATCCCGGCCGCTTCGGCCCGCTGGTCGACCGGCGGCGCGCCGGGACGCCTTTCCTGTTCGATTTCGTCCGCGGGCGCATGCTCTGGCGCGAGGGGCGCGCGCGGCGCATCGGCGCGACCGCCGGGATGATCGCCGCCGATTTCGCCCGTGACTACGCGCTGGGCAGCGGCATCGCCGTGCCCATCGAGGCGAGCGGCTATGGCGGGATCGCCTTCGCGATCGGCATGCCGGGCCTGTGCTCGGACGACATCGCCAAGGGCGAAAGCCTGGGCGAGGAGGTGTCCGCGGCCTTCGAGCGCGCCTCGGTGATGGCGCTGCTCGCCGATGCGACGTCGGCCCGCGCGGGCCTGTCGCTCTCCCGCGATCTTCACGACAGCGTGCTGCAATTGCTCGCCGGCACCTCCTATCGGCTCGAGGGCGTCAAGAAATCCGCGCGCGCCGGCCAGGACGTGGAGGCCGAGATCGAGGCGTTGCAGGACGATCTCGTCGCCGAGCAGCGCGAGGTGCGCGCGCTGATCGGCCAGCTGCGCGGCGGCAACCCGCCGGGCGCGACCACGGATCTGCGGGACAGCCTGGGCGAGCTGGCGGCGCGCATGTCGCGCCAGTGGAACGTGCATTGCAGCCTCGATCAGTGCCCGTCCGCCATCGAAGCGCCGGTCCCGGTCGAGCGCGACTGCCGTCAGCTTGTGCGCGAGGCGATCGCCAATGCCGTGCGGCACGGCAAGGCGAGCAATGTGGGGATCGAGGTCGAGGCTTCGGACAACGTCATCCGGCTGGTGCTCACCGACAACGGATCCGGCTTCCCGGGCGAAGGGCATTTCACGGCCGACAAGGACGGCAGGCTGCCCTGGTCGCTGAGCGAGCGCGTGCGCGCATTGGGCGGGCACCTGGCGCTCGCGTCGGGCCAGGGCGGCTCCCAGATCATCATCTCCCTGCCGCTGGGGCGCGCCGCATGATCCGGCTGCTCGTCGCCGACGACCATCCCGTCATCCTGCTGGGGCTCGAGGCGATTTTCCGCGACACGGACTATACGATCGCCGCGACCGCGTCGGACGGCGCGCGCGCGCGCGAGCTGATCGGCGAGGTCCGGCCGGACATCCTGATCCTCGACGAGCGCATGCCGCCGCCGGGCGGGGTCGAGCTGCTGCGCGCGCTGCGCGCCGCGGGCGATGCGACGCCGGTCGTGCTGCTCACGGCGGACCTCGACGACAAGAAGTTGATCGAGGCCATCGGGCTGGGCGTGGAAGGCATCGTCCTCAAGGAAAGCGCGCAGAGCCGCCTGATCTCCTGTCTCGACGAGGTCGCGCGGGGCGGGCGCTGGCTGGAGCCGTCGCTGGTCCAGCAGGCGCTCGACCTGAAATTGCGCGAGAGCGAGCCGGCCCATCACGGCTTCGCGGCCCTCAGCCGGCGCGAGGCGGCGATCGTGGATCTCGTCGCCCAGGGGCTGCGCAACCGCGAGATCGCGGCGCAGCTCGGGCTGACCGAAGGGACGGTCAAGGTCTATCTCCACCGCATCTATGAGAAGCTGGAGGTCACCAACCGGACCGAGCTCGCGATCCTGGCGCGCGGAACGGACGCCGCGAAGGGCTGAGCAAGGCCCGGCCGGGCCGAATATCTGTTGCAGCCGTGCAACGCCGGGCGAGATTTGTGCCGCCCGGACAGCCCCTTGAAGTCATCCCGAAGCACGGCGCGCCTCTGATGGCTCGGGCCATACTATACCTAAAGTTATCTGCCCCAATAACCTTCGACAAATCGTGAAGGCCGGCGCTTCCTGATACGCCCCCGCCCAGCCAGCCGGTGCGAGACCTTCGCCGAAAGAAGGCCGCCGGCTGTCTCGCCGTCGCGCAATGGCGGCGAGGTCCACATCGCAACCCAAGGGGGCAAGAATGACCGCTACCAGGACCACGAAGATCGCTCTGCAAACCGCCTTGCTGAGCACGGCCGCGCTCGTCTGCGCCACGCCGGCTTTCGCGCAGGACGACATCACGTCCGCGAGCGACGACAGCAGCGAGGCGATCGTCATCACCGGCTCGCGCATCGCGCGCCGCGATCTCTCCTCGACCAGCCCGCTCACTGTCGTCGGCGACGAGGAGTTCACGCTTTCCGGTTCTGTCAACGTCGAGCAGGTCATCAACACGCTGCCCCAGGTCGTGCCGGGCACGACCGCCTTCTCGAACAATCCGGGCGGCGGCATTGCCACCCTGAACCTGCGCGGCCTCGGTTCGCAGCGCAACCTCGTGCTGGTCAACGGCCGCCGCTACATGTTCTATTCGACCAATCAGGTCACCGACCTCAACACGATCCCGCAGTTCCTGCTCGACAGCGTCGATGTCGTCACCGGCGGCGCCTCGGCGGTCTACGGCTCGGACGCGCTCGCCGGCGTCACCAACTTCCGCCTGCGTTCCGATCTCGACGGCATCCTCATGGGCGGCCAGTACAGCATCACCGAAGAAGGTGATGGTCGCCGCTACAACGCCTATGTCGCGATCGGCACCCAGTTCGCCGACGGCCGCGGCAACGTCGCGGTCTATGGCGAATATTACAATCGCGGCTCGATCATGGCCGCCGACCGCGACTTCTCCTTCTTCGCGCTCGGCGACAGCGGCGGCAACCTGATCCCGCTCGGCTCCGCCGGCGTGCCGCAGGGCCGTTTCGTGGCCGTCGGCCCAGCCTCGGTAGGCGCGGGCACCAATTATGCCGGTTCGGGCGCCTTCTTCGGCACGCCGGGCACGAGCACGCCTTACGATGGCACGACCGACAGCTACAATTACGCGCCCGCCAACTATCTGATGGTGCCGCAGGAGCGCTGGCTGCTCGGCGGCTATGGCGAATATGAGATCGCGCCGGGGCTCAACGCCTATGCCGAGGTCGCCTTCGTCAACAACCGCGTCGCCAACGAACTGGCGGCGACGCCGATCACGCAGGTGACCGATTTCGAGCTGGCGGCGATCCAGGGTCTGGTGTCGGCGGCGGACTTCGCCCAGATGCAGACGATCGCGGCGCGTCAGCAGGCGGCGATCGCCGGGGGCTCGCTTGCCTTCGGCCCAGTTTCCGCCGGCACATCGACGCTTCCCGCGCTCGACCCGGGCTGCACGGATGTGGCCGATCCCACGACTTGCCAGACGGTCCGCTTGCAGCTCAACAGCCGCACCACCGGCATCGGGTCGCGCAACGTCACCGACGACCGCAACGCCTTCCGCGTGCTGGCCGGCCTGCGCGGCAACCTGACCGACACGCTGACCTACGATGCCTATTACATGTTCTCGCGCACGCGGAACGCGTCGGTTCAGCTCGGCAACGTGTCGCGCTCGGCTTTCACCCGGTTGGCGGGGAACGGCACCTGCAATGCGTTCGGCGAAGGCCAACTGAGCGATGCCTGCATCCAGGCGGTTTCGATCCTGGCGCAGAACGGGACGATCTCGCAGCTCCAGGTGGCGCAGGCCAGCATCTCCGGTCCGCTCTTCACCTTCGGCTCGGCGACCGATCCGGTCGCCTTCGCGGCCGGTGTCGAGTGGCGCTCGATGGGCGCGGAGTTCATCCCGGACACGGCCCTGTCGTCGGGCGACGTGGTCGGCTTCAACGCCGGCCAGCCGACCGCCGGCAGCTATGACGCGAAGGAGGCCTTCGTCGAGCTTCGCATCCCGATCATCCAGGACGGCTTCATCCATCGCTTCGAGCTGAGCGGTGCGGCCCGTTATTCGGATTACTCGCTCGACAATGTCGGCGGCGTGTGGGCCTATGCGGCCGGCGTCGAGTTCGCGCCGGTCCGCGACATCACCTTCCGCGGCAATTATCAGCGCGCGATCCGCGCGCCGAACGTCGGCGAGCTGTTCGGCGGCCGGTCGGTGGGCTTCCCCGGCGCCACCGATCCGTGCGCCGGCGCGGCTGCCGTCGCGGCGGGTCCGCTGCGCGATACCTGCATCGCCACGGGCGTACCGGCCGACGCTTTGGGCACCGGCCTGGTGCTCCAGCCCAACGCCCAGATCCAGGGCGCATTCGGCGGCAACCCGAACCTCCAGGAAGAGGTGGGCGACACCTGGACGGCCGGCGTCGTGCTGCGGCCGAGTTTCATCCCGCGGCTTAACATCACGGTCGACTGGTACGACATTCGTATCCGCAACTCGATCGCGGCGGCCGGCGGCGGCGTGAACAACATTCTGAATCTCTGCTACAACGTGATTCAGAATCCGAGCAGCGGCATTTGCAGCCTGATCGCCCGCGATCCGCTCGGCGTCATCTCCGGGCCTCCCTTCGTGGTGACCGCGACGCTGGCCAACCTGTCCGAGTTCAACACCGAGGGCATCGACTTCCAGATCGACTACAGCGTACCGCTCAACACGAGCCTGTGGGGCGCGGGCAGTTCGCGGCTGAGCTTCTTCTTCCTGGGCAATTATTCCTGGAACAACAGCTTCACGCCGCTGGTCGATCTGCCGGACGATGTCATCGAATGCGCCGGCTTCTTTGGCCTCAACTGCGGCAATCCGACGCCGGAGTGGAAATGGTCGAGCCGCCTGTCGTGGATCGATGGTCCGCTGACCGCGTCCTTGCGCTGGCGGCATGTCGGCGCGGTGGACGACGATGACGACGGGACCGTCTTCGTCACCGATCGGATCGGCGCCTACGACCTGTTCGATCTGTCCTTCGCGTTCAACGTGAACGACAATCTCACGCTGAACCTGGGCGTCAACAACCTGTTCGACAAGACGCCGCCGATCGCCGGCAACAACAGCGAGCAGACGAACACCTATCCGGGCGTATATGACGTGCTCGGGCGGGACTTCTTCGTCTCGGCGTCCTTGCGCTTCTAAGAGACACGCCGGGAATTCGGTTCGACGAAAGGTCCGGGGCGGTCCCCTAGCCCCCCGGACCTGACCGGAGAGCCACCATCTTTCCGGGCCGGAAGCGCAAGCCGCTTCCGGCCCCTTCTTTTGGCGCGCGGCGCGCCGCTCCGGGCGAAGCCGCTTGCGCCGCGCGCGCCGCCTGCCGTAAGCCTGCGCCGCCGCGCCGCATTTCCCCGCAATTTCCAAGGGTCCGTTCCTTGCTCAGCCTGCAATTCATCCGCGACAATCCCGACGCCGTCCGCGCCGCGATCGCGCAAAAGAACGTGGCGCTCGATCTCGACGCGCTGCTCGCCCGCGACGGCGAGACGCGCGAGCTGAAGACGAAAGTCGACGGCCTGCGCCAGCAGCGCAACGCGATCAGCGACAGCTTCAAGGGCGCGGCGCCGGAAGAGCGCCCGGCGCTGGGCGCCAGGGCCAAGGCGATCGGCGCCGAGATCGGCGCGGTCGAGGCCGAGCTGGGCGAGAAGCAGGCGGAGCTGGACGCCCTGCTGCTGCGCGTGCCCAACATCCCTTGGGAAGGCGCGCCGGTCGGTCCGGACGAGAGCTTCAATGTCGTGGTCCGGCAGGAAGGCGTGATCCCCGAATTCGATTTCGCGCCGCTCGACCATGTCGCCCTGATCGAGAAGAACGACTGGGCCGATCTCGCGCGGATCACGCAGGTCGCCGGCTCGCGCACCTATTGCCTCAAGGGGCGGCTCGCGATGCTGGAGCAGGCGCTGATGCTGTGGGCGCAGCAGCGGCTCGCCGCCGACGATTTCACGC
>CAZTPD010000046.1:0-14344 GCA_964614625.1 uncultured Sphingosinicella sp. | reverse complement strand
CGACGATCAGCCCGGTCGTGCCGTCGTTGCGGCGGCAATAATAGCGCCCGTCCTGGCCGCGATAGATGCGGTCGTTGCGGCTCAGCCGGCGTTCGCGGTAGCGGCGGTCGTCGCGGTAATAGCGATCGGCGTGATAGCCGCCATAGGTCGGATCCGGCCGGTTCCAGTCATAACCGCGATAGTTGCGGCCGTCGTCATAGGTGGCGCAGCCGGTGGCGAGCGTGGCGGCCGACATGGTGACGGCCAGGAGTGCGATACGCATGAGCCCATCCTCTTCCTCGGTTCGGGATGAAGGCGTAATGATCGGCGCGGCGGATGGTTGCGCCGCGCCGCGCATTCGGACGGCCCTTTCGGCCGCTCAGTGATAGAAATAGGGATCGAGGACGCTGACCTCGTGGATGGCGTCGACCGGCACGCCGTTCCTGGCGCCGACGCTGCGGATCGCATCGGGCGAGGGCGCGTCGTAGACGCAGAAGGTGCGGCTCTTGTCGGCGCTGACATAGGAATGGACCCAGGTCACGCCCTCTTCGGCGTTGGTGGCGACGATCCCGCCGAGCGCGCTCGCGCCGTCGGCGTTCGTCGGGATGTGCAGACCGTCCGGGAAGGTGCGTTCGACCATGTAGCGCGGCATCGGCTTTCCCCCTGATGAAGCGGAGCGCCGACCATAGCAGAAACCCCGCCGCCGCGCGCGGGCGTATAGGCTTTGCTAACCCTTCCCGCCGCATAGGGTCGCGATGGCCGTGCTTTCGCTGCTGATCGTCATGACGCTGCTGAGCGCGGTGATGTGCGCGATGTTCGTCGCCGCCTGGGCGACGATGGCGCGGCCGCGCCACGCGCTGACCTGGGCGGCCTGCTTCGGCGCGGGGACGATCCAGTGGAGCGTGAACCTCGCCGCCAGCATGATCGGCCACGCCCCGCCGCTGCTCTGGATGATCTCGACGCTGGCCGCGACGGCGATGATCCTGTTCGGCGTCGCCGGCTATCGCCAGCGCAGCGGCCTCGCCGTCCATCCCTGGGCGCTGGCCGCCTTGGCCGGGGCGGTCGCGCTGGGCGCGGTCGCGACGCGGCTCTGGTGGCCGCATATGGGCCTCTATTTCGCGCTGATCCCGGCCTGCGCGCTGCTGATGCTGCCGCTGATGGCGCACGCCATCCTCGCCCGGCCGGGCCGCCGCACCACGGTGGAGAAGGCGTCGGTGGCGATCGCCCTGCTGTTCATCGCCTTCGAGGCCGCGCTGCTGGTGCTCGCGCTGCGGATCGGCCCGACGGCGCAGGGCGCGGCGGTGGAGGCCTATCGCGCCGCGCTCATCACCGGCGTTCCCGTCCTCTACCTCGCGATGGCGCTGTCCGGCCTGTTCCTGCTGATGACGGACCGCACGGCGGCGCTGTCGCGCCTGGCCCGGCACGACCCGCTGACCGGCCTGCTCAACCGCGGCGGCTTCCGCGAGGTGCTCGCCAGGCAGATCGGCGCGGCCGGCACGGGCTGCATCGCGATCGGCGACATCGACCATTTCAAGCGGATCAACGACCAGCACGGCCACGCCGCCGGCGATCTGGCGCTGCGGCTGGTGGCGCGCACGCTGCGGCTGGGCGCGCATGACGACATGCTGGTCGCCCGGATCGGCGGCGAGGAGTTCGCGCTGTTCCTGCCCGCCTACGCGCTGGAGCGGGCCGAGCGGTTCGTCGAGCGGCTGCGCGCCGCCGTGGCGACGATCGCGCTGCCCGGCCATCCCGGCGTCGGCGTGACGATGAGCTTCGGCGTCGCGCCCTGCCGGGGCGTGGAGGACGGGCTGGACGGCGTCATCGCCCGGGCCGACGCGGCGCTGTACCGCGCCAAGACCGGCGGGCGCGACCGCGTCGTCACCTCCGTCACCGCGCGCGGGCGACCCGCCGAGCCGCGCCCCGGACGGCTCCGCCCGGTGGACGCCGACGCCCCGATGCGCGGGCTGCATTAGAGGCGGGCACCGCCTCATCGGCCGCGCGGCTCGTCATAGCTCAGCCATTCATGGTCCTCGACGATGTCGGCGGGGACGGGGCGGCCGCGTTCGTCGCGCGAGGGGGCGAAGCGGTAGCGGCGCTCGATCAGCTCGCAAGTGGTGATGTCGAGCAGGCGGCTGCCGCTCGAGCGGGTGATCCAGCAATCGGTGACGCGGCCCTCGACGCCGACGGTGAAGCGGACGGAGACGGTGCCGCTCACCCCGGCCTCGCCCGCCGCGCGGGGATAGTCGCGGTCCGACAGGCGGCCGGAGAGATGGCGCGGGGGCGTGTGGCGGCCGAGCCCGCCGCGTCCGCCCTCGCCGTCGGCGCCGCGCCCGTCGCCGCTCCGGCCCGCGCCGCGCCCCCGGCCCACGCCCCCCGCGCCGAAGCCCGGCCCGCGCACGGGGGCCGCGCCCTGGTCCGGCGCGCTCCCCGTGCCCGCGACCGGCGCGGCGGTGACCGGCGGGGGCACGGGAAGCGGGATGACGGGCGGCGGCGCGACGATCTGCGTCGCCTCATCGCGCAGGTTCGGCGGTGCGGCGGCACCTTCGCGCTCCGGCGCGCCGGAACGGGCCTCGCTCTCCGCCTCGGCCGTGGGCGGCGGGGGCGGGAGATCGACGCGCGGCGGATCGGACGGCGGGGGCGGGGCGATGTCGAAGATGTCGAGCCGGCTTTCGGGCGCTTCGGCGAGCGGCGGGGCGGCGAGGCCCCGGATCAGCGCGAGGCCGATCAGGCCGTGCACGGCCAGCGCCGCCGCGCCCGCGCCGAGCCGCGCCCGGCGATCGCGCGGCGGCGGCGCGCCGGAGGCAGGGAATCGCATCGCCCGCATGGCCCCATCCTATACCATCGCGCCCGTGAACGCGCGGTGAGGCGGCCGGTGCCGGGTGGGCGCGTTCGGGCGCATGGCCACGAACGGTCGCACCGGCCATGACGGTTTCGCGCGGCCCCCGACGGCATGGGCTACATGTCGTTGATGTGGAGGATGTTGCCGTCCGGGTCGGTCAGCCAGACCAGCTTCGCGCCGCCCGCGACATGGACGTTGCCCTCCAGGCGGCCGATGTCGGGATAATGTTCGAAGGCCGCGCCCTTCGCCTCCAGCGCGGCGACGATCTCATCAAACTCGTCCCGCTCATCCCGAGCCTGTCGAGGGACGCCCCAGACGACGGCATTGGCGCGGTTGGTGCCGGCATGATCGGACGCATAGACGACGAGCCTGGTGGCGCCGGTCCGGTAGACCAGCACGCCTTCCTCGGCGCCCGTCTCGTCCAGCTCCAGCCCGAGCACGTCGCCATAGAAAGCGCGGGCGCGATCGAGGTCCGAAACCGCGAGGATGGCGGAGGAATCGTGGTCCTTGAGCATGGGACTTTCCCTTCGGTGAGGTGACGGGGACGAAACCGCCGGCCGCGCACCGGGTTCAACGCGAAACGACGGACGGACGGGCGCGGGGGACGGGGCGGATTTCGGCGGCGCGGATCGGGCGCCGCCTCTCTGTTAAGTTGACAAAGTTGTCAGGGTGGGGGGTGTTCCGTCGGGTCGGCTTCGGGGCCTTCGCGCCGGTCCCGAGGCCCGTCCGGCGGCCCGTCCGGCGGCCCGTCCGGCGGCCCGTCCGGCGGCCCGTCCGGCGGCGGGGCCGGCCCGGGCGGCTCCGATGCGCCGTCCAGCCGATCCACCGGGGCGGGGAGCTGGGGCGGCTCGCGGCCGGCCTCGGCCCAGGCGCGCTCGGCCTCGGCGAGCCGATCGAGCACGGGGGCGATGCCGCCGGACTGGCCCTCGATCGCGCGGCGGCGCTGCCAGCCGACCAGATCGTCGAGCGGCGCGTAGTTCAGCGGATCGCGCACCCGCAGGAGATAGAGGAGCAGCCGGTCATGATGCTTCTCGCGGAAGCCGACCATGCGCCCCTCATGCCAGACCTGCTCCTGCGTGCCGTTGACGGCGCGATCGAAGGCGGTGGCGGCGAGCACGCCGACGGCGGCCTTCAGCGCCTCGTCCCACGCGGCGCGGAACTGCGGCGAGCGCTGATAGAGCTTGTGCGCGCTCTGCCGCGACAGGCCGACATAGCGGGCCGCCTCGCTGACCGAGGCGGTGGCGGCGAGCGTTTCGATGAACAGCTGCTGCCGCTTCAGCGTCCACCCGTCCCGCCGCGTCCGGCGCGCGTCGCGGCGCGGCGTGTCCTGCCCCAGCCGCTCCAGATCGTCATGATCGAGCGTGTAGAAAGGCGAGACGCTGCCGTCGGCGCGGATCGGGATGTGATCGAGCGACTCGGGCGGCGGATCGGGCGGGAAGGGCTCCCAGGGCGGCGGCTCGTAAAGCTGCTCCTCCCCGTCCTCATCGATGCGGATCATCGCGCCGGTCTCGCTGTCGCTGAAGACAGTGCCGGGCGGGTGCCTGCGCTTGCGGTTCCTGCTCATCGACGAGCGTAGGACAGAGGAAATCCTACATTGCAAGGGGAGGGGGTGGAGGGGAGGGGAGGCTTTTTGCGGGGCCTTCGGCCAAGGCGCGAAGCATGTCCTGAGCGAAGCCGAAGGGGCGCGGAGAAGGGAAGGATGGGCCGAAGGCCCTTTGTTTCACGCGAAGCCGCGAAGGCGCGAAGAGGGTGGGTAGGTATGGCGGTTCGTGCGTCCCTCGGACTCTTTGCGCCTTCGCGGCTTCGCGTGAACCCAATGTGCGGCGCAGCCTCCGCCGCGAATTCAGTAAACTGGCGCCGTAATCCCAACTCGGTGCGTCGTAGCCTTGAGGTTAAGGAATGGCGTGTTAACGTTCGCTCGGGGAGGATTGGCCAGTGCCCAATTTTACAGCTGACATCATTCATGAACTGTTCGGCGCTGAGGACGCGGAGAACGAAGATGCGGCCCGGCTAAAGCAGTATTTCTACAGAAATCGTGCCTTTGAGAGTCTCACAGCAGACGTGCCGATTCGAGTTGTGGTTGGGCACAAGGGGGTCGGGAAGAGCGCGCTGCTCAAGATGGCTCACTTAGAGGATCTAGAGGCAGGACGACCGAGTGTATGGCTCAAGCCATCTGACCTTACATCGCTTGACGGTACTTATGATGCGCGGTTCGACAAGGCTACCCTTGCTTGGCAAACCGGTCTGCTTCGAGTGCTCTTTGATAAGGCAATGCAGGTTCTAGCAGGAACGGATAGTTCTTCTGATAAAAGCTTGGTTCTTTCTACATCAAAAGACTTACTTTCAGCGCTGAAGAAGTTCGCGAGAGAGAAGATCGCGTTGGACACCTCGGCCACTGACCATGCCCTTCTTAGGAGGCTGGAGTCTACTGATCGTCTATATGTGTACCTTGATGATTTGGACAGAGGGTGGAAGGGTCGTCCAGCGGACATTCATAGGATTTCTGCCCTACTTAACTCATTGAGGGATATATGCGGACAGTATCGAGGAGTTCAATTTCGGATCGGGCTTAGAACCGATGTTTATCATTTGGTAAGAACGTCTGACGAGTCGACTGACAAGATCGCGCAATATCTAATACCGTTGACTTGGGATTCTCATGATATTTTGGTGTGCATGGCCAAGCGGGTTGCCACTTTTTTCGGCAATTATATACTTGAGTTCACAAGCGCTGATTCGTATGAGGCTGGAGACAGGCCGGTGCTTAACCAAGTAGGATGATTGCCCTCCTCGCAATGAGGAGGAAAGACGATGGCCGAGAATGGCCGCAACGATGTCATTTTCGTGGGAAGAGAGCGCGTAGACGCGGCAGTTGACCTACTGTTGCACTACGATCCAGATGTTCATCATCCAGGGGATTACGTTCTGACCATTGCATCATCCATTTGTCATCGCCGTTATCGGCGTGGTGGACGAAGCGATTCAGGCGCGCTCTGACTGAAGAATTCCAAACCGGGTGGCAAAGGTCCAAAGCCATTCGAGAGCATTTGCACAGCTTTTTCTCCAGAGCGGGAAGCTGAGTATATTTGAACGGTTGATTGAGTGCCGATGCCTTTCTCGCCGCCGGTATCATCTGCTTCGTTCTCGGATACGCCCGCCAGCCCCACATGCCGTGGAAAAGGTGATTTCGAGCGGTCTTTGTTTCGTGCAACAGCGAACAGAAATCAGCTATGGCAAGCTGGTAATCCTTGTCGGCGCTGCGATGGCGAATTTTGAGCAGGAAGTTCACCTTGTTGGCGAGGGTCCGTTCGGTCACGCCTAGCGCCTCTAGCTCATGCCATCTCATGCCGGACACATATTCGATTACCTCATCAACGCAGTATTCGATTTGTCCCCAGAGCACCGCGATCCGCCCGATCCTCGCGTGTTCACGATCGGTAAGAGGTGAGATATAGCCTGCCGCGTATTCCAAAGGATCATTCGCCATGCCTACCTCCGATCAGAAAGACGCGACCTACTCCGAAGCGGAGACGGTGGCACGTCGCGAGGCGGCGCTGAAACGCGCCTTTGCCACCCCCCACAAGCCGCACAAGGCTAGCAAAGCGAGGGGCGGCGAGTCTCAATCGAAATAGCGTTTGCGAGGTGTCCCGATCTGGCGGGGCGGCTTCGCGAACTTAGGCGGCGAGCCTGTCAGTCCGCCGATAGGTGAGGCGCCTACCCTCACCGCCCTTGAGCGCCAGCGCAGCGCGCTCACCGTCCGTCATGGAACGGGTGTTATAGCGGAAATCGAACTCGCGGCAGTAGCGGCCCAAGTGTGCCTCGCTCATGTGGTGATAGGTGCCGATCACGCCACGCTTGAAGATGGAGAAGAAATTTTCGGCGGTGTTGCTGTGCTTGAAGCCGCCAGTCGTGACGTATTCGCCGATGCTGTGATTGACGGTGCTGTGCCCAGCGAATTCGCCGCCGACGCGAGTGTAAACCGGGCTTTCGTCGGTCGAGAGATGCGAGGCGCGATCGACGTTGACGACAATCAGCGGGCGGAGCGTCTTTGCATTGACGTTGACGACGTGAAACGAGCGGGCGCGTCCATCACGCTCGACAAGGGCGACAACGGCCTTCTTCGGCGCGGGCTTACGGCTGGCGCGGTTACGGGCCTTACCGCCGATATAGGTTTCGTCGGCCTCGACAACAGCGTTGGGGCCGCCGAGCGGGCCGCCAGTGTCCGCGCCGTCCATCGCCTCGCGGATGCGATGGCAGAGGAACCACGCGGTCTTGTAGGTGACGCCTAACATGCGCTCGATCTGCTTGGCGCTCATGCCCTTCTTGCTGGCGGCCATCAGGTGGAAGGCGAGCAGCCATTTGTGCAGCGGAACGTGCGATCGCTCCATGATCGAGCCGGTGCGAACGGTGAACTTGTCGCGGCAATCATTGCAGAGGAAATAGACGGTCTGCGTCTTGCCCTTGAGCCGAGCGACGCGGAGCGAGCCGCAATGCGGGCAGGAAGGTTCACCGCCCCAACGCGACGCTTCGCAATGTGCCTGAGCGGCTTCTTCGTTGTGGAAGATCGGGTCGGTGATGTTGACGGACATGGCGGTTGCTTCCCTCTGTGCGGCCAATAATGCCGCGAGAGGGCTGTGAAGTCAAGTATATAATTGCCCTTTTTTCGGAGAAAAGGTAACTGATACTAGTCTTTCCTCAATGTCCCAGCCGCAAATAGCAAAATTCCTACATAGGGTGATAGATGAACGATTTAACGGAGTAGGTAAATGGGAGAAAGCTCCTATACATATCGTTCTTTTATCACTTACGCGCAGGCGGCCAAGGGATTTGGTGAAATTGATTTCTGGGGCAGCGCACGAAGCTTTCAGAAAACGTCATGAGAAGATAAGCTCGTCTGATCTTCAATCGACTTTTGTGGCCTATTCACAAGATCGTCTTCAAGATATTATAAATGAATTTAAGTCGGAGATGCCAAATATAAAGGATTTAGTTCTGGGAATGAAGCCAAACAAGGCCAAGCATCTTCATGGGAGAAAGACATTTCTATACACTAATGATGAATTGTCAAAAAAGCTTGCTGACATTAAATCATCTACTAGTTTGCAATTTACAAACGGAGATCCAGTCAGCGTAAACACGCTACGGAATTTTTTGTTTAAGATCGATTTTATTATTGCTAGAAACGAGTTTTCGGATGGAACTGTCTCTTGGGTATTTTTCGATCAGAATCGATTTGGGTCAGACTCAGCGGGTGATTTTGGATACCATTGGGAGGTACACCCCGCCTATCGATGGGCGCTTGAGCGCCGTTCCATTCAGGAAATCATCGACGGCATCGATCTCGGCCGAACCGATGACGGGGGATAAATCTACGGTTGGATGGCTTTACCCGGCGGGCTCTCGCTCGCGCATGAGTTCCGGGGACACCAATGAATTCCGGGGACACAAATTCCGGGGACACAATACTCAATTACAGCCCCGCCGCCTTTCTCAGCGCCTCGTTAAGCCTGGACTGCCAGCCCGGCCCGCCGGCGCGGAAATGGTCGATCACCGCCTGGTCGAGGCGGAGCGAGACGAGGCGCTTGGACGAGCCGGGCGGGCGGCCGCGGCGGATGACCTTGTCGCCGATGCGGAAGGTCGCCTTTTCGAACCACTCGTCGGTGAGTTCCGGCGCGTCGTCCGGATCAATCCAGGTATTTGCCGTATCGTCGCTGTTCACGTTCGTTGGCCTTCCGCATCGAAATGATGTGCCGATCTTCGTCACGCTGTGTCCACACCACGACGACCATTCGCTCGCGCAGAAAGCCTATGGTGGTCACTCTGACTTCACCATAATCGGTCCGGTCGTCGATAAACTCCCATACGGCCCCGTCGATGACGGCGGCCGCATCGGCGAAGTCGAGGCCACGTTCCCTCAGCGTCCTGTCGCGCTTGGCCGGATCGTAGCTGATCGCCATTAATTTATGTAGCTACAAATAATGTGCGGATCAAGGTTCATTCGGCTGCCTCGCGCTCGCGTTTGGATTGTCGCTTGGAAGGGGAGGAACGCCCTTCCCCGGCCTTCGCCGGGGCAGGTTGCTCAGGGCGAACGGAGGGAGTGAGCAACGGGGCGAGATACTGGCCCGTGTAGGAGCGCGGCTCCTTGGCTACCTGCTCCGGCGTCCCCACCGCGACGATCTCCCCGCCCTTGTCGCCACCCTCCGGCCCAAGGTCCAAAATCCAGTCCGCCGTCTTGATGACTTCCAGATTGTGCTCGATCACCACCACGGTATTCCCCTGCTCCACCAGCGCGTGGAGCACCTCCAACAGTTTGCGCACATCCTCGAAATGCAGGCCCGTGGTGGGCTCGTCCAATATGTAGAGGGTCTGGCCGGTGGCTCTGCGGCTCAGTTCCTTGGCCAGTTTCACGCGCTGGGCTTCGCCGCCGCTGAGCGTGGTCGCCTGCTGGCCGACCTTGATGTAGCCCAGGCCGACTTCCTCCAGCATGCGCATCTTGTCGCGGATGCCGGGGACGGCCTTGAAGAACTCGGCGGCGTCCTCGACGGTCATGTCGAGGACGTCGGCGATGCTGCGGCCCTTGAACTTCACCTCCAGCGTCTCGCGATTGTAGCGGGCGCCGTGGCAGACGTCGCAGGTGACGTAGACGTCGGGGAGGAAGTGCATCTCGATCTTGATGAGGCCGTCGCCGGCGCAGGCCTCGCAGCGGCCGCCCTTCACGTTGAAGCTGAAGCGGCCGGGCTTGTAGCCGCGCGCCTGGGCTTCGGGCAGGCCGGCGAACCAGTCGCGGATCTGGGTGAAGGCGCCCGTATAGGTCGCCGGGTTCGAGCGCGGGGTGCGGCCGATCGGCGACTGATCGATGTCGATCACCTTGTCGAGATACTGGAGGCCCTCGAGCTTCTCGTGACGGCCGGCGACGACGCGGGCGCCGTTGAGGTGGCGCGCGGCGGCGGCGTAGAGGGTGTCGATCGTGAAGCTCGACTTGCCTGAGCCGGAGACGCCGGTGACGCAGGTGAAGGTGCCGAGCGGGATGGTCGCGGTCACGCTTTTGAGGTTGTTCGCGGCGGCGCCTTTCAGGGTGAGCTTCTTGCCGGTGCCCTTGCGACGCTTGTCCGGGAGGGGGACGGCGCGGCGGCCGGTGAGATAGTCGGCGGTGAGGCTGGCCTCGTCGGCCAGCACGTCGTCCAGCTTGCCCTGCGCGACGACCGTGCCGCCATGGACGCCGGCGCCCGGCCCCATGTCGATGATCCAGTCGGCCTGGCGGATCGCGTCCTCGTCATGCTCGACGACGAGGACGGTGTTGCCGAGGTCGCGCAGGCGCTTGAGGGTGACGAGCAGGCGATCATTGTCGCGCTGGTGGAGGCCGATGCTGGGTTCGTCCAGAACGTACAATACGCCGGACAATCCTGAACCTATCTGGCTCGCGAGGCGGATGCGCTGGCTCTCGCCGCCGGAGAGGGTGCCGCTGGTGCGGTTGAGATCGAGATAGTCGAGGCCGACATTGTTCAGGAAGCCGAGCCGCTCGTTGATCTCCTTGAGGATGGCGCGGGCGATCTCGTTCTGCTGGGGGGTGAGCTTCTCCTCCAGCGTGGAGAACCAGGCCAAAGCGTGGCGGACGGAGCGGGCGGCGGCCTGCGAGATGTTCTCGCCCGCGATCCTGACCGCGAGCGGCTCGGGGCGCAGGCGCGCGCCGCCGCAGGTCTCGCAGGGCTGGGCGGTCTGATATTTGCTCAGCTCCTCGCGCATCCAGGCGGATTCGGTCTGGAGCATGCGGCGGTTCAGATTGCCGATGACGCCGTCGAAGGGCTTCACCACCTCGTAGGACTTGCGGCCGTCGACGAATTTGAGCGTGACGGGGCGGCCCCTGGAGCCGTTCAGGATCAGGTCGTGGATCTCGGGGGGCAGGTCGCGCCAGGGGGTGTCGAGGCCGAAGCCGAACTCGGCGGCGAGGCTGGCCAGCACCTGCATGTAATAGGGGCTGGGCGGATTGGATCTGGCCCAGGGGACGATCGCGCCCTTCTTGATCGAGAGCGCCGCGTTGGGGACGACCAGCTCCGGATCGAAGAGCTGCTTCTCGCCGAGGCCGTCGCAGGCGGGGCAGGCGCCCTGCGGGGCGTTGAAGCTGAACAGGCGCGGCTCGATCTCGGCGATGGTGAAGCCGGAGACCGGGCAGGCGAATTTCTCGGAGAAGGTGATGCGGCCGGGCGGGGCGTTGTCCTGGAGGACGGTCTTCTCGCCTGAAGTCTCCGCTCGTCCCGAGCGAAGTCGAAGGGCGTCTGTCTCGGACTCCGAGGCGCGCCCTTCGACTGCGCCCGTCTCCTCCGGAGCCGGGCTCCGCTCAGGACGAGCGGAGTCTTCGGTCTTGGGCGGATCGGCCGGGTCCAGATAGACCAGGCCGTCGGCCAGTTTCAGCGCGGTTTCGAGGCTGTCGGCCAGCCGCGTCTCGATGCCCTCGCGCACCACGAGGCGGTCGACCACCACCTCGATGTCGTGCTTGTATTTCTTGTCGAGGGCGGGGGCGTCCTCGATCTCGTAAAACTGGCCGTCGATCCTAACGCGGGTGAAGCCGGCTTTCTGCCACTCGGCCAGCTCCTTGCGATACTCGCCCTTGCGGCCGCGCACGACGGGGGCGAGGAGGTAGAGGCGGGTGCCTTCGGGGAGCGCCATCGTGCGGTCGACCATCTGGCTGACCGTCTGCGCGCTGATCGGCTCGCCGGTGGCGGGGCTGTAGGGGATGCCGACGCGCGCCCACAGGAGGCGCATATAATCGTAGATCTCGGTGACGGTCGCGACCGTCGAGCGCGGGTTGCGGCTGGTCGTCTTCTGCTCGATCGAGATGGCGGGGGAGAGCCCTTCGATATGATCGACGTCGGGCTTCTGCATCATCTCCAGGAACTGGCGGGCATAAGCGGAGAGCGATTCGACGTAGCGGCGCTGCCCCTCGGCATAGATGGTGTCGAAGGCGAGGCTCGACTTGCCCGATCCGGAGAGGCCGGTGATGACCGTCAGCGTCTCGCGCGGGATGTCCACGTCCACGCTCTTGAGATTGTGCTCGCGCGCGCCGCGGACGGACAAATGAGTCAGCATGAAGCTCTCTGTTCCAGATTTGTTCTTGTGGTAATCGCGCCCGCGCCGGGCGTCAACGCGGATGCGGGCGAAATGGGGGCGCGGCGCGGCGGGCGCAAGCGGGCGCGCCTTCGCGAGGGTCGGCGACGGGGCGCCTTACAGCGCGCAGGGACGGATCGTGCCGGGGTCGGGGCGGGGGCCGCGCGGCTCGAAGGAGGCGAAATAGGATTCGCTGTCGGCCAGCCGCTCGAAGCGGCGCAGCTCGTAGCCGACCGCGCTGAACTCGCAGACCAGCAGGCGCGGCGGCGTGCCGTGGCGGGCGGTGGGCCGATCGGCGTCCACCACGACGATCTTGCCGCCCTGCGTCAGATCGTCGCGCAGGTGCCACAGGAACTCGCTGGGGCTCGCGATCTCGTGATACATGTGGATCATCAGGATGCGGTCGAACGAGCGGTCCGGAAGCTGCGGGTCGTTGGCCTCGCCGAGCTTGATCGCGACATTGTCGAGCCGCTCGTTCTGCACGCGCTGGGCGAGCGCGCGGATCGTTTCCGGCACGATGTCCTCGGCCAGCACCCGCCCCTGCGGCCCGACGATCGGCGACAGGCGGACGGTGTAATAGCCCTGGCCGGCGCCGATGTCGGCGACCGACATGCCTTCGCCGATCTCGGCGAGGCGGATCACCGTCTCGAACTCGCCGACGCTGTCGCGCGCGTCCTCGTCGCGATATTCGGACGAGGTGATCGGCGCGACCGGGCGCTGCGGCTCGGGGAAGGCGGCGTTTCCGGCCTCCTGTTCGCGGCAGCCGCCGATCAGCGCCAGCGCGAGGAGGGCGGCGGCCACGCCGCGCATCAGTCCACGTCCTCCACCTCGACCTTCTCGCCGGTCACGCGCTGGGAGAGCGCGGCGGCCATGAAGCGGTCGAGATCGCCGTCCAGCACGTCGGAGGGCGCGGTGGAGGTCATGCCGGTGCGCAGATCCTTCACGAGCTGATAGGGCTGGAGCACGTAGGAGCGAATCTGGTGGCCCCAGCCGATGTCGCTCTTGGCGGCATGCTGGGCCATCGCCTCGGCCTCGCGCTTCTGAAGCTCGGCCTCGTAGAGGCGGGCCTTCAATTGCTTCATCGCCTCGGCGCGGTTCTTGTGCTGGCTGCGCTGGTTCTGGCAGGCGACGATGATGCCGGTGGGGAGGTGGGTGATCCGCACGGCGCTGTCGGTGGTGTTGACGTGCTGCCCGCCCGCGCCGGACGCGCGATAGGTGTCGATCTTGAGGTCGCCGTCGTTCACCTCGATGTCGATGTCGTCGTCCACCACCGGATAGACCCACACGCTGGAGAAGCTGGTGTGGCGCCGGGCGTTGCTGTCATAGGGGCTGATCCGGACGAGGCGATGCACGCCGCTCTCGGTCTTGGCATAGCCGTAGGCGTTCTCGCCCTTGATCATCAGCGTCGCCGACTTGATTCCGGCCTGCTCGCCGGCATGATGGTCGATCAGCTCCACCTTCATGCCGTGCCGCTCGGCCCAGCGGGTGTACATGCGTTGCAGCATCTCGGCCCAGTCCTGGCTCTCGGTGCCGCCGGCGCCGGCATTGACCTCGATATAGGTGTCGTTGCCGTCCGCCTCGCCCGCCAGCAAGGCGGCGACCTTGTCGCGCTCGGCCCGCTCGGCCAGCTCGGCCAGCGACTTCACGCCGTCGTCGACCAGCGCCTCGTCATCCTCGGCCTCGGCCATCTCGATCAGTTCGACCGTGTCGGCCAGCTCGCGCTCGATCGCGCGGGTGGCCCCGATCGCCTCGTCCAGCCGGCGCCGCTCGCGCATCACCTCCTGCGCGCCCTTGGCGTCGTCCCACAGGGTCGGGTCCTCGACGCGCGCGTTCAGCTCGTCGAGGCGCTTCAGCGCGCGGTCCCAGTCGAGGAAGCGGCGCAAGAGGTCGAGCGCGGCGTTGATCTGGTCGATATGGGCTTGCGCTTCGGCGCGCATCAATAAGTCCTTTTTGACTGTTCCCCGGCGAAGGCCGGGGAACAGGAGTCCCTTGTCGCTGGATCCCGGCCTTCGCCGGGACACGGCCGCAACCTGTCGGTTGCGACCTAGTAGATGCCGCCCTGGCTTTGCAAGAAGTCGCTGTCGCGCCGCTCGCCGCCGTTCGATGCCCGGCGCGTCTCGGTCGGGGCGGTGATCTCCTCGCGGGTCGCGGTGCGGCGCGGCTCGCTTTCCGGCTTGAACGCCTCCCAGATCACCGCCGCGCGCGGATCGGTGCCCGGCCAGATGCCGGCCGCGCGCCGGCCGGTGCGCCGGTCGATCGGCACCATGCGGATGCCGCGCGGCGCGCGGAAGGGGATGACCGGCATGTCCTCGAACGCCTCGCGCGCGAACTGGCGGAAGATCGGCGCGGCGAGCGTGCCGCCCTGCGCGTAGCCGCCCATCGGCCGGGGCCGATCGAAGCCCATATAGACGCCGGCGACGATCT
>CAZTPD010000045.1:0-14476 GCA_964614625.1 uncultured Sphingosinicella sp. | reverse complement strand
AGATCGGCGGCACGGTCGGCGACATCGAATCGCTGCCGTTCATCGAGGCGATCCGCCAGTTCCGCAACGCGGAGGGACGCGGCAACACCTTGTCCGTCCACACCACGCTCGTCCCCTATATCGCCGCCGCCGGCGAGCTGAAGACCAAGCCGACCCAGCACAGCGTGCGCGAGCTGACCAGCCTCGGCATCCAGCCCGAGATCCTGGTCTGCCGCGCCGAGCATCCGCTGCCCGATTCGGAGCGCGCCAAGATCGCCCTGTTCTGCAACGTGCGGACCGAAGCGGTCATCCCCGCGCTCGACGCGCCGAGCATCTATGCGGTGCCGGCGCAATATCACGCGGCGGGGCTCGATTCCGAAGTGCTCCACGCTTTCGGCATCGACGACGCGCCCGCGCCCGACATGGCGCGCTGGGACGACGTGCTCGACCGATTGTTCAACCCGGAAGGGGAGGTGACGATCGGCGTCGTCGGCAAATATGTCGGCCTCCAGGACGCCTATAAGAGTCTGACCGAGGCGCTGGTCCATGGCGGGCTGGCCAACCGGGTGAAGGTCAACATCAAGTGGCTCGACGCCGAACTTTTCGAGCATCCCGAGGCGGAGATCGCCGCCGCGCTGGAGCCGATGCACGCGATCCTCGTCCCCGGCGGCTTCGGCACAAGGGGCAGCGAGGGCAAGATCGCCTCCGTCCAGTTCGCCCGCGTCCGCAAGGTGCCCTTCTTCGGCATTTGCCTGGGCATGCAGATGGCCTGCGTCGAGGGCGCGCGGAACACGGCCGGGATCGAGGGCGCCGGCTCCACCGAATTCGGCGACACGCCCGAGCCGGTCGTCGGCCTCATCACCGAATGGATGAGCGCCGAAGGCTTGCAGAAGCGCGAGGCGTCGGGCGATCTGGGCGGCACGATGCGGCTCGGCGCCTATGAGGCCAGGCTCGACGGCAACAGCGTGGTGCGCTCCATCTACGGCGCCGACGCGATCCACGAGCGGCACCGCCACCGCTACGAGGTCAACGCCCGCTATCGCGACGCGCTGGAGGCGGGCGGGCTGGTGTTCAGCGGCATGAGCCCGGACGGGGAGCTGCCCGAGATCGTCGAGCGGCCGGACCATCCCTGGTTCATCGGCGTCCAGTTCCACCCGGAGCTGAAATCCAAGCCCTTCGATCCCCACCCGCTCTTCGCCAGCTTCATCGAAGCGGCGGTGAAGCAGTCGCGGCTGGTGTAGGCGCGGCGAAGCGAAGCCTCCGCCCGGCGAAGCGAGCGGAACCCCGTGAAAACCCGATATTGAGCCGCTCTGCTCCGGCGGCTAGCCTTCTGGAACGAAAAGGGTTTCTTCCCCATTTCGTGCCGGACGGGGTTCGGGAAGCGAAGGCGCGTCTCCAAACCGGCGCCGAGTTTCCTCCCGTCCGGATCCTACAGCCGGAATGGCCGCACCTTCGCGAACATCGCCTCGCGCGAGGCGACCCCCATCTTGTTGTAGATGTGGCGGATGTGCGAGCGCACCGTCTCGACCGAAAGATCGAGCGCGGCGGCGATCCCTTCCGCGCTCAGCCCCTCGATCAGCCTGAGCAGGATTCGGTGCTCGGCCGGGGTGAGCTGGAAGGCGCGGTCGATGTCGGCGTACAGCGCCCGGAACGCGCCGCCGCTGTGCAGGAAGGTGAGCCCGACGCGCCGTCCGCCCGCGCCGTCCGCCGCGATCGCGCGGCCGCGCAGCAGCAGGTGTCCGTCGCCGTCCCGCGCCGGCAGCGCCAGTGTCGAAAGCCCGTCGCCGCAGGCCTTCACGAACGCGCAGAATTCGGCCTGGTGCGCGCGGTCCCGCGTCGCGATCGCGCCGTCCTTGAGGTCCAGCTCGCCGCCGTCGGCGAAAGCGGCGCGCGCCGCCCGGTTGGCCCAGACCAGGGCGAGACCGGTCGTGCAGATCAGCCGCGCCTGCGCCTCCGTCTCCATCCAGGCCAGCGCCAGCGCGGCGGCGGACGACGCGGTATCCTGCGTCTCATTGTCCGTCCCGATCATCGCGTCCGTCCCCCTGGAATCCGCAAGGCGAAAGCCGTGCGGGATATTCTTCTGCCCATCCCTTCGCAGAAAATCCAAAATCCCGCTTCTGTCAATTCAGGCGAAACATTGTAACGCCAATGAAACAATATCGTCCAGCGGCACAGAAATAGCTGTGGATAAGGGAGGGGGGCGAAGAATTTCCTGCGATTTCTCCAGTTGTTCGGGCGGGTCGCGATAAACGGCCCCGCCATGGGCTGTGCCATTATCGGACACCGGCTTTGTTTCGGGCCGCCCGCCGCCCGCCGCATCAACTTTCCCCGACCCTCCGACGCTTGCCCACCTCCTTCAAAAGGCTGCGAAAATCCTATGTTAAGAATGAGCTAAATCTTAGCTAATCCCCAATATGGGGGATGCCGCCTCCCACGTTTCGCTCTACCCATTGCGGACCTTCGGGGGGAGGTGAGTCGAGTTAGGCGCCCTCATCCCCAGGTGCATTCCGGTCGGGTCTTTTTGGAGACGGGTTCGAACGGAATGTTTTCCACTCTGGAATGGGGAAGAAAACTCATGAAGAAGATCCTGATGGCGACGGCCGCGCTGGCCGTCATTTCATCGCCCGCGTTCGCGAATCCGGCGGAACAGTCGTTCGAGATCAATGCCCAGGTGCCGGAAGCCTGCACCATGGAAGGCATCAACGATATCGAGCTCGGCACGCTGTCGATCAACACGAACGCCGGCTCGACCGCCCTGTTCATCAACGGCCCGGCGGCGAACAGCACCGGCTCGTTCTGGCTGAGCTGCAACGAGACCAACCGGATGGCGCTGGTTCCTGCCGCAGGTCGTCTCGTGAATCAGGATCGTTCGGTCGAAGGTGGCGACGACGCCGGCTTCAAGGACACGATCAACTATTCGGTCGCGGCCCTGAACTATCGCAACGGCATCCTGCAGCCGGCCTTCAACAGCCTGACCGGCCCGCTGTTCCAGAACCTGACCCGCGGCGCCATCCACCGCCAGGTCAATATCGGCGCGCTCGTGACCGCCATCGAGAATCTCGACGGCCGTCCGCTCGCCGGCACCTACACGGACACCGTCACCGTCACCGTGACGATCGTCTGACCCGAGCGGATCTTCACCATTTTTCGGACGGGCCGGGGGACGCCTCCCGACTCCCGACTCGTCCGGACAGAGGTGCAAGGTCCGATCGCCCGGATATTCTCAAATTAAAGGAACCGAGTGATGAAAAAGATTATCGCGGCCACGGCCGCTGCCCTGATCGTCTCGACTCCGGCCTTCGCCAATCCGGCGGAACAGTCGTTCGCCATCAATGCAAGTGTCGCGGACACCTGCACGATGGAAGGCATCAACGACATCAATCTTGTCGTCGGTGTCGAAACGGCACCGGGTTCCGGCGCGCTGCTGATCAACAGCAATCCGCTTGGCTATGCCGGTCAGTTCTGGCTGAGCTGCAACGAGACCAATCGTATGTCGCTGGTGCCCACGCTGGGTGTTCTCAAAAACGTTGATCGTGAATTTGAGCCTGGCGTCGACGATCCGGGTTTCAAGGACACGATCAACTATAACATCCGGGCTGAAAACTATTTCAACACCGGGCCTCAGCCGCGCTACAACAGTGTGAGCGGTCCCGGAAGCCAAACGGGAAGCCGGGGGGCCGTTCATCGCCTGTTGAACATGACGGCCAGTATTGCACCTGTGCAGAATCAGGATGGCCGTCCTTTGGCTGGGAATTACCAGGACACCGTCACCGTAACAGTGACGATTATCTGACCGTGTCGGGGGCGGCTCCCTGGAGCCGCCCCCGATTCATATGAGCGCCGGATGGCGCGACCTGGGAGGCAATACCGTGATCAAGAAGCTTCTGACCGCATCGCTGGGCGCCATTGTCGCCGCGACGCCCGCCTTCGCCAACCCGGCGGAGGATTCGTTCAACATCAACGGCAGCGTGACCTCCACCTGCACGATGGAAGGCATTTCGGACATCGATCTCGACACGCTGACGATCAGCACGACGGCCGGGTCCGGCGCACTGCTCATCAACGACACCTCGGCGGAAGAGACCAGCCCGTTCTGGCTGAGCTGCAACGAGACCAACCGCATGCTGATCTCGGCCGCCGCGGGCGTGCTCGAGAATCAGGACCGCAGCTATCAGCCGGGCATCGACGATCCGGGCTTCAAGGACACGATCAACTATTCGGTCTATGCCCTGAACTATCGTCAGTCGGGACAAGGCCCGTATTTCGACTCGGTGGCGGGCTCGACCGGCCAGAACGCCACCCGGGGCGCGATCCATCGCCAGGTCGAGCTTCGCGGGCGCGTGCGGGCCAATGAGAATCAGGACGCCCGTCCGTTGGCCGGCCGTTACAAGGATACCGTGACGGTCACCGTCACCACGATCTGAATTAACGGATCGCTCACCAAGGGCGGTCATGGTCAGAAGAGGGGGGTCGCTCGATCGACTCCCCTTTTCCAGTGAAGGCGTTTTGCCCGCGAGGGCCTGTTTCGAGGGGAGGCGCAATGCTGCGCAGATTGGGACTGTTGGCACTCATCGCGGCGTTCGGGCTGGGCGGAGCGGTCGGCGACGCGGCGCGCGTGACGCCGATGACCATCGAAATGAGCCCCACCGGCCGTAATTCGACCGCGCGGATCGAGGTCACCAACTCCGAGAACCGCGATCTTCCGATGGAAGTCCGCATGTATCGCGGCGAGGTGAGCGAGGCGGGGGAACTGACCCTGACGCCCGCCGACGACCGGTTCGTGGTCTTCCCGCCGCAGGTCGTCATCCCGGCCAACGGCCAGCAGGTGTTCCGCATCCAGTATCTGCCGGACGCGCCGCTCACCCAGTCCGAAGTCTATTACGCGGCGGTGACCCAGATTCCCGTCGAGCTCGAGCCGACGGTGTCGCGGATCCAGGTCGTCATGCGCTTCAACGTCCTGGTCAACGTCGTTCCCGAGGGGGCGGAGCCCGAACCCGTCGTGACCTCCATGCGCCCGCTGCGCCGCGATGTCGAATTGCCGCCGGACAACTCACTGCCGGAGGAGCAGCGCGAGCCGCGCACCGTGACCGAGCAGGGCATCGAGGTCCGCATCGAAAATCGCGGCACGCGCTATTTCGCGGCGGGGCGGACGAGCTGGACGATCAGCGGCACCAACGAGGACGGCACGGCCTTTTCCGAAACGCGCACGCCCAGCCGGATCGGCGATTCGGTGGGCTTCGGGCTGGTGCCTCCGGGCGGAGCGCGCATCTTCTTCGTCCCGACCGAAACCATGCTGAGAGACGGCACCGTCAACATCCGCCTGGGGGACTGAGCGGAAAGCGCGGGGGCGAAAGGCATGTCGAGACGGTATCGTTCAAGCCTGTTGCTGGCGGTCGCGGCGATCAGCCCCTGCGCCGTTAGCGCGCAGGCGGCGCAGCCAGCGGTCGGGCCGGCGGCGCCCGTCGCCGCCGCCGATCGCTGGACGCAACTGCTGCTGCCGCTGCTGCGCAACGGCCAGCTTTCGGGGGACATCGTCGCGGAGGTCACGTCCGACGGGCGGATCCGTTATGCGCGCGACTCCCTGATCGAGCGGCTGACGCCGTTCCTCGCGCCCGGCGCGATCGGCGGCCTGGAGACGGCCTTCCCCTCGGCGCCGTTCCTGACTCCCGAGGAGGTCGAGGCGGCGGGGATCACGCTGCGCTACAATCCGTCATTGCTGGAAGTCGTGGTCGAACGGATCGATCCGACGATCGCGGCGGTGCAGACCCTCGGGCCGGTCATCACCGAAAGCCGGGTGCCGATCACGCGGCAGCCCCAGGATTTCAGCGCCTATCTCAATGTCGTCGGCGATTTCCGGATCGACGATTTCGACACGTTCGAGGAGCCGGGCGTGCTGCTGTTCGGCGCCGTCCGCTACCGGGGCTTCGTCGTCGAGTTCGACGGCGGCTATGATCGCGCGCTGACCGGCGGCTCGGGCGGCTTCTATCGCCGCTCCGCCCGCCTGGTCTACGATCAGATCGATCATCTGCGGCGCTGGAGCGCCGGCGATCTTCAATTGGGCGGCCTGCCGATCATCTCCGGCGCGGTGATCGGCGGCGTCGCCGTCGAGAAGGGGCGCCGCGTGTTCACCGGCGTCGGGCCGGTCACGCAGCTCGGCAGCCAGCAGATCCTGCTCGACCGCGACGCGACGGTCGAAGTGATCGTCGACGGCCAGCAGGTGCAGACGCTCCAGCTCGCGGCGGGGCCGTACGACCTCTCGCAGCTCACCGCCCAATATGGCGGCCGCAACGCGCAATTGTTCGTGACGGACGTGACCGGCCGGCGCCAGGTCGCGTCCTTCGATCCCTTCTTCGACCCGGTCGATCTGGGGGCCGGCGAAGAGGAATATAGCGCCGCTCTGGGCTTCGTCGCGCGGCAGTTCGGCGCGCAGCCGGTTTATGGCGGCCTGCCCGTCTTCTCGGGTTATTATCGCCGGGGCATGACCAATCGCCTGCTGCTGGGCGGCGCGTTGCAGCTTTCGGAGGACATCCAGGTCGTCGGGGCGGAGATGACCATCTCGCCCCGCAGCATTCCCGGGCGCTTCGAGATGTCCGGCGCCGTCAGCTTCGGCGGCGGCACCGGCGTCGCCCTGCGCGGCGCCTACAGCATCCAGTTCGGCTCCGATTCGCGTGGCCGGCAGTTCTCGATCAGCGCCGATTATCGCAGCGGCGGCTTCCGCACCCTGTCCGATCGCCTGAGCGGCGGCCAGTTCGAAAGCCTTTCGGTCACGGCCAATTTCTCGCAGAGCCTGAGCGAGCGCACCAGCCTCGTGGCCGGCCTGAACTGGTTCGACCGGGCGGGATTCACCAATTCGCGCACGGCCTATGTCGATATCATCCACCGGACCGAGCGGTTCCGGCTGACCGCCGGCATCGAATATGGCTCCGGCAGCACCTTCGTGAACGATTTCGGCGTTCGTGTCGGCATCACCGTTCCGTTCGGCCGGCGCTCGCGCGCCGAGGCGAATTACAACAGCCGCCGCGAGACGTTCCGCGCCTTCGCCTCGCGCAGCTATGAGGATCGGGTCGGCTCGTTCGGCTATGATGTCGGCGTCAGCACGACGCCCGGCAACGCCACCGTGGACGCCATCGCGAACTATGTCGGCAACCGCTTCTATGCGCGCGCGTCGGTGGCCTCCAGCGGCCCGCGCATCGGCGATGTCGATCAGCGGCAGCAGGCGAGGATGCAGGTCGGCACGTCGTTCGCCTTCACCGGCGGCGCCTTCGCGATCGGCCGGCCGATCAACGACAGCTTCGTCATCGCCTCGCCGCATGAGAGCGTGGAGGACGGGCAGGTCGTGCTCGGCAGGTCCGTGCAGGATCGCCGCTACGACGCGCTCAGCGGCACGTTCGGCCCGGCGCTGGGCTCGCGGCTGCAATCCTATTCGCGCCAGAACATCATCTACGATCTCGTGAACGCGCCGCCCGGCTACGACATCGGATCGGGGATCGAGACGGTCGAGCCGCCTTATCGCAGCGGCTACCGGCTGGTGGTCGGCAGCGATGCCAATGTGACGGCCTATGGCTTCCTGAACGTCGGCGAGAATCGCGCGACCCTGCTCTCCGGGACGATCACCGGGATCGATGACGACGAATTCTCCGGCCAGCCTTTCTTTACCAATTCGGTAGGCCGATTTGCTATAACCGGACTGAGACCCGGAAAGACGTATGAGGTACGCCTGTTCGATCCGGCCGTGACATATCGGATCGTCGTTCCCGAGGACGCGCAGCCTCTGTTCCAACTGGGCGAAATCAGCGTCGCGGACCCCCGGGCGACGCCGCGATAGGAGTAAGGAAGATGCGCGGATATCTTTTCCCGATCGGGCTCATGGTGATCGCGCCGGCCGCCAATGCCGAATGCCTGCCCGGCTTCGTCGACGGCGGGAACAGCGTGGCCGTCATGCCGACCGGTCTGGACGATCCGCAGATCAGCGAGCGTTTCCAGGTGAGGCTGCGCAACGATGGATCGAGCAGCTGCGAGGTCAGGCTGGCGATCGGCCGGGACATGGCGGCATCCGATCCGGCATTCCCGACCTACACGCTTGCCGGCCCGTCCGGAGCGGTCAATGCGGTGGACGCGTCCGCCGCGCGGCTCGCCGCGTCGTCCTTCGTCGACGTCATCGTGCCGCCCGGCGGCGAGGTCGCGGTCCCCTTCGATCTTCGCTTCCGTCTCGGTTGGGGCAGCGAGGCGGGGAGTTACAGCGAAGCGCTCGATTTCTTCCTGTTCCGCCGGGACAGCCGGGCCGAAATCGCGACGCAGCGCACGATGGTCAATCTCACCGTGCCGACCGCGGCGCGCATCCGTTTCGCGGGGGCGAGCGGCGGGCGCGGCGCGGCGCGCCTGGAGATGGGGGCGCTGTCGTCCGTCACGCCGACCGTCTCGCCGCCGTTCGCGATCCGCGTCCTGAGCACTTCGGGCTATCAGATGCAGCTCGAATCCGAGAATGCGGGCGCGCTGCGGCGCACGAACGGGCCGGAGCGCATTCCCTATCGCATGACCGTGGACAATCGCCCGCTCAACCTGGCGGGCGGCGGCGACATGATCAGCGTCGGGCGCCACACGAGCTCGGTCGGCGACGTGCATCCGGTGTCGGTCGTCGTCGATCCGGACCCCGCCCGCCATGCCGGCGAGTATCGCGATCGCGTCACCGTGACGGTCACGCCGATCTGAATCCCGGAGCCGGTTTCATGCGCGGCCGGGTAAACGGCCGCGCGACCGGGCCTCAGAAGCTGGTGATGGTGAGGTTGATCGCGAGCGGCTGCGTGAGCCCGCTATATTGCACCGCGATCGGGCGCAGGCCGTGCTTGGCCCCCATGCGATTCGCGACCTGGCTCCAGCCGTCCTGCCGCAGATAACTCGTCTGCCCGGCATAGTTGAACGCCACGGTCTCGCTGGCTTCGAGCTCCCGGTGAGACGCAACGACCTGGAAGCCGTCGCCGCTGTTGCAGCTTTCGAAGACCGTGCCGGTGGCAATGCCGGTTCCGGACGAGGCCACGATCGCCGAAGCGTTGATCTCGCAATATGCCGGCACGCGCACGCTGATGCGGAAAGACTGCGATGCGTTGTCCTCGGCGAGGGCCGCCTGCGGCAGGACCGTGGTGGCGATGGCACCGGCGCAGAGAGCGTGAATGGTTTTCATGGCTGTTTTCCGTCCCGTTTCGGGTCGGTTTACAGCGCGAAGGTTAAGAAACCTCTGACAGGGGTTACCGCATTTTTCATGGTAAACCGCATCCCTAAACATGCAGTTAACACGGTATTATCTATGAAGCGCGTCAGGCGCGGGGTGCAAAAAACAAGTGCCCGGGCGTTTCCGCCCGGGCACCCGTAAGACGGCTTGCGCCGCCTACCCCCTTGTGACGCTGCGGCCCGCGCGCTCATCCCACCTCGCAAGGGCTGAGCGGAGCCGAAGCCTCCCCGAACCAGGCTTAAGTCCTTGGTTGCGTGGGAGGACGGTATGCCCGCCGGTCCGCCTTGTCATCGCCCTATCGCCCATTGCGGCCCTTTTGCATCGCCGCTGTGGCAGGACGGCCACAGGCCGCCCGCCGCCCCGATGATCGCGGCCATTGCGGGACGGGCGCCCGGCCCCTAGAGGTCGGCACGTCCCGTCCGCCCTTCGAAAAGCCGTGCCAGCCTTATGCGTCTTTCCCGCTATTTCCTCCCCGTCGCCAAGGAAACGCCCGCCGACGCCCAGATCGTCAGCCACAAGCTGATGCTGCGCGCCGGCCTGATCCGTCAGACCGCCGCCGGCATCTATGCCTGGCTGCCGCTCGGCCATCGGGTGCTGAGGAAGATCGAACGGATCGTGCGCGAGGAGCAGGACCGGGCCGGCGCGGTCGAATTGCTGATGCCGACCATCCAGTCAGCGGACCTGTGGCGCCAGTCGGGCCGCTACGACGCCTACGGGCCGGAGATGCTGCGCTTCAACGACCGGCACGAGCGCGAGATGCTCTACGGGCCGACCAACGAGGAGATGATCACCCAGATCTTCCTGAGCAGCGTCAAATCCTATCGCGATCTGCCGCGCACGCTCTATCACATCCAGTGGAAGTTCCGCGACGAGGTCCGCCCGCGCTTCGGAGTGATGCGCGGCCGCGAATTCCTGATGAAGGACGCCTATTCGTTCGATCTGGACGAGGCGGGGCTGAAGGCGAGCTATGAGGCGATGTTCGTCGCCTATCTGCGTACCTTCGCCCGGCTCGGCCTCCAGGCGGTGCCGGTCAAGGCGCCGACCGGGCCGATCGGCGGCGACCTTTCCCACGAATTCCACATCCTCGCCGATACGGGCGAGAGCGCCGTCTTCTACGACGCCGCGCTCGAGGACATTTCGCGCGAGGAATTGCTGTCGGCGGACGCCTCGACCATCGCCAGGCTCACCGGCCTCTATGCGATGGAGGAGGAGGAGCATGCCAAGGTCGCCGACTGCCCCGTGCCCGCCGATCGCCTGCGCTCGCGCCGGGGCATCGAGGTCGGCCACATCTTCGCGTTCGGCACCAAGTACAGCGAGAGCATGGGCCTCGCGGTCCAGACCGCCGACGGCGGGCAGGTCCATCCCCACATGGGCAGCTACGGCGTCGGCGTCTCGCGGCTGATGGGCGCGATCATCGAGGCGAGCCATGACGAGAACGGCATCGTCTGGCCGGAGAGCGTCGCGCCGTTCAAGGTCGGCCTGGTCAACATGCGCGCCGACGACGCGGCCTGCGCGGCGGCGTCGGACGATCTCTATGCGAAGCTCGCCGATGCCGGGGTCGAGACGCTCTACGACGACCGCGACGAGCGCGGCGGGGCCAAGTTCGCGACGATGGACCTGATCGGGCTGCCCTGGCAGCTCGTCGTCGGCCCGCGCGGGCTGGCGAACGGCGTGGTCGAGTTCAAGCGCCGCGCGACGGGCGAGCGCGAGGAGCTGAGCATCGAGAGCGCGCTGGCGAGGCTCACGGCGTGACATTGCCGGGCATCCAAACCCGCTTTTTGAGGGCCGGGCGGTGATCCTCTCCCGCTACGAGCGGATGATCGCGCGGCGCTATCTGCTGCCGGGCAAGGGCGAGGGCTTCATCTTCCTGGTCGCGGGGATCAGCCTCGCCGCCGTCATGCTCGGCGTCGCCGCGCTCATCATCGTGATGAGCGTGATGAACGGCTTTCGCGCCGAATTGTTCGACAAGGTGGTGGGGCTCAACGGCCATGCCGTCATCCAGGGGCCGGGCGGGCGGCTGGACGATTGGGAGCCGATCCTGGAGCAGACGCGGCGCACGCCCGGCGTCACCTCCGCCACCGCGCTGATCGAGCAGCCGCTGATGGCGAGCAACCAGGGGCGGGTGGAGGCGATCCTGCTGCGCGGCGTGACGCCCGAAGACATGGCGGAGAACCCGATCCTCAACCGCAACGTGCTGGCCGGTTCGCTCGCCGCGGTGCGGCCGGGCACCGACAATGTCGCGCTCGGCTCGCGGCTGGCCGAATTGCTCGGCCTCGACATCGGCGGCTCGATCACGATCATCAGCCCGCAGGGACGGGTGACGCCGTTCGGCACGGTGCCGCGCATCGTCGACTATCGCGTCGCCGCGATCTTCGAGGTGGGGCTCTACGATTTCGACCGGGCCTTCGTCGTCATGCCGATGACGGAGGCGCAGAACTTCCTGATGCTGGGCGACGCGGTCGGCATGATCGAGGTCGAGACGGACAATGCCGACCGGGTGCGGGAAATCCTGGCCCCGGTGGCGGGCGAGCTCGGGGGCAGGGCGGTGATCAACGACTGGCGATCGATGAACTCGGCCCTGTTCGAGGCGTTGCAGGTCGAGCGGGTGGCGATGTTCGTCGTGCTCTCGATCATCGTCCTCGTCGCCGTGTTCAACATCCTCTCCTCGCTCATCATGCTGGTCCGCGCCAAGACGCGCGACATCGCCATATTGCGCACGATGGGCGCGAGCCGGGCCAGCCTGATGAAGGTGTTCATGACCGTCGGCGTCACGATCGGCGCGCTCGGCATCGTCGCCGGCATGATCCTGGGCGCCGTCTTCCTCTATTACCGGCAGGGGGTGGTCACCCTCATTCAGGCGGTGACGGGGCAGAATCTGTGGGACCCCTCGATCCGCTTCCTGACCGAGCTGCCGTCCAAGACCGACCCGGTCGAGGTGACGGCGATCGTCGTCATGGCGCTGGTGCTGAGCTTCCTCGCCACGCTCTATCCGGCGTGGAAGGCGGCGAGCACCGATCCGGTGCAGGTGCTGCGCTATGAGTGACGTCCTCGCCGTCGCGGACTTGAGGCGCAGCTTCACCCAGGCGGGCGTCACGATCGACGTGCTGCGCGGCGTGAACCTCGCCGTCGCGCCGGGCGAGATCGTCGCCCTGCTCGGCCCGTCCGGCTCGGGCAAGTCGACTTTGCTCCAGGCGGTCGGCCTGCTGGAGGGCGGCTTCGAGGGGTCGATCCGCGTCGCCGGCGAGGAGGTGGCCTCGCTCGACGACGCGAACCGCACCCGCGTGCGGCGCGACATGCTGGGCTTCGTCTACCAGTTCCACCACCTGCTGCCCGATTTCACCGCGCTGGAGAATGTCGTCCTGCCCCAGCTCGTGCGCGGCGCCGCCCGCGCGGAGGCCGATGGGCGGGCCGAAAGCCTGCTCGGCGCGCTTGGCCTGTCGGAGCGGCTGACCCACCGTCCGGCCAAGCTCTCCGGCGGGGAGCAGCAGCGCGTCGCCGTCGCCCGTGCGCTCGCCAACCGCCCGGCGCTGGTGCTGGCCGACGAGCCCACCGGCAATCTCGACGAGCACACCGCCGACATGGTCTTCGCCGAGTTCCTGCGCCTGGTGCGCGAGGAAGGCAGCGCCGCTTTGGTCGCCACCCACAACGAGCGCATCGCGGCGAAGATGGACCGGGTGCTGCGGCTCCACGACGGGGTGCTGGAATAAAAGTCGGCGCGGCACGATATCGCTCATGCCGCGTTGAAACCGGCATCCTTGCCGATTGAAGATCGACCATGAGCGAGCATCCCCCGCCTTCACAAGCGCAGTGGCCGGACGGCGCGATCTTCACCGTCGGGCACTCGACCCTGCCGATCGACACTTTCATCGCCCTGCTGAAAACCTACGGCATCGCGCGGCTGGCCGACGTCCGGACCGTGCCTCGCTCGCGCTTCAATCCGCAGTTCAACGCCGACGCGCTGGCGGACAGCCTCGCCGCTAAACATATCGGCTATGCGCCCATGCCCGGGCTGGGCGGGCTGCGTCATGCGCGCAAGGATTCCCCCAATGCCGGCTGGCGCAACAAGAGCTTCCGCGGCTACGCCGACTACATGCAGACCGCCGCGTTCCGGGAGGCGCTCGACGGGCTCATCGGGATGAGCCGGGACAGGCGCGTCGCCATCATGTGCGCCGAGGCCGTGCCGTGGCGCTGCCACCGATCCCTGGTGGCCGACGCGCTGGGCGTGCGCGGCATCCCGGTGGTCGAGATCCTGTCGGAGACCAGCTACCGGATGCACAAGCTCACGCCCTTCGCCCATGTCGAGGGCCTGTCGATCATCTATCCGCCGGAGCAGCCGACGTTGCTCTGATCGCCGACCGGCCTTCACGCCGCGAAATGGCGATGCGGGGAAAGCTGTGGACGAAACGGCCGAAGGGGTTTCGCGACTCGCCGGCGCCGCCCATAGTCGTCTCATGTCCTCGGCGCCCTACGTCCCGCTTCGCAATTTCTCCTGCTACACCATGCTCGAGGGCGCGATCGATCCGAAGGTGATCGCGAAGCAGGCGAAGCGGCTCGATTTCCCCGCCGCCGCGCTCACCGACCGCAACGGCCTCTACGCCGCCATGCCGTTCACCGACGCCTGCCTGGGCGAAGGCGTGCAGCCGATCGTCGGCGCGCTGCTCGGCGTGGCGCGGCCGGGCACGGCGGACGGCAAGCCGCCGGTCATCGACTGGCTCGCGCTCTATGCGCAGGACGAGACGGGCTATGCCAATCTCTGCGCGCTTGTCTCCGCCGCGCATCTCGATCGACCGGTCGAGCAGGACGCGCATGTCCCGCTCGACGCGCTGGAGGGACGCACCGACGGCCTGATCGCGCTCACCGGGGGCGGGGAAGGGGCGCTCGCCCGGCTGTTCGCGGAAGGCCAGAACGAAGCCGCCGAAGCGGTCGCGGATCGTCTGGCGGCGCTGTTCCCCGACCGGCTCTATGTCGAGCTCAGCCGGCGCGGCGACGCGGTCGAGCAGGCGGCGGAGCCGGCGCTGGTCGCGCTCGCTTATGCGCGCGGCCTGCCGCTCGTCGCGACCAACCCGGCCGCTTATGCCGAGGCCGCCTTCCACGGCGCGCACGACGCGATGCTGTGCATCGCCCAGTCCAGCCAGATCGCCCGCGACGACCGCGCCCGCTCCTCGCCCGAAACCTGGATGAAGAGCGCCGCCGACATGCGCGCCTTGTTCGCCGATCTGCCCGAGGCGATCGCCAACACGTCGGTCGTCGCGATGCGCTGCGCGGTCGGCG
>CAZTPD010000044.1:0-14561 GCA_964614625.1 uncultured Sphingosinicella sp. | reverse complement strand
CCGGGGCGCCCTCGGGCGCCGAAGCGGCCGCAGGCCGCGCAGGCGCCTTGCCCGACGCGGATTCGATGTCGGCCTTGACGATCCGGCCGCCGGGGCCGGTGCCGCTGAGGCCCGACAGGTCGATGCCCTGCGCCTCGGCCAGACGACGCGCCAGCGGGCTCGCCTTCACCCGGTCGCCATCGGCGGACTTGGCGGCGGGCGCGGGAGCCGGAGCTTCAGCCTTCGGCTCCTCCTTCGGTGCAGGCGCAGGCGCCTCGGCCTTGAGCGCTTCCTTCTTCTCCGCCTTCGGCGCGGGCGCGGCGGCGGAGGCGTCCTCGCCCTCCTCCGCGATCAGGGCGATCACCTCGCCCACCTTCACCCCGTCCGTGCCCTCGGCGATCACGATCTTCGCGATCGTGCCTTCATCGACGGCCTCGAACTCCATCGTCGCCTTGTCGGTCTCGATCTCCGCCAGCACATCGCCCGACGAAACCGTGTCGCCCTCCTTCACCAGCCATTTGGCGAGCGTCCCCTCCTCCATCGTCGGGGACAAAGCGGGCATCTTCAGTTCTATCGGCATGGGAAGAGGCTTTCCTTTTCGCGTGCGGCCGCAAATGCTGTCCAAACAGCATAGCACGGCTCGCGGTCAAGGCCTGTAGTCCAAGGGCCTGCGCGCGCGCCGAAGGGAAGGCTTGTCTGGACCCGCATTCTGGCGCACCGTCGCGCCCCATGAGCGGTCCGAATCCGGGGAGGCGATCATGCGCTCCTATCTTGTCGTGATGGACGGGACCGGGGAGGCCCGCGCGGCGCTGCGCTTCGCCGCGCGCAAGGCGGCGCGGACCGGCGGCGGGGTCGAGATCCTCGCCCTCGTCGAGCAGGCCGAATTCTCGCAATGGGGCGCCGTCCAGGCGGCGATGGAGGAGGAGGCGCGGCTGCGCGCCGAGGCGATGCTGGTCGAGGCCTCCGGCGCGATCGCCGAGGAAGCGGGCATCAAGCCCTCGATCACCGTGAAGCAGGGCGACCCGGCCAAGGCCGTGACCGAACTGCTGAAGGAACGCGACGACATCACCGCCCTGGTGCTGGCGGCGGCGGCGAACGGCGGCCCCGGACCGCTGATCGGCCATTTCGCGGGGCCGGCGGCGGCGGGCCTGCCCTGCCCCCTCATCATCGTCCCCGCCGCGCTCGGCGACGAGGCGCTCGACCGGCTGGCGTGAAATCAAGCGAAACCCGACATGAAGAAACTCGCTCATCCTGAGTAGGGACTGAGCTTGTCGAAGGCCCGTATCGAAGGACCATTCGGAGAGTCCCTGCGTCCTTCGATACGCCGTTTCGACAAGCTCAACGGCTACTCAGGATGAGCGGTTAGATACTTGCTGGACGATGACTAGCCGCGCTCGCCGGCCGGGACGGGCGGCGGGGGCGGGGCGGCCGGGGGCGCGGGCGGCGCGGGGCGGGCGGCCGGGCAATTGCAGGCCGGGCGCGGCGCGGCGGCGCGGCGCACCGCGCGGCGGCGGGGCCGCTGGCGGACCTCGACCACTTCCTCGATGATCTCGGTGGTGTAGGTGGTCACCGGGCGCGTCACCGTCGTCTCGATGATGATCGGATAGGCGTAGCCATATCCGTAGCCGTATCCTCCATAGCCGCCCTGGGGCGGGCCGTAGGCATGGCCTTGCGGACCCGGCCCGTGCTCCCAGGCGCCCTGCTCGCGCGCCCAGGCATAATCGACGTCGTCGGGATGCCATTCGTTGCGGCCGTGATAGGCCGGGACGCCGTCGCGCACGTCCCAGCGTTCGCCATATTCATCCCAGTCGAGCCCGTGGCGCGTGTCCATCACCCGGCCGCCCCGGTCGATCAGATAGGCGTCGTCATAATAACGCACCCAGCGCCGCTCCGCGCCCGGATCGGGAAAGTCGTACAGGCTCCAGTTGGCGATGTGGAATTGCGGGCCGAACCAGAAGGGCGGCACGACATGGCCGCGCTGCAAACGGTGATGGCGGACATCGACGCCGGGATGCGGGCCGCCGTGATGGACCACCGTGCGCGCGCCCGGCGCGCCGCCTTGCCAGGTCACGCCCGGCGGCGGTCCACCCTGCGCGAGCGCGGCGGCGGGCGCCAGCAGGAGGGCGGAGACGATGGTGAGACGCGGCAGGACACTCATGGCGGATTCCCCGTTTCGCAACCGGGAATGTCTAGCCCCGCGCGGCCGCCTCCGCCATGCCGCCGAGCCGGGCGCCG
This sequence comes from uncultured Sphingosinicella sp., assembly GCA_964614625.1. Classification (GTDB taxonomy): domain Bacteria; phylum Pseudomonadota; class Alphaproteobacteria; order Sphingomonadales; family Sphingomonadaceae; genus Allosphingosinicella. The sequence continues at coordinate 12,347 of CAZTPD010000044.1, read as the reverse complement.
AGCCTGTGTACCAGTTCGGCACAGCCCGCCGCGTCCGCCGCGTCGAAGCGGCCGGGCAACGGGCTGTCGAGATCGAGCACGCCGATCAGCGCGCCGTCGACGACGATCGGCACGACCAGCTCCGAGCGGCTGGCCGAATCGCAGGCGATGTGGCCGGGAAAGGCGTTGACGTCCGCCACGCACTGCACCTCGCGCGTGGCGGCGGCCGCCCCGCACACACCCTTGCCGAACGGGATACGGATGCAGGCCGGGCGGCCCTGGAACGGGCCGAGCACCAGTTCATCGCCGACATTGCGGTAGAAGCCGGCCCAGTTGAGATCGGGCAGGCTCTCCCACAGCAGAGCCGCGACGTTGGCCATGTTGGCGATGCCGTCCGGCTCGTCGGCGGTGAGCGCGGCGGCGGCTTCGATCAGCTCGCGGTAGAGCGCGGGCTTGTCGGCGGCCTCGATTTTGAAGTCGTACATTCTCACACCCTCAAACGTCACCCTGAACTTGTTTCAGGGTCCATTTCTCCATCCCCAGTGCGGCGCGAGGATGGATGCTGAAACAAGTTCAGCATGACGGGGATGGGTCAGTCGATCCGCACCTTCCCGCGCCCCTGCTTCACGGAACCGCGCTGCTTCTTCGTATCGACGCGCTTCGCCTTGGCCGACTTGCTCGGCTTGGTCTTCACGCGCCGCTGGGGGCGGATATGGGCCTTCGCGACCAGCTCCGCCAGCCGGGCGCGCGCGTCCTCGCGATTGGCTTCGCGGGTGCGGTGGCTGCGCGCGGTGATGACGATCTCGCCGCTTTCCGTCATCCGGCTGCCCGCCAGCGTCTTCAGCCTTTTGTAGACGTCGGGCGCGAGGCCGAGGCGGAAGACGTCGCAGCGCAACTGCACCGCCGTCGCCACCTTGTTGACGTTCTGCCCGCCCGGCCCGGTCGCGGCGAGGAAGGTCTCGCTCAGCGCCTCTTCGGGCAGCTCATAGTCCGGCATCGTCGAACCCGGCATTGAGGAAGGTCGGCGGCAGCGGCGCATTCGCCTCGATCGGCGGCTTGGCGCCGCGCTCGACGCGCAGCGACAAGGCGTGGAGCAGCATCGGCCCCCTGCCCGCGCCGTAGACCGGGTCGCCGGATATGGGCAGTCCGATGCCGGACGCGGCGTGGACACGGATCTGGTGGGTGCGCCCGGTTTCCGGCGTGAAGACGACGACCGCGCGCCCGTCTTTCACCGCCGCGACGCGCCAGTGCGTCACCGCTGCCTTGCCCGCGTCGTCCGGCACCATCCGCCAGCCCGCCGCCGTCGAGGTCTTGCCGAGCGCCAGATCGACGGTCCCGTCTTGCGCGTCCGGCACGCCGTCCAGCACCGCGACATAGGTCTTGCCGACGCGCTTCTCCTCGAACGCGCGCTGGAACGCCTTGTGCGCCTTGGGATTGCGGGCGAGCAGCAGGCAGCCGGACGTGTCGCGATCGAGCCGGTGGACCGGCAGCGGCGCGCGCCGGAACCCGAAGCGCAGGTGGCGCAGATAGTCCTCCAGGCTCTCCGGCGTGCGCGTGCCCGGATGGACGGCGAGACCCGCCGGCTTGTCCAGCACGATCGCCTCGCCGTCGATGAAAAGCACCCTGTCGGCGATCACGCCCGTCTCCCCCGAATCGCGGATCGGTGAGTCCGCATTGCAACGCTTACGCTTTTTCAACGATTCCATCGCATTAACATCAAATTAACCTTTTGCGTTCACATCTCGAAAGGTTAATGGAATTCGTGGGGCGATGAAGGGGCCGTGGGTCCGTCCCGACGACAGGAGGCGATTTCATGCGCGTGCTGCTGATCGAAGACGAGCCGACGACGGCGAAAGCCATCGAGCTCATGCTCTCCACCGAGGGGTTCAACGTCTATACGACGGACCTCGGCGAAGAGGGCTTGGACCTCGGCAAGCTCTACGACTACGACATCATCTGCCTGGACCTCAACCTGCCGGACATGCACGGCTATGACGTGCTGAAGAAGCTGCGCACGGCCAAGGTCGGCACCCCGGTGCTGATCCTCTCCGGCGTCAGCGAGCTGGATTCGAAGGTCCGGGCGCTGGGCTTCGGCGCCGACGATTACGTCACCAAGCCGTTCCACCGCGACGAGTTGATCGCGCGCATCCACGCCATCGTCCGCCGCTCGAAGGGCCATTCGCAGTCGGTCATCAAGACCGGCAAGCTCTCGGTCAATCTCGACGCCAAGACGGTCGAGGTGGACGGCGCGCGCGTGCATCTGACCGGCAAGGAATATGCGATGCTGGAGCTGCTCTCGCTCCGCAAGGGCACGACGCTCACCAAGGAGATGTTCCTCAACCACCTCTATGGCGGGATGGACGAGCCGGAGTTGAAGATCATCGACGTCTTCATCTGCAAATTGAGGAAGAAGCTCTCCCTCGCCTGTAGCGGCGACAATTATATCGAGACGGTCTGGGGCCGCGGCTATGTGCTGCGCGAGCCCGAGGACGTCGAGGCGGCCGCGGTCGCCTGAACCCTTCAAGGCGCAAGCGCTTGGCAAGACCGGCGCCCGTGGCGACACGGGCGCCGGTTTCTTTTTGCCTCCGTCATTCCAGCGAAAGCTGGAATCCCTTTTCCTTGCGTCCTTTCAAGGAAGGGAGATTCCAGCTTTCGCTGGAATGACGGGAAGGGTTCAGAACCCCGCCGCGAGGACCGGCCACAGCACCATCCCGATGCCGACCATGCTGACGAAGAAGGCCAGTGTCCGCACCACCGGCACGCCCATCGCGTAGAGCGGGAGATAGATCACCCGCGCGGCGAGCCAGAGCAGGGCGCCGATCGCCGTCCAGTCACTCTCCAGATTCGCGACGTTCACGATCAGGATCGCCGCCGCCATCACCGGGAAAGTCTCGAAATAATTGGCCTGGGCGCGGGCGAGGCGGCCGACGAGCGGTTCGGGCGACGGCAGATCCTCGTCGCGCGCGCCGACATTCCATTTCGTGCCGTACTGGCGCGTCTTGACGCGGATTGCGGCGAAGATGTGGATCAGCGCGAGCAGGCATCCCCAGGCCAGCACGGCAAGCTCGGTCGTCATGGCGGGCCAGGCTAGGCACGGGCATCGCGCGAGTCCATCCCGCCCAACCTATGTTGCATCGCAAAAATCCCGCTTGCGGACCGCCCGAATTGGTGCATGTTTCCATGCGTCGGCATTCGGGCTGCGAGGTGCATGGCGAAACGGGCTGCTTTCGACGAACTCTGGGGCGCGCGCCGGCGCGGGAAGGCGCGCGCGGGCTTCGAGCCGCTCGCCGACTGGCTGGCCGAGACGCCGCCCTCCGAGCTGGAACGCCGCCAGCAGGCCGCCGAGGCCGCCTTCCGGAGCCTCGGCATCACCTTCGCCGTCTATGGCGAGGAGGAAGCGGCCGAGCGGATCATCCCGTTCGATATCGTGCCGCGCATCTTCTCCGCCGCCGAATGGGCCAGGCTTTCCGAAGGGCTGGAGCAGCGCGTCAAGGCGATCAACGCCTTCATCGACGACGTCTATGGCGCAAGACACATCATCGCCGACGGCACGATCCCGGCCGACATCGTCCTCGCCAACCCGCAATATTGCGCGGCGGTGGCAGGCGCGCGGCCGCCGCACGGCGTCTATGCCCATATCTGCGGCATCGACATGGTGCGCACTGGGCCGGACGATTTCTTCGTGCTGGAGGACAATGCCCGCACCCCGTCCGGCGTCTCCTACATGCTGGAGAACCGGGACGCGATGCTGCGGCTGTGCCCGGAGCTGTTCGAGGCGCTGCCAGTCGCGCCCGTGGACTCCTATCCGGAGCTGCTGCGCGAGACGCTCTATTCGGTGGCGCCGGGCCGCGCGCGCGATCCGACCTGCGTGCTGCTGACGCCCGGCCACTACAATTCGGCCTTCTACGAGCACAGCTTCCTGGCCGACAATATGGGCATCGAGCTGGTCGAGGGCGGCGACCTGGAGGTCGACGACGACGTGGTCTGGATGCGCACGATCGACGGGCGGGTGCGCGTCGATGTGATCTACCGGCGGATCGACGACGCCTTCCTCGACCCGCTCGTCTTCAATCCCGATTCCGTGCTGGGCGTGCCGGGGCTGATGGCCGCCTATCTGGCCGGCAACGTCACCCTCGCCAACGCCCCGGGCACCGGCATCGCCGACGACAAAGCGATCTATTCCTACATGCCGGAGATCGTGCGTTATTATACCGGCGAGGAGGCGAAGCTCCCCAATGTCGAGACCTGGCGCTGCCGCGAGCCGCAGGCGCTCGCCTACACGCTGGAGCATCTCGACGAGCTGGTGGTGAAGCTGGTGGACGGATCGGGCGGCTACGGGATGCTGGTCGGCCCGACCGCGAGCGCCGCCGAGATCGAGGCCTTCCGCGCCGCGCTCACGGCCGAGCCGCACCGCTACATCGCCCAGCCGACGCTCGCGCTCTCCACCGTGCCGACCTTCACCGACAAGGGGCTGACCCCGCGCCATGTCGATTTCCGCCCGTTCGTGCTGAGCGGCGCGAAGGGCGTCTCGATCGTGCCGGGCGGCCTCACCCGGGTGGCGCTGCGCAAGGGCTCGCTGGTGGTCAATTCGAGCCAGGGCGGCGGCACCAAGGACAGCTTCGTCCTCGAAGCGGACGGAGGCGACTGATGCTCGCGCGCACCGCCGCCGGCCTCTACTGGATCGGCCGCTACATGGAGCGGGCCGAGTTCATCACCCGCCTGGTCGAGGCGACGATCCGGCTGAGCGCGCTGGGCGATCATGCCGAGGGCGAGCAGGCCTGGTCGAGCGCGCTCCGGGTGGTCGGCGCCTATGATTCCTTCGCCGCGACCGGCGAGAGCTTCAACCCGCTGAGCGCGCGCCGCTACCTGACGCTCAGCACGGACAATCCCGGCTCGATCCGCTCCTGCCTCGCCGCCGCGCGCGACAATGCCCGCGCCGCGCGCACCGCGCTCACCGTCGAGGCCTGGGAGGCGATCAACCGCGGCTGGCTGCTGATCCGCGACCGCGCCAGCCCGGGCGGCATGCAGGCGACGCTGAACCTGGTCGATGCGCTGAAGGCGGAGATCCGCGGCTTCGAGGGCGCGGTGGCGCGGATGCTGCGCAGCGAGGGGCTGTGGTTCCTCCATCTCGGCGCGGCGATCGAGCGCGGCGACAACACGGCGCGCCTGCTCGACGTCAAATATTACCTCCTCCTCCCGCCCGGCCAGGAAGTGGGCGGCGCGCTCGACCGCGACCAGTGGACGACGATCCTCCAGATCGTGTCGGCCAAGACCGCCTACCGCCACATCTACCGCGAGGCGCTCCAGCCCTGGCTGGTCGCCGACTTCCTGATCTTCCGCGACGAGATGCCGCGCTCGCTCGTCGCGTCGGCCGGCGAGACCGTGGACCTGCTCGGCCACCTCGCCGCGCGCTCCGGCCGCCAGGGTCCGGCCGACCGGCTGGCGCGCCAGCGGCTGGGACGGATCCGCGACCTCGACATCGCCGGCGTGCTGCGGACGGGGATGCACGAATGGCTGCAACTCTATATCGGCGAGAATGCCGCGCTCGACCACGCCATCGCCCAGCAATTCCGGTTCGCCTGATGCAGCTCACCGTCCGTTACACCACCGCCTACAATTACGCCGAGCCCGTCCGCCGGGTGATCCAGCTGCTGCGGGTGACGCCGGCCAGCTTCGTCGGCCAGACCGTGCTCGACTGGCGGATCGACGCCGATTGCGACGTCAAGCTACGCGAGGGGCGCGACGGCTTCGGCAACATCACCCACATGCTCTATGTCGACCGGCCGGTGCAGGCGCTGCGCCTGACCATCGCCGGGCGGGTGCTGACCGAGGACCGGGCGGGCGTCGTCCAGGGCCTCGCCCACGATCTGCCGCCGCAGGTGTTCGCGCGCCCGACGCCGCTGACCGCCGCCGGCCCGACCGTCGCGGCGCTGGCGGACGGGATCGCCGCCGCCGGCGACAGCGCGCTGGACCGGCTCCACCGCCTCGCCGGGCGCCTCTACGACAGCCTGCGCTTCGACACCGAGGCGACCGCCGTGGACACCAGCGCCGAGCAGGCCTGCGCCGAAGGGCATGGCGTGTGCCAGGACTTCGCCCACATCTTCATCGCCGCCGCGCGCCGGATCGGCATCCCCGCCCGCTACGTCTCCGGCCACCTGTTCCGCCGCGACGGCGCCCATGTCCAGCCGGCCGGCCATGCCTGGGCGGAAGGCTGGGTCGAGGATCTCGGCTGGGTCGCCTTCGACCCCGTCAACGGCATCTGCACCGACGATGCCTATGTCCGCGTCGCCTGCGGGCTCGATTACCGGGACGCCGCGCCGGTGGCGGGCGCACGTTCGGGTGGCGGCGCGGAGGATATGGCCGTAGAAGTGCGCGTCAGCGACGCGCCCGTCCAGGCACAGGCCCGGAACCAGGCACAGGCCTGAACGGCCGCAAGGGGATGTTGGAAGACGGATGACCTATTGTCTTGGCATGCTGCTCGACGCCGGGCTGATCATGATCGCCGACACGCGCACCAATGCGGGGATCGACGACATCTCCTCCTATCGCAAGCTGCACTGCCTGGCGGACGGGCCGGACCGCTGCATCTACGCCGCCTCGGCGGGCAATCTTTCGACCACCCAGACCGTGATCGGCCTGCTGCGCGAGGGGCTGCCGAGCGACGACGACGCCGGGATGCTGCGCACGATCAACGAGCCGGCCAGCATGTTCCGCGCCGCGCAGCTCGTCGGCGAGGCGGTCCAGCTCGCCAACGAGACGGTCGGCAAGGCGCTCGCCTCGATCAAGCTGAGCGGCGCCGCCTCGATCCTGCTCGGCGGGCGGATCGGCGATCAGCCGCCGGCGCTCTACCTCATCTATTCGGCGGGCAATTTCATCGAGTGCAAGCCCGACGTGCCGTTCATGCAGATCGGCGAGACCAAATATGGCCGGCCGATCCTGGACCGGACGATCACCCCCGCGACGCAGATGGGCGAGGCGATGAAGATCGCCTTCCTCTCCTTCGATTCCTCGATCCGCTCCAACCTCGCGGTGGCGCGGCCGCTCGACGTGATGGTGATGCCGGCCGCCTATGGCGCCAAGGTGCTCACCCGCCGGATCGGCAGCGACGACGCCTATTTCAACGACCTGTCGGCGCGCTGGGGCGACCTGCTCCACGACGCCTCCGCCGCCATCCCCGACCCGCCCTTCATGGCGGAGCTGGCGGATTAAGGACGCTCAGAGGCCGAGCGCGCGCCTTATCTCCCGCCAATCGACGATCTTGTAATTCTGCTGGCGGCCGTCGCCGGCATCGTCGTCGTGGACCGCGACCGCGCCTTCCGGGAACGGACCGATCGGCCCGCTCCAGGCGTCGATGCCGTCGGTGCCGGTGACGGCGTCGATCGCGCCGCCCTCGATCGCGAAGCGGCCGACATAGGCGTAGCCTGTGTCCGTGATCCGCCAGACCGGATAGGTGCTGTCGCCCTGGCTGGAGGCGATCAGATAGCGCGCATCGCCGTCGCGCAGGATCGCCAGCCCCTCGACATCGGCGGTGAGGCGCGCGCCGTCGATCCGCGCGACCTCGACCGGGGCATCGGACGCGGCGGCGAGGTCGAAGCGCCAGATCGCGACATCCTCCTCGCCGACATAGAGCTGCCGCGTCTCGTCATCGACGACGCAGCCCTCGGGCTGGCTGCCGACGCGGAAAGTCCGCGCCAGCGCCGCCTCGGGGCCGTCGGCGCCCGCCGTCACGCGATAGACGCGGATCTCGCCCTCCTTGTTGTTCGGGATCAGCAGGAACTCATCGCCGATCCGCGCCATGCAGAAGCCGTAGGGCTCGCCCATGTCGGTCGGGATGAAGCCCCAGGGCCGGGTCTCGAACGTGTCGGGATCGAACAGATAGGTCATGATGCCGAAGCGCCGCCGCTCGGTCGCCGCGACCAGCACATAGTCGCGCCCGTCCACGACGAAACCGGCGCGCAGATCGACATTGTTGAGCGGCCCGTCGGGCAGGAACTGACGCACCCGCCCGTCCATGTCATGGACGTAGAGCCCGTCCGACTTGTCGGTGCCGAACAGCACCGCGCGCGTGGGATCGCGCGGATCGGCCCAGAGCGCGGGATCGTCCGCATCGACGCGCGGGTCGGTAGTGACGATCGTCTCGACGGCGGCCGGCACCGGCCGCGCCGGATCGCCGCGCGCGGCGGCGCCCTGCGGAATCTCGACCTCGGTGGTCGCGCAGGCGGCGCAGAGCAGCGCGATGCCGGGGACGAAGGCTCGAAAGGTCGGTCGCATATGCGTTTCCTTATTTCGGTTCCGCGGTGCACGGGCCACCATCCGGCCCGACGCCGTCACGGCAACGGCGCGCATCGACGAACGGGCCGCCCGTTTCCGTCAGCCGGTTCGCGCCGTCGGCACCCCGGACCAGATCGAACCCGTCATAGGCGCGTCCGGTCGCCGTGAACGCCCGATAGGCGAGGCGATCGCCGTCCACGTCGATGCGCTGGTAAAGCTGCGTCATTTCCGCCGCCCGATCGGGCTGGCGCTCGGCGCGGTCGTTCAGCGCATACATCTTCGCGCCGGTGACGGAGACGATATAGACCGGCCCCTGCGCTCCGCCGGCGGCGCGGGCCTGCGCCGACGCCTCGCGACCGGCTTCCGCCGTCAGCCGCGAATAGCAATGGTCGTGACCTTGCAGGACCAGATCGACGCGCCGCGCTTCGAAGATGCGGCGCCAGACCGGATTGAGCTGCCCGGTATCGTCGGGCCGGGCGCAAGTGAAGATCGGCTGGTGAAAGAGGACGATGTTCCAGCGCGCCGGGCTGGCGGCCAGAGTCGCGTCGAGCCAGCGGGTCTGGCTTTCCAGCTTGCCGAGATCGATCGCCGCCGTGCCGTCCAGGACGATGAAGCGCACGCCCTGATGATCGACGAAATAGGTCGTGCGCTCCGCGCCGGGCGCGCCGTTGGCCGGCAGCGCGAAGCTCAACGGCCAGTGCGGGCCGAGCCGGCGGCTTTCGGTGCCGTCGGGCAGGATATGATCGACATATTCGTGGTTCCCCGGCGCGGGGAGCTGCGGGACGGTCGCGTAATTGTAGCCGCCCGCCTCGCTCCACTCGCCCCATTCGTCGTCATGCACCATCTCCTCGCGCTGGGCGACGAGATCGCCGGCATGGAGGACGAGCGCGGGCGACGCGGTCGCGCGGAACGCCTGGCGGATCGTCCGGCTGGCGATGGAGAGGATGCTGTTCTGCGTATCGCCGAAATAGAGGAAGGTGAAGGGACGCGCCTCGGCGGCGGCGGTGCGGAATTGCAGCCATTCGCTCCAGCCCTCCGCGCCGCGCGCGCGATAGACATAGGCGGTGTCGGGCGAAAGGCCGTCGAAGCGCACCTGATGGTAGCGCGCCGCGCCATTCTCGGTCGCGATGTCGAAGGACTCGCCGCGCACCTCGCGCGCGCCATGTTCCGGCGTCGGGCCGTCCGGCGCGAGTGCGATCTGCGCCAGCGCCTCCGCCTGCCGCGCGTCGGTGCGGAAGGCGACGGCCATCGCGGTGGCGGGCGTCGCCCCCGGCGTCAGCACGATCCGGTCGGGCAGGCCGGTCGCGGCATAGGGCCGGCCGGGCGAATGGACGGGCGGCGGCGCGGACTCCTGCGCCGCCGCGGCCCCGGGGACGACAAGCGCGAGCGCCGCCGCCAGCAGGCATTCGCGCATCAGAAGTTCACCCGGACGCCGAACTTGCCCGTCCAGCTATACTCCTCATACTGGAGCAGCCGGTCGCGGTCCGGCCCGCGCTGATAGGCGAGATAGGGCTCGTCGAGCGCGTTCACGAGCTCGGCATAAAGCTGGATTTGCGGCGTGATCCGGTAGCGCGCGGTGATGTCGAACTGGAAGTGATCGCGCACATAGCGGTCCTCCAGCGGATCGCCGGCGATCTCGTCGAGATAGCCCGAGCGATAGGCCCCGGCGAGGCGCAGGCTGATCGGCCCGCGCTCGTAGCCGAGCACCGCGTTGAACGTGTGGCGCGAGGCGGAAGGCAGCGGGATGCGGCGGCCGGTGGTGAGATCGCCGTCGGCGAGGCGGCCGCTGGCGTCGGTGTAGGTGTAGTTGAAGTTGACGAGCAGGCCGTCGAGCGGGCGCGGCAGGAAGGTCAGCGCCTGCTGATAGGCGAATTCGAAGCCGGTGACGGTCGCCGTCTCGCCGTTGATCGGGATCACCGCCTCGTCGACGGCGATGCCGTTGAAGGTGAGGTCTTCGAACTCGCCCTCGACGATGAAATTGCCGATCCGCTTGTGGAAGAAGCCGCCCTGGACCACGGCGTTGCGGGCGAAATAATATTCGACCGTCGCGTCGAAGTTCCACGCCGTATAGGGGCTGAGATCCGGATTGCCGAACTCGCCGGAACGCTCGCCGTCCTCATTCTCCTCGACGATGAAGCGCGGCGCGACATCGGCCAGCTTGGGCCGCACGATGCTGCGATAGGCGGCGCCGCGCAGGATGACGTTGCGCGCCGCCTCGAAGCGCAGGTTCAAGCTCGGTAGCCAGTGGGTATATCCGCGGTCGAACGTCACCGGCGTGATCGCCAGCGTCTCGTCGTCCTCGTTGATCTCCAGCCGGTTGGCGAAGAACGTGTTGCTGGTGCGCTCGACCCGGACGCCGGCGATGGCGCGCAGCGGGCCGGTGTCGAGCCGGCCCAAAATATAGCCGGCGAGGATGTCCTCGTCCGCGCGATAATCCTCGGCGGCCGAGACGAACTCGCTTTCGAAGGCGTTGAACTCGAAATCGCCATAGCCGACGCGGGAGAGGAAATCGCGCCACTGGCGCGTGCCGGGCACCGGATCGATCAGCGCCAGGCCGTAAGTCTGCGGCCCGACCACGTCGGCGAGCGACAGATCGCCGTCATAGCCGTCGAACAGGTCGATCGTGAAATCGAGGCTCTTGCGGCGGAAGCGGGCGCGGGTGCCGGCCTGCACCTCGAACGTGCCGTTGGCGAGCGCGAAGCTGCGCGTCGCATCGAAGCGGAGCCCGAATTCGCGGTCGCGCGCATTCTCGTCGGTGGTCCGCTCCAGCAGCGTCAGGTTGTAGCCGGTCGGATCGCGGAAGGCCGCTTCGCCGAAATCGATCGAGTAGGACGGGACGCGGATGTCCGAATAGTCCATCGTGACGCCCAGCAGGCCGTCGCCGTCGAACCGGCGGCGGAAGCGGGCCGGATCGACGGAGCCGTCCTCGAACTGGCGCGCCTGCGAATAGGACGCGTCATAGCTGAAGCGCCACGGACCGGTCTCGGTCCGGCCGCCGAACGACAATGTCCGGATCGTCTGGGTCTCGCCCCGGTCCTTGATGTCGCGGCGGACCTCGATCCGGCCGTCGGCGGAATCGAAGCTGGCGGTGGTGTCGGTGCCCGACGCCGGCGGTTCGTTGAAGATGAGGACGAGACGGCGGCGGAATTCCTGATCGTCGAAGCGACTGTAGAGCCCGCGCAGATAGAGCTCGGTTGACGGGCCGACCCGCGCCTCGAGCGACAGGCTGGCGCCGATCCGCTCGCGCGTCACGTCATAGTCGCGATAGTCGATCTCCTCGGCGAAGGTGATGCCGTCGTCGGAGATGTCCCAGTCGGCCACCTCGACATTGTCGCTGGCGAAGCGGCGGCGGCTGTAGCTGAAGCCGCCGGCGATGCCGAAATTGTCGCCCAGCCGCGTGGCGAAATCGACGCCGAAGCGCGGGCTCAGCGTGTCGCGCAGGTCGTTGTACGAGCCTTCCGCCGTCAGCGAGACGAAGCCGCGGCGCAGATCGAAGGCGCTGGTCGTGTTGATCTCGATCGAGCCGCCCAGCGTGTCGCCTTCCATGTCCGGCGTCAGCGACTTGCGGATCTCGATCGATTCGACGAGCTCGGAGGGGATGACGTCGAGCGCGGCGGCGCGCTCGTCGCCGCCGGTGGCGAGCACGCGATTGCCGTTGATCGAGGTCGAATTGAGATTGGGATCGAGGCCGCGCACCGAGACGAAGCGGCCCTCGCCCTGATCGTTCAGCACGTTGATGCCGGGCGCACGGCGCAGCGCCTCGGCGACATTCTGGTCCGGGAACTGGCCGATCGCGTCGCGGGTCAGCACGGTGTCGACCGTGTCCGACGCGCGCTGGCGGGAGATCGAGCTGGCGAGGTTCGCGCGCTGGCCGATGACGAGGATGGCCCCGCCCTCCGGCGCGGACAGGGTGACGTCCGCCCGCACGAGGCCATTGTCCTCCACCGTGACCGACCGGGTCTCCTCCTCGGCGCCGGTATAGGTGAAGCGCAAGGTGTAGGTGCCGGCGGGCACGTCGGTGAAGCGGAAATGGCCGTCGGACCCGGCCTGCGCCGTGCGGCCCAGCTCGACGATCCGGATCTCGGCGCTCTGCAACG
>CAZTPD010000043.1:0-14575 GCA_964614625.1 uncultured Sphingosinicella sp. | reverse complement strand
CGAGCGAAGTCGAGGGGCGTATGTGATGAGTCCGTGCCAGCGCCCCTCGACTTCGGCCTTTGGGCCGAAGTTTATCCTGAGCGACGCCGCAGGCGGCGTCGAAGGGCTCGGGACGAGCGAATCTGGATTCACCCCAATCGCCGCGCGCTCGCCAGATGGTGCGCATGGGTGATCGCCACCGCCAGCGCGTCGGCCGCGTCGGCGCCGGCGATCCTGGCCGTGGGCAGCAGCCGCTGGACCATCGCGTGGACCTGCGCCTTCTCCGCGCCGCCGGTGCCGACCACCGCCTTCTTGACCAGCCGCGCCGCATATTCGGCGACCGGCAGCCCGCGCCGAGCGGCGGCGAACAGCACGACGCCGCGCGCCTGCCCCAGCTTCAGCGTCGATTGCGGATTCTCGTTGAGGAAGATCTCCTCGGCCGCCGCTTCGCCGGGCCGGTGCGCGTCGATCACCTCGCCCAGCGCCGCCTCCAGCTTCACCAGCCGCTCGGCCAGCGGCGCCTTCGCGTCGGTCCGCACCTGCCCGTTGGCGATATGCGACAACCGGTTCCCCTCGGCCGCGATCACGCCCCAGCCGGTGCAGGCCAGACCGGGGTCGAGGCCGATGATGATCATAAGAAAAACGGGTTCGCGCAGAGACGCGGAGACGCGGAGAGTCCGAGGTTCCGCCGCTTGTCTTCGGCGCGCGGCGCCTTTTTCCAAAACAGAGCCGGAAAGGCGCTGCCGCGCCCTCGCGCTCCGGCCTCTCCGCGCCTCTGCGTCTCTGCGCGCACCTTATCCCAGCTTTTCCAGAACGGAATCCGGCACCTCGTAATTGCCCCAGACGGTCTGGACGTCGTCATCGTCCTCGAGCGTGTCGACCAGCTTGAGCAGCAGCGCCGCATCCGCCTCGCCGACCTCGACCGGAGTCTGCGCCCGCCAGGCGAGCTTGACGCTCTCCGGCTCGCCCAATGCCGTCTCCAGCGCGCGGGCGACCTCGTGGAGGTCGTCCACGCCGGTCCAGATCTCGTGGCCGTCCTCGCCCGATTCGACATCGTCGGCACCGGCCTCGATCGCCGCCTCGAACAGCTTGTCGGCATCGCCGGCCGCGCCGCCATATTCGATCAGGCCGACGCGGGCGAAGCCGTGCGTTACCGATCCGCTCGCGCCCAGATTGCCGCCATTCTTGGAGAAGGCGGTGCGCACGTTGGTCGCGGTGCGGTTGCGGTTGTCGGTCAGCGCCTCGACGACGAGGGAGACGCCGCCCGGGCCGAAGCCTTCATAGCGGACTTCCTCGTAATTCTCCGCGTCGCCCTTCGACGCCTTGTCGATCGCGCGCTGGATATTGTCCTTGGGCATGGACTGCGCCTTGGCCGCGTTGACGGCGGCGCGCAGGCGCGGGTTCATGTCGGGATCGGGCAGCCCCATCTTCGCCGCCACGGTGATCTCGCGCGACAGCTTGGAGAACATGCCCGAACGCTTTTTGTCCTGCGCGCCCTTGCGGTGCATGATGTTCTTGAACTTGGAATGGCCGGCCATGTGTTTCCTTTGTCTCGGGGTTGGCGCCGCGATCAGGCGAGGCCCAGGGCCGCCTTGTAGGTGTCCAGGATCGCTTCCATTTCCTGACGGTCGTGCGTCTCCATCTTCCGCAGGCGGACGATCTGGCGCATGATCTTGGTGTCGTAGCCGCGCGCCTTGGCTTCGCCATAGACGTCCTTCACGTCGTCGGCGATCGCCTTCTTCTCTTCCTCGAGCCGCTCGATCCGCTCGATCAGCAGCCTCAGTTCGTCCGCCGCAATGCTGCCTTCCGCCAATTCACGCTCCATCGATTCCGGTTGAGGGGGAGCCTGTAAGGCGTGGCGGCGACGCGCTCAAGCGCCTTGAACTGTCATCGGGACAGGCTAGACATGCCACCGATGTCAGCCCCCCGCCTCGTCCCGCGCAGCCGCAAGGTCCGCATCCTCGCGACGCTCGGCCCCGCGAGCGACGATGCGGAGACGATCCAGCGGCTCGCCGAGGCCGGCGCCGACGCCTTCCGCATCAACATGAGCCACGGCGACCACGAGGACCATGCGCGCCGCATCGCGGCGGTGCGCGCGCTCGAAGGCGCGATCGGGCGGCCGACCACCATCCTCGCCGACCTGCAAGGGCCGAAGCTGCGCGTCGGCCGCTTCCGGGACGGCCGCGCCGAGCTGGTCCCCGGCCAGGCCTTCACCTTCGACCGGAAGAAGGCATTGGGCGATGCGGCGCGCGTCGCGCTGCCGCATCCGGAGATCTTCCTCGGCGTCGAACCGGGCGCGCGGCTGCTGGTCGACGACGGCCGGCTGGTCTTCCGCGTCATCGCCTGCGACGCCGACAGGATCGTCTGCGAGGTCGAGGTCGGCGGCGTCATCTCCAACAACAAGGGGCTGAACGTCCCCGACGCGGTGCTGCCGCTCGCCGCGCTGACCGACAAGGACCGCGCCGATCTCGCCTTCGCGCTGGAGCAGGGGGTGGACTGGATCGCGCTCTCCTTCGTGCAGCGGCCCGAGGACGTGGCCGAGGCGCGGCGGCTGATCGGCGGCAAGGCGGCTTTGCTCGCCAAGATCGAGAAGCCGGCGGCGATCGACCGGCTGGACGGCATCCTGGAGCTGGCCGACGCGGTGATGGTCGCGCGCGGCGATCTCGGCGTCGAGCTGCCGCCCGAGGAGGTGCCGCCACTCCAGAAACGCATCGTCGAGGCGGCGCGGCGGCTGGGCCGGCCGGTCGTGGTCGCAACCCAGATGCTCGAATCGATGATCGTCTCGCCCTCGCCGACCCGGGCCGAGGTCTCCGACGTCGCCACCGCCGTCTATGACGGGGCGGACGCGATCATGCTCTCGGCGGAAAGCGCCTCGGGCCGGTATCCGCTGGAGGCGGTGGCGATGATGGACCGGATCGCGACCAGCGCCGAGGCCGATCCGACCCACAATGCCCGCGTCCATTTCACCGAGACTTTGCCCGACGCGACCACCAACGACGCGATTGCCCGCGCGGCGGCGGACATGGTGCGCACCGTCGGCGCCTCGGCGATCGTCTGCTTCACCAGCTCGGGCTCGACCGCGCGGCGGGTGGCGCGCGAGCGGCCCATGGTGCCGCTGCTGGTGCTGACGCCCTCGCTCAGGACGGCGCGGCGGATCGGCCTGCTCTGGGGCGCCCATGCGGTGCGCACCCGCGACGTGCACAGCTTCGAGGAGATGGTCGGCAAGTCGAAGCGCATGGCGCTGCGCCACGGGCTGGGCGGCGGCAGCGACCGGATCATCGTCACCGCCGGCGTGCCCTTCGGCGTGCCGGGATCGACCAACGTGGTCCACGTCGCCCGCCTGATCGGCGACGAACTGGACCGGCACGCCCGATAACCAACCGTCATTCCAGCGAAAGCTGGAATCCCTCTGCCTTCCGACTCCGCGTCGAAGAAGGGGGATTCCAGCTTTCGCTGGAATGGCGAAATGAAGGTGCGCGCGAAGCGATCCGGCGCGGCGTGGAAGCCGCCGGATCGCCGTGTCGCTACGCGCCGCGCGGCAACGCCTCTCGGGCCGTCAGCCCTGGCGCGCCTTGAAGCGGCGGTTCGTCTTGTTGATGACGTAGGTGCGGCCCCGGCGACGGATCACGCGGCAGTCGCGGTGGCGCGACTTCAAGGACTTCAGAGAGTTGCGGATCTTCATGGCTGGGAACGCCTGCCTGTTTCTAGCGATTTTGTTGAGCGGAAAAACGAGGCGTCCACCTAGTCGGGGCGGGCGGGCAAGTCAAGCCGCGCGGCGGGGGCGCATCTTTCGGCGCCTCTGTAGAATATTCTTCCCTTCATGCCGATTTATGAATATCGGATTGAAAGATATTTCCAATGGAGTGACGCGCTTATGGACCGCACCGACTATCGGATTCTCGCCATCCTTCAGGAAGACGCCTCGCTCCCCGTCGCCGAAGTGGCGAGCCGGGTCAACCTGTCCCAGACGCCCTGCTGGCGGCGCATCCAGAAGCTGGAGGCGCAGGGCGTGATCCAGCGGCGCGTCGCGATCGTCGATCCGATCGCCGTCGGCCTCGGCATCTCGGTGTTCGTCGAGATCGAGGCCGCGGACCATTCGCCGGACTGGCTGGACGGATTCGCCCAGACCGTCGCGGCCATGCCGGAGGTGATGGACGTGTACCGGATGGCCGGCGACGTCGATTACCTGCTGCGCGTCGTGGTCGGATCGATGGCCGAGTTCGACGAATTCTACCGCCGGCTGATCGCCGAGGTGCCGCTGAAGAACGTCACCTCGCGCTTCGCCATGGAGCGCGTGAAGAGCAACACCGCCTATCCGCTCGCCCGCCACATCGACCGCTAGAGCGGGCCGCCGCGCCAACGAAAAGACCCCCGGCGGCCAAGCCGGGGGTCAGTCGACCGCTTCAACCCAGGGAGACCTCAGCGGTGCATTGAAGAAGAAGGTCGGCGCGCCTTACTGGCTGTTCTCCACCGCATTTTCGGTCGCGGTCTCTTCGGCCGTCCCATTGTCGAGCACGAGGTTCGTGTCGAGCTCGTTGAGTGTGGTCTCGCTCTCGAGATCGGCGGGCGCGAGATTGTAGAGCTCGTCGCCGCCGTCATTGGCGACGACATCCTGCTCGGCGGCGCCCCCGCAACCGCTGAGCGCGACCAGGCCGGCCGCCAGGAATGCCGTGGAAATGAATCGCATCGCGTGAATCCCCTGATGTCGAATCGTGAAGCCCGAAAAGACCATCGCGCCGCCATCGCCGCAATGCGGGACGATGGCGTGACGCACATTTGCACGATCCTCCCGCGCGCCGATCGCGGGGCGCAATTCCCTTCTCCGGGATACAATGGAATTGGCAGATCGTTCCCGCCGGCTCAGCCGCGCTCGGCGAGCTTGCGCTCCCAGGCGAGCGCGTCGGCGACGATGGTGTCGAGATCGTCGCGGGCCGGACGCCAGGGCAGGGTGGCGAGGATGCGCGCATTGTCGGCGATCAGCGCCGGCGGATCGCCCGCCCGGCGCGGCCCCATGCGCCGTTCGATCGCGAGGTTCGTCACCCGGTCGACGCTGTCGAGCACTTCGAGCACCGAAAAGCCCCGGCCGTAGCCGCAGTTCATCACATGGCTCGCCCCGGGATCGGCGATCAGCGCGTCGAGCGCCGCGACATGGGCGGCGGCGAGATCGCTGACATGGATATAGTCGCGCACGCCGGTGCCGTCCGGCGTGTCGTAATCGACGCCGAACACGTCGACATGGCCGCGCTTGCCGATCGCGGCCTCCACCGCGACCTTGATGAGATGGGTGGCTCCGGCGGTGGACTGGCCGGCGCGCCCGCGCGGATCGGCGCCCGCCACGTTGAAATAGCGCAGCGCGCAATAATTCATCGGATGGGCGAACGCCGCGTCGGCCAGCATCCGCTCGGTCATCAGCTTGGACCAGCCATAGGGATTGATCGGCTGGGTCGGCATGTCCTCCCGGACCGGCACCGTCGCCGGAATGCCGTAGGTCGCCGCGGTCGACGAGAAGATGAAATGCTTCACCCCGCCTCGCACCGCGCTCTCGATCAGCGCGCGGCTCTTCACCGTGTTGTTGAGATAATAGCCGAGCGGGTCGGCCACCGATTCCGGCACGACGACGGAGCCGGCGAAGTGCATGATCGCCGCGACGCCATGCTCGGCGATGACGCGCGCGACCAGCGCCTGATCGGCGATGTCGCCCTCGACGAGGGGCACGTCCTCCGGCACCGCCCAGGCGAAGCCGGTCGACAGATTGTCGATCACGACCACCCGCCGCCCCGCGTCGCGCAGCGCCAGCACCGCGTGGCTGCCGATATAGCCAGCGCCCCCCGTCACCAGCACCGTCATGCGCTTCGCCCTTTCACGTCCCGCCCCGTCCAATTATTGCCGCTAAGAATCATTACCTATTCTGTATAGTGCCATTCGCCGGCAGGGAGTGGATGATGAAAAGATCGATCGCAGGCATGGGCCTTCTCGTCGCCGCGGCGGCCGCCGTCGCCGGCTGCGCCACCGACGCGGGCGGCGGGGTCGAGCCCGGCGTCGCCGTCACGCGCTTCCACCTCAACCAGCCGATCGCGCGCGGCGAGGTCGCGATCGAGGCGGCGGACATGGAGGACGCCAACAGCATCGCGTTCGCGGAGCAGGCCTTGCCCGTCGCCCGCGAGCTGACCCGGCTCGGCTGGACGGTGACGGTGCGCAATCCCAATTCGGAGCATGTCGCGGTGGTGCGGATCGAGCAGGGCCGCCGCGCGGCGCGCCAGCGGTCCGGGCTCAGCATCGGTGTCGGCGGCGGCACCGGCGGCTATCGCAGCGGCGTCGGGCTCGGGCTGGGCACCACCATCCCGATCGGCGGCGCCGGCCCGATCGTCGTCACCGAGCTTGCCGTCCGCATCCAGCGCCGCTCCGACGCGACCGCGATCTGGGAGGGCCGCGCCCAGCTCGAAGCGCGCGAGAGTGCCCCGCTCGCCGATCCGCGCGCGGCGACGGACCGGCTCGCCGCCGCCCTGTTTGAGGGCTTCCCCGGAGAGTCCGGGCGCACTATCAGGGTGCGATAGCCCCCTTAATTTCCATCAAGGATACGATGACTCTTTCCGTTTCGAGCGCCTTCGACGGCGGCAATATCCGTCTGGTTTCCATCGATGGCGACCGCGTGGACCTGGAGATCGTCCAGGACCACAAGTCCGATTTCTACCAGTGGTTCTATTTCCGGGTGACGGGCGCCGGCGGGCGACCGCTGACGCTGAACCTGCTGAACTGCGCGGGCGCCGCCTATCCGCACGGCTGGGACAATTATCGCGCCTGCATGTCCGAGGACCGCGAGGAGTGGCGGCGGGTCGAGACCGGCTACGAGAAGGGCGTGCTCACCATCACCGCGACGCCGCCCTCGGACAGCGTCTGGTTCGCTTATTTCGCGCCCTACACGATGGAGCGCCATCACGAGCTGATCGCTTCGGTGGTCGGCTATCCGGGCCTCGCCTATCGCTCGCTCGGCCAGACGCTCGATGGCCAGGAGCTCGACTATCTCGAACTGGCCGGCGGCCCGTTGCAGGTCTGGCTCTACGCCCGCCAGCATCCCGGCGAGACGATGGCCGAATGGTGGATGGAGGGCGCGATCGAGCGGCTGCTCGACGAGAGCGATCCCGTCACCCGGCGGCTACGCGAGAAGGCGACCTTCCACATCGTGCCGAACATGAACCCGGACGGGTCGCGGCGCGGGCACCTCAGGACCAACGCCGCCGGCGTCAACCTCAACCGCGAATGGCACGCGCCGAGCCTGGAGAAGAGCCCGGAGGTCCATTACGTCCTCGAGGAGATGAAGAAGACCGGCGTCGATTTTGCGATGGACGTCCATGGCGACGAGGCGATCGAGGCCAATTTCCTCGCCGGCTTCGAAGGCATTCCGTCGCACAAGCCCGGGCAGCAGGCGCTTTACGACGCCTTCGGCGCGGCGCTGGAGCGCATCTCGCCCGATTTCCAGACCGCGCGGGGCTATGACGTCTCGCCGCCCGGCCAGGCCAACCTCTCCATGTCCACCACCCAGCTCGCCGAGCGGTTCGGCGCGGTCTCGATGACGCTGGAGATGCCGTTCAAGGATTATGACGCGCTGCCCGACCCGGCCTATGGCTGGTCGCCCGAACGCTGCCGCCTGCTGGCCCGCGCCTGCCTCGACGCGCTCAATGCCGTGATCGACGATGTCGCGGAGTATCGCGCCTGATGCCCCGCCTCGTCCTGATCCGCCACGGCCAGTCGGCCTGGAACCTGGAGAACCGCTTCACCGGCTGGTGGGACGTGGACCTGACCGATCAGGGTGTCGCCGAGGCGAAAGCCGCCGGCGAGCTGCTCGCCGCGAAGGGTCTCGACTTCGACCTCACCTTCACCTCGCTCCAGACCCGCGCGATCAAGACGCTGAACATCGCGCTGGAGGCGATGGGACGGCTCTGGCTGCCGGTCGAGAAGCACTGGCGGCTGAACGAGCGCCATTATGGCGGCCTGACCGGTCTCGACAAGGCGGAGACGGCGGCCCGGCATGGCGACGCGCAGGTCCATATCTGGCGCCGCTCGTTCGATATCCCGCCGCCGGCGCAGGAGCCGGCCGGCGATTTCGACCTCACCAACGACCGGCGCTATGCCGGCATCGCCATCCCGGCGACCGAGAGCCTGAAGGACACGATCGCGCGCGTCCTGCCTTATTGGGAGGAGCGGATCGCGCCGGCGCTCAGGTCCGGCGAGCGGGTGCTGATCTCCGCCCACGGCAATTCGCTGCGCGCTTTGGTCAAGCATCTGTCGAACATCCCGGACGACGAGATCACCGGGCTGGAAATCCCGACCGGCCAGCCGATCGTCTACGAACTGGACGACGATCTCGCCGAGATCGAGCGTTACTACCTCAAGGATCGCTGAGGATCAGAACTGCTTGACGCGCGCCATGTTGTGCTGGGCGCGGACGAGGACTTCCTCGGCGCCGTCGCCGGGCAGGATGGCCGCGACGCCGACTGTGGCCTTCAGCGCCACCCGGGTGCCGCCCAGGTCGAGCGGCTGGCCAGCGACGAAGCGGGCGATCCGCTCGCCAGTCTCGATCGCCGAATCGGCGTCGAGATGGTCGAGCACCAACGCGAAGCCGCCGCCCAGCCGCGCGGCGATATCGGTGACGCGGATCAGGCCCTTCAGCAGCCGCGCGACATGGCAGAGCGCGGCGTCGCCGGCGATCCGGCCGTGATTGTCGTTGATCGCCCGCAGGCCGCAGACGTCGATCGTCAGCAGGGCCGCCGGGGTGCGGTGCCGCTGGGCCTGGCCGACGACGCGGTCGAGCTCGCGGCGGAAGGCGCGGTCATTGGCGAGCCCGGTCAGCGGGTCGGTGTCGACCGCCTCCTCCAGATCGCCGAGCCGGGCGCGGGTCTCGGCGAGTGCGGCGCGCAGCAGCGCATTCTCGTCCGCCAGCCGCGACAGCGCCTCGCGCACGTCGGGCGCGCAGGATTCGGCGTCCATTCCCGTCGAGAAGCGCGCTTGTGCCGTCACATCCTGCTCCGCAGCCCCACCAAACGTCTCCGTATAGCGCATCGGTGGTTAACAACGCGCGAAAGGCCGCGCATTGCCGAAGGGCGGCACGCCGGTTAAGGCGTGCGCTTCGCCGTCCAGACAGGTTCGAGACACATGACCGCCGGAGCGCCTCTCATCGGGATCATCATGGGCAGCCGCTCCGACTGGGAGACGATGAAGGAGGCCGCCGGCATCCTGGACGCGCTCGGCGTGCCCTATGAGACCAAGGTCGTCTCCGCCCATCGCACGCCCCAGCGGCTCTATGACTATGCGACCGGCGCGGCGGATCGCGGCCTCAAGGCGATCATCGCCGGCGCCGGCGGCGCGGCGCATCTGCCCGGCATGGCGGCGGCGATGACGCGGCTGCCGGTGCTCGGCGTGCCGGTCCAGTCCAAGGCGCTGAAGGGTTTGGACAGCCTGCTCTCCATCGTCCAGATGCCGGCCGGCGTGCCGGTCGCGACGCTGGCGATCGGCAAGGCGGGCGCGGCCAATGCCGGCCTGCTCGCCGTCGCCATCCTCGCCACCTCCGACGATGCGCTGGCCGCGCGTCTCGACGCCTGGCGCCAAGCGCAGACCGACGGGGTCGCCGAAAGCCCCGAATGATCGTCCCGCCCGGCTCCACCATCGGCATCGTCGGCGGCGGCCAGCTCGGCCGGATGCTGGCGCTGGCCGCCGCGCCCCTGGGCTACAAATGCCACATCTACGCCCCCGACGAGACGCCGCCCGCCGGCGAGGTCGCGGCACGGGTGACGCGCGGGAGCTTCGACGACGAGGCCGCGCTGGCGCGCTTCGCGGGCGAGGTCGATGTCGTCACCTACGAGTTCGAGAATATCGCCGCCGGGCCGCTGCGCACGATCACCGAGCGGGTGGCGCTCCGGCCGCCGCGCGAGTCGCTGGAGATCGCGCAGGACCGGCTGAGCGAGAAGCAGTTCGTCACCCGTCTGGGCGGACGCCCCGCCCCCTTCGCCGCCGTCGACGACCGCGCCGGACTGGACGCGGCGCTGGCCGAAATCGGCGCGCCGGCGATCCTGAAGACCCGGCGCCTGGGCTATGACGGCAAGGGCCAGGCGCGGATCATGGACGCGAGCGAGGCGGACGCGGCCTGGGAGGCCGTGGCGGGGGCGCCGGGCGTGCTGGAGGGCTTCGTCGCGTTCGACGCGGAATTCTCGATCCTGCTGTGCCGGGGCGGGGACGGCGAGATCGTCCTGTGGGACGCGCCCCGCAATGTCCACGAGAACGGCATCCTCGCCCGGTCCGCCGTCCCGGCGCCCGAGACGCTCCGCCCCGCCATCGCCGAGGCGGAGGCGCTGGCGCGGCGGGTGGCGGACGCGCTCGATCATGTCGGCGTGCTGGCGCTGGAATTCTTCGCGGTGGGCGAACGGGCGGTGTTCAACGAAATGGCGCCGCGCGTCCACAATAGCGGCCACTGGACGATCGAGGGCGCCGTCACCTCGCAGTTCGAGAACCACGTCCGCGCGGTCTGCGGCCTGCCGCTCGGCACGACCGGCCTCGTGGCGCCGCGCGTCGAGATGACCAACCTGATCGGCGAGGATGTCGAGGCGTGGCGCAACCTGCTCGCCGAGCCCGGCGCGCACCTCCATCTTTACGGCAAGCGCCACGCCCGGCCCGGGCGCAAGATGGGGCATGTCACCCGGCTGAGCGGATTCTCCTGATCTGAATCCCTTTCCCCGTTCGGGCTGAGCTTGTCGAAGCCCTGTCCTTCTTTTCTACCGCAAGAAAGGACAGCCCTTCGACAAGCTCAGGGCGAACGGAGTGTGTTTCAACGCTGCCGGATCAGATTTTGACCGGCCGGGCGGACTGAACCTCCGCCCGGCCGTTTCGTGCTGCTACTGCGCGGCCGGCGCCGGCGCGCCCGGCGCCTGGATCACCTCGACCGGAATGCCGAGCTGGTCGAGCTGGGAACGGACCCGGCTCGCATCGCCCACCACGACCCACACGAAGTTTTCCGGATGGATATAGCGGCGCGCGGTCTGGTCGAGCTCGGCCGCCGTCATCGCCTGATAGCGGCCCGCGATCGTCTCCCAATAATTGTCCGGGCGCTGGTAGAGCGCGTTGGAGCGGAGCGCGCCGAGCACCGCCGGCGAGGTCTCGAACTGGCCGGGAAGCTGGCGGGTGTTGCCGAGGATCGTGCGCTGCAATTCGGCGGCGGTCACCCCGTTCTCGCCCAGGAACCCGCTCACCTGCTCGCGGATCGCCTGGATCGAATCCCCCGTGCGGTCGGCCTGGACCGGCGCCTGGAGAATGAACGGCACCTGATGCTCGCGCAGGTTCGGCCCGCCGCCGGCGCCATAGGACCAGCCCTTCGTCTCGCGCAGGTCCATGTTGATCCGCGCGAGGAAGTTGCCGGCGAGCACCTCGTTGGCGGCGGTGAGGTTGAGCAGATCCTGCGTCCCTTCCGCCGCCAGCAACTGGCCGGCGAGGATGAACGACTGCGGCGATTGCGGCCGGTCGATCAGCACGATGCGCGGACCCGCCGCCGGCGCGTGCGCCGGGAAGGTCTTGGTCCCGCGCGGTGTCGCGGGCGCCCGCCAGTTGCCGAGCCGGCCTTCGAGCTGCGCGACGAGCTCGTTGAGCGGCAGATCGCTGACGGCGAAGATCGTCGCATTGTCGGGACGGATCCACGCCTGGTGGAAGGCGACCAGCTCGTCGCGGGTCAGCGCCTGGACGACGGCCGGATCGCCGGTGCCGGTGCCCGGCTTCCCGTAGGGATGATCGGCGCCGTAGAGCAGTCCCGGCAGCGCGCGCAGCGCCAGCCCCTGCGGCTGGGTCATCTCCTGCGCGATGCCGGCGAGCTGCTGCTGGCGGATGCGCTCCACCTCGGTCGGCGCGAAGGCCGGATTGCGGATCACGTCCGACAGCAGATCGAGCGACGGCCCGAGATTGGCGCTGAGGGCGGTCAGCGACACGCTCGTCCGGTCCAGGCTCTGGCCCGTGCCGATCGTGGCGCCGAGCCGCTCCTGCGCCTCGGCGAGCTGGGTCGAATTGAGGCTGGTCGTGCCCTCGGTGAGCAGGTTCAGCATCATCGCCTGGGTGCCGAGCCGGTCGCTCGGGTCGGCCGCGGCGCCGGCGTTGAACTCGACCGCGACGCGCGTGACCGGAACGGTCTGACGGCGCGCATAGATCACCTGGATGCCGTTCGACAGCCGGGCGCGCTCCGTCGTCGGAAAATCGAGCTCGGCGCTGCCCGACACGCCCGGCGCTTCGCGCGGGGCGAAGGGCAAGGGCGCGAGCGGCCGGTCGCCCGGCTGCGGCGGCGTATAGTAACGGGGCGGATGGCCGGCCGGCTGGGCCTCGCCGCCGGCGCGCGCGCCGGTGACGCCCGGCGCCTCCTCATAGGCCTCGCGCTCGCCGGGATCGACCCGGATGGCGAGAACCGGGCGGGAGAGCCAGCGCTGGCCCGCGGCCCGGACCTGGTCCGGCGTGACGCTCGCGAGCTGCTCCAGCCGGGTGCGATAGAAATCGGGATCGTCCGCGTAGAGCATGCCCTCGGCCAGCGCGACGGCCTTGCCGCCGAAGCCGCCCACCTGCTCCAGTCCCTGGACCCGGCCCGAAAGCGTCCGCATCACGGAGCGGCGGACCTCGTCCTCGGTCGGCCCGTTCGCCACGAAATCGGCGATGATCTCGTCGAGCCGCCGCGACACCGCATCGGCGTCCTGCCCCGGCCGCACATCGACAAAGACCTCGAACAGGCTGACCCGCTGGAAGGCCTGGACATAAGCGGCGACGCGCGTCGCG
This sequence comes from uncultured Sphingosinicella sp., assembly GCA_964614625.1. Classification (GTDB taxonomy): domain Bacteria; phylum Pseudomonadota; class Alphaproteobacteria; order Sphingomonadales; family Sphingomonadaceae; genus Allosphingosinicella. The sequence continues at coordinate 1,804 of CAZTPD010000043.1, read as the reverse complement.
GTCTGCTCGCCGCGCACCAGGATGTTGTCGAGCCGCGAGCTGGCCAGCCCGCCGAGCACATGCGCGGCGACCTGGAGCGGCACCTGCTCCTGATCCGTGAGGCTGGGAACCACCCAGTTGCGGTAGAGACGGGTGTTGGCGACCCGGTCATGCATCGTCAGATCGACGCGCTCCGGCAGGGTCGGCACGTCGGCCTGCGCCGGCTCGTTCACCGGCCCGCGCGCGATATCGCCGAAATAGCGTTCGACCAGCGGCCGCGCCTCGGCGGCGTTGATGTCGCCCGCGAGCACGAGGACCGCGTTGTTCGGCCCGTATTTGTCGCGGAACCACTGCTGCACCGTCTCCATCGTCGCGGCGGACAGATCCGCCATCGAGCCGATCGTCGAGTGGCGATAGGGATGGCCTTCCGGGAACAGCGCCTCGAGCTGGGCATAGTCGACCAGGCCGAACGGCTGGTTGTCGCCCTGGCGCTTCTCGTTCTGCACCACGCCGATCTGGTTGGTCAGATTCTCCTGCGTGACGGCGCCGAGCAGATGGCCCATCCGGTCGCTTTCCAGGAACAAGGCCTGCTCCAGCGCCGGGCGCGGGACGGTCTGGAAATAATTGGTGCGGTCGAACCAGGTCGTGCCGTTCAAATCGGTCGCGCCGATCGCGCGGGTATATTCGAAATATTCGCCCGGCGCGTTCTCGGAGCCGTTGAACATCAGATGCTCGAACAGGTGCGCGAAGCCGGTGCGGCCCGGCGGCTCGTCCTTGGAGCCGACATTGTACCAGACGCTGACCGCGACGATCGGCGCCTTGCGGTCCTCATGGACGACGACGCGCAGGCCGTTGTCGAGCGTGAAGGTCTCGTGCGGAATGTTGACCCGGTCCAGCAACGCCTGCGGATCGGCGGCGGGCGCCTGGGCGGCGGGCTGGGCAATGGCGGCGGCCCCGGAAAAGGCGGTAAGCCCGGCGACGGAAATGCCGGCGGCGACCGCCAGTGACGTGAATAGCTTGCGCATGCGACTCCCCTAGGTCTGTGCGGGGGACAGTAGCGCGGTGTCCGGCTATGACAAGACACTGCGCGAGGAATCGCCGACGATCTCTTGTGTTGCCCGAAAGCAACACTACATCGCGGCAAATCAGGACAGGGGCTGAAGAGCAACCATGAACCTCGAAAAATTCACCGACCGGGCGCGCGGCTTTCTGCAATCGGCCCAGACCGTCGCGATGCGTCTCGATCACCAGCGCATCGCGCCCGCCCATGTGCTGAAGGCGCTGCTGGAGGACGAGCAGGGCATGGCCGCCGGCCTGATCGCCCGCGCCGGCGGCGACGCGGCGGCGGCGCGGCGCGAGACCGACGCGGCGCTGGCGAAGATTCCGGCGGTGTCGGGCAGCGGCGCGAACGCTGCCCCGGCGCTGGACGGCGAGACGCTGCGCGTGCTCGACCAGGCCGAGCAGATCGCCCAGAAGTCCGGCGATTCCTATGTCACGGTCGAGCGGATGCTGCTCGCGCTGGTGCTGGCGACGACCACCGACGCCGGCAAGGCGCTCGCCGCGGCGGGCGTGAAGGCCGAGGCGCTGAACAGCGCGATCGAGGAGCTGCGCGGGGGCCGCACCGCCGACACGGCGGGCGCCGAGGACCGCTACGACGCGCTCAAGAAGTTCGCCCGCGATCTCACCCAGGCCGCCCGCGACGGCAAGCTCGACCCCGTGATCGGCCGCGACGAGGAGATCCGCCGCACCGTCCAGATCCTCGCCCGCCGCACCAAGAACAATCCGGTGCTGATCGGCGAGCCCGGCGTCGGCAAGACGGCGATCG
>CAZTPD010000042.1:0-14688 GCA_964614625.1 uncultured Sphingosinicella sp. | reverse complement strand
CCTCCCCACGAAATCGTGGGGAGGAAATCAACGTCCGCCCATCTCCAGCAGCCGCTTCGGCGCGACCATCTCCCAACTCATCGCGATCCGGTCGGCGACATGGTCCCAGTCGACCGCTTCGCCGTCCAGCCGGATGCCGATCCAGCCCGACGGCGCCAGATAGGCGGGGCGGTAATAAAGGTCGGGATCGGACTCGACGAGCATCTCCTGCTCCTCGAACCCGCTCGTCTTCACCGCGACGGCGGTGATGTCGTTGGCGTGGTGGTCGTCCAGGAACCAGGCGAAGCTCTTGCCCTTGTCGATGAAGAAGACCGGCTGGCCGTGAGACATCTTCTCGATCGCGCGGGGGAGGGCCAGGCTGATCTCCCGGACGCAGCGCAGGCAGGCTTCGGCATCGGCGCTCATGCGGGCTCCTCCGGCCGCGCGGCGGGATCGTCCGCCTCCGCGCGCCACCAGCGGCAATAATCGTCCAGCGCCACCGGGTAGAGCGCATGCTCCGCCTCCAGCACGCGCGCGGCGAGGCTGTCCGCGTCGTCGCGGGCGCGGATGCGGACCTTGGACTGGGCGACGACCGGCCCCGAATCGAGATCGGCGGTCACGACATGGACCGAGCAGCCGGCATATTCGTCGCCGGCCAGGATCGCGCGGCGATGCGTGTCCAGCCCCTTGTAGAGCGGCAGCAGGCTCGGATGGACGTTGAGGATTCGGTCCGGCCAGTGCGCCACGAAGTCGCTCGAGAGCAGCCGCATATAGCCGGCCAGCGCGATCATCTCGACGCCGTGCGCGCGCAACGCCGCGTCCACCTCGGCGTCATAGACCGCGCGCTCCATGCCCTGATGGCTCAGCGCCCAGGTCGGGATGCCCAGCCGTTTCGCCGCGACCAGCCCGCGCGCCTCCGGTACGTTCGAGGCGACCAGCGCGATGTCGTAGGCGCGGCCGGGATCGCGGCGCTTGTATTCGGACAGCGCGACCATGTTCGAGCCGCGCCCGGAAATGAGCACGCCGACCCGGACGCGCTCAGCCATGATGGGTCGCGGTCCAGTCGCTCCGCGCGCTCCAGGCGCCTGCCGGCCCGGCGACGGTGCAGCCGCGCGGCCCGGCCTCGACCCGGCCGATCCGTGCGACTTTTTCGCCAGCGGCTTCAAGTGCTTCCGTCACGTCCTTCACATCGTCCTCGGCGACGACCAGCGCCATGCCGATGCCGCAGTTGAAGGTGCGCGCCATCTCCTCCGGCTCGATATTGCCCTGCGCCTGGAGGAAGGCCATCAGCCGGGGCTGCGTCCAGGCGCCGGCGTCAATGCGGGCATGGAGCCCCTCGGGCAGCACACGCGGAATATTCTCCAGCAGCCCGCCGCCGGTGATGTGCGCCAGCGCGGCGATCCTGCCCGCCCGGATCGCCGGTAGCAGCGACTTCACATAGATGCGCGTCGGCGCGAGCAGCGCGTCGATCAGCAGCACGTCCGGATCGAACAGAGCGGGGCGATCGAGCTTCCAGCCCTTGTCGGCGGCGAGTCGGCGCACCAGCGAGAAGCCGTTGGAATGGACGCCGGACGAAGCGAGGCCGAGGATCGCGTCGCCGGCCTTCACCTTGTCGCCGGTCAGCTGCTCCCCGCGCTCGACCGCGCCGACGCAGAAGCCGGCCAGGTCATAGTCGCCCGGCGCGTACATGCCCGGCATCTCCGCCGTCTCGCCGCCGATCAGCGCGCAGCCGGCCTGGCGGCAACCCTCGGCGATCGAGGCGATCACCGCCTCGGCGACGCCCGGCTCCAGCTTGCCGGTCGCGAAATAATCGAGGAAGAACAAGGGCTCCGCGCCCTGCACGATCAAATCGTTGGCGCACATCGCCACCAGATCCACGCCGACGCCCTCGTGCCGGCCGGAGTCGATGGCGAGCTTGAGCTTGGTGCCGACGCCGTCATTGGCCGCGACCAGCAGCGGATCGGCATAGCCCGCCGCCTTCGGATCGAAGAAACCGCCGAAGCCGCCCAGAGAGGCGTCGGCGCCCGGCCGCGCCGTCGCCTTGGCCAGCGGCGCGATCGCCTTCACCAGCGCGTTGCCCGCCGCGATATCGACGCCCGCTTTGGCGTAGGTATAGGAGTCCTCGTCGCTCATCCGCGCGGCCTAGCCACAACACGCTTGGATTTCCACGCCCAACTCGCCAAAAAGGCGCCCGTGAAGCGTTCCCGCCGTCTCCTCGCCCTTGCGATCCCGCTCGCTCTCGTCGTCCTCGTCGCCGGCGGAGGGCTGATCTACGCCCAGCTCGACGGGGCCGATCGCGGCATTCCGCCGATCGATTCGACCAGCAATTTCGAGGTGATGGGGGTCGAGGTGGATGTGCGCGCCGCCAGCGGCGAGGCGGCGCGGGTCGAGGGCTGGCGCCGCGCGCAGCGCGAGGGCTGGCGGCTTTTGTGGTCGCGCACCACCGGCCGCCCGGCCGCGCAGGCGCCGAACCTGTCCGAATCGGTCCTCAACTCCGTCGTCACCGGCATCATCGTCGATTCCGAGCAGATCGGGCCGACCCGCTATATCGCGCGCCTCGGCGTGCTGTTCGATCGCGCCCGCACCGGCCAGATGCTGGGCGTGGAGGGGACGGCCCGCCGGTCTGCCGCCGTCCTGGTCATCCCGGTGATGAAGACCGGCGCGGCGGCCTACAGCTTCGAGTTCCAGAGCGACTGGCAGCGCGCCTGGGCCGAGTTCCGCACCGCCGGCAGCCCGATCGACTATGTGCGCACGTCGGGGGCGGGCATCGATCCGCTGCTGCTCAATCTCGCCCAGACCGGGCGGCGCGGGCGCGGCTGGTGGCGGATGATCCTCGATCAATATGGCGCCGCCGACGTGCTGGTCGCCGAGATGGAGCTGCGCCGCCTCTATCCGGGCGGCCCCGCGCTCGGCATCTTCACCGCCCGGTTCGGCCCGGACAACGAGGTGCTGGACCGCTTCCAGCTGCGCGCCGACAACAGCCAGCAATTGCGCGCCATGCTGGATGAGGGCGTGCGGCGGATGGACGCGATCTACACGCGGGCGCTGGAGGCGGGGAGGCTGCGCCCCGATCCGAGCCTGGTCATCGTCGCGCCGGCGGTGCAGCGGGAGATCGAGGAGATCCTGCCCGACGAGCCGGTCGCCACCGCCGCGCCGATCGGCCCCACCACCACCTTCAACGTCCAGGTCGACACGCCCGACGCCGGCGCCGTCCAGCGCGCCGAGATCGGCGTGAGCCGGGTCGGCGGCGTCACCTCGGCGATCACCACCAGCCTCGCGCTCGGCGGCACCTCGGTGATGCGCGTCACCTATGCGGGCGACGCGGCGGGCTTCCAGGCGGCGCTGGCGGCGCAGGGCTGGCGGGTGCAGGCGGTGGGCGGCAACACCGTCCGGATCTCGCGCTAGGCGCATGGGCCTGAACCAGATCGCGCTGCCGCTCGACTGGCCGGTGGCGGACCGGGAGGAGGATTTCCTGCTTTCCGAGGCCAACCGCGCCGCCTTCGATCATCTCGCCCGCTGGTCGCTCTGGCCGGTCATGGCGACGCTCGTCACCGGGCCGCGCAAGTCGGGCCGCAGCCTGCTCGGCCGGATCTTCGTGCGCAAGACCGGCGGCCGGCTGTTCGACGACGCGGAGCGCCATGACGAGGAGGCCTTGTTCCATGCCTGGAACGACGCCCAGGCGCGCCGCAAGCCGCTGCTGATCGTCGCCGCCGCGCCGCCGCCCGCCTGGGAAGTGGCGCTGCCCGACCTCGGGTCGCGCCTCGCCGCCACGCCCCATGTCGCGCTCGGGCCGCCGGACGACGCCCTGCTCGGCGACCTTGTCGTCAAATTGCTCAATGACCGGGGCATCGCCACGCCGCCCGATCTCGCCGACTATCTGGTCCCGCGCGTCGAACGCAGCTATGTGGCGGCCTTGAAGATCGTCGATCTTCTCGACCAGACGATGCTGTCGCATCATCGACGCATGACCGTGCCAATGGCCAAGCGGGCATTGGAGGAGGCCGGGATGATCGGACGCGCAAGAGGCCGCTGATGCAACCCGCCGCGACTCCCGCCAACGATTCCGATCCGGCCCCCGATTCGGCTGACGGCACGCGGCGCTATTTCAACCGCGAGCTGTCCTGGCTCGCCTTCAACCGGCGCGTGCTGGAGGAGGCGTGCAACGAGGCGCATCCCTTGCTCGAGCGGCTGCGCTTCCTCTCCATCTCCGGCAACAATCTCGACGAATTCTTCATGGTCCGCGTCGCCGGCCTCAAGGCGCAGCATCTTCTCGGCGTCGAGGAGCCGTCCGTCGATGGGCTCACCCCCGCCCAGCAGCTCGCCGCCATCGCCGACGAATCGAACGCGCTGACCGCCAGCCAGCAGGAGGTCTGGCGGCATCTGCGCGGCCTGCTGCGCGAATCCTGCTTCGCCGTGCTCGGCGAGGACGAGATCACGGGCGAGGACGCCGCCTGGCTCGACGATCATTTCCGCGACCATATCTTCCCGGTCCTCACCCCGCAGGCGATCGATCCGGCCCATCCCTTCCCGTTCATCCCCAACAAGGGCTTCAGCCTCGTCTTCGACCTCAAGCGCCTGTCGGACGGGGCGCCGATCCAGGAATTGCTGATGGTGCCGGCGACGCTGCCGCGCTTCGTCCGTCTGCCCGGCGCGGCGGCCCGCTATATCGCGATCGAGCGGCTGATCCGGCGCCAGGCGGCGATGCTCTTCCCGGGCTACGAGATGCTCGGCGGCGGCGCCTTCCGCATCATCCGCGACAGCGACATCGAGATCGAGGAGGAGGCGGAGGATCTGATCCGCTTCTTCCGTTCGGCGATCAAGCGCCGCCGGCGCGGCCGCGTGATCCGGCTGAAGCTGGAGGCGGACATGCCGGACGATCTCGTCGCTTTGGTCCGCGACGGCCTCGACGCCAGCGAGGCGCTCGTCTTCGAATCGACCGGCTTCCTCGGCATCGCCGATCTCGCCATGCTGGTCGACGAGGACCGCGCCGATCTCAAATTCCCGGCCTTCTCCGCCCGCTTCCCGGAGCGGATCCGCGAATATGGCGGCGATTGCTTCGCGGCGATCCGCGCCAAGGACATCGTCGTCCACCATCCTTATGAGAGCTTCGACGTCGTCCTCGCCTTCCTGCGTCAGGCGGCGGAGGATCCAGATGTGGTGGCGATCAAGCAGACGCTCTACCGCGCCGGCAAGCAGTCCGCCGTCATCAACGCGCTGATCGCGGCGGCCGAGGCGGGCAAGTCGGTCACCGCCGTGGTCGAATTGAAGGCCCGCTTCGACGAGGAGCAGAATTTGATGTGGGCGAGCGCGTTGGAGCGCGCCGGCGTCCAGGTCGTTTACGGCTTCATCGAGTGGAAGACGCACGCCAAGATGTCGATGGTCGTGCGGCGCGAGGAGGGGAGCTACCGCACCTACTGCCACCTCGGCACCGGCAATTACCACCCCGTCACCGCCAAGATCTACACGGACCTCAGCTTTTTCACCGCCGATCCGCGCGTCGGCCGCGATGTCGCGCACGTCTTCAACTACATCACCGGCTATATCGAGCCGCGCGGGCTGGAAATGCTGACATTGTCGCCGAGCGGGCTGCGGGACAACCTGTTCGGCCTGATCGACCGCGAGATCGAGAATGCCCGCGCCGGCCGGCCGGGGGCGATCTGGGCGAAGATGAACTCGCTGGTCGATCCCGCGATCATCGACCGGCTCTACGAGGCGAGCGCGGCGGGGGTCGAGATCGATCTCGTCATCCGCGGCATCTGCTGCCTGCGCCCCGGCGTGCCGGGCCTGTCCGAGAATATCCGGGTGAAGTCGATCGTCGGCCGCTTCCTGGAGCACAGCCGCATCTGGTGCTTCGGCAATGGCGGCGAGCTGCCCAATCGCGAGGCGGAGGTCTACATCTCCTCCGCCGACTGGATGCCGCGCAATTTCGACCGGCGCGTCGAATATGCGCTGCCGGTCGGGAACGACACCGTCCACGCCCAGATTCTCGATCAGGTAATGGTCGCCAACATCATCGACACCGAGCAGAGCTGGCGCCTGCTGGCGGACGGAAGCTATGAGCGACTGGTGCCGGGCGAGGACGGCAAGCCGTTCAACCTGCATCATTATTTCATGACCAATCCGTCCCTGTCGGGGCGCGGTGCCGCCGGGCACGGGCGCGGCGCCTATCCGCAGAAGCTGCGTCTCCCGCGCGGCAACCAATAGGCATCCGGTTCATGCACGCCCGCGCGCCGGTCGCGATCATCGACATCGGCTCCAATTCGGTGCGCCTGGTCGTCTATTCCGGGGCGACGCGCATCCCGTCCGTCATCTTCAACGAGAAGGTGATGGCGGGGCTCGGCCGCGACATGGGCGCGACCGGCGCGCTGGGCGAGGAGGCGATGGCGCGGGCGCTGCGCGCGCTCGATCGCTTCCGCCTGCTCACCGCGCAGATGGGCGTGGCCCGCGCCCACACCGTCGCCACCGCCGCGGTGCGCGAGGCCTCGAACGGGGATGCCTTCCTCGACGAGGTGCGCGCGCTCGGTCTCGATCCGCGCGTGCTCTCGGGCAAGGAAGAGGCGCGGATGGCGGGGCTCGGCGTCATCTCCGCCATTCCCGACGCGGACGGGCTGGTGGGCGATCTCGGCGGGGGCAGCCTGGAGCTGGTCGAGGTGGCGAAGCGCAAGGCGAAGCGCGCCGTGTCGCTGCCGCTGGGCGTGCTGCGGCTGGATGCGCTGGCGGCCGACGGCGCCTTCGCCAGGAAGGTCGGCAAGGCCATCGCTTCGGCGGGGTTCACGGGCGCGGGGGAGGGGCGGCCCCTTTATCTGGTCGGCGGAAGCTGGCGCGCGCTGGCGCAGCTCGATCTGGCGCTGATCGATCATCCGCTGCCGATCACGCATCAGCATGCCATGCCCGTCGGCCGCCCGGCCCAGCTCGCCGAGATATTGCGCAAGCTGGGCAAGGACGGCCTGCGCGACTTCACTTCGGTCTCCCAGTCGCGCGTGTCGAGCCTGCCGGCCGCGAACCGGCTGCTCGCCGCGCTGGTCGAGGCGCTGCGGCCGTCCGCGCTCGCCGTCTCGAGCTTCGGCATCCGCGAAGGGCTGCTCTACGACGAGCTGACGCGCGAGACCCGCGCCCGCGATCCGCTGATCGAGGCGGCGCGCGAGGCGGGGGCGGGGCTCGGCCGCTTCGCCCAGCATGGCGACCTGCTCGACGCCTGGATCGCCCCGGCCTTCGACGACACGCCCCGCCAGGCCCGCCTCCGGCTCGCCGCCTGCCTCCTGTCCGATATCGCCTGGGCCGCCCATCCCGATTTCCGGGCCGAGCGGGGCATCGACATGGCGCTGCACGGCAATTGGGTGGCGATCGACGCGCCGGGCCGGGCGATGCTGGCGCTGGCGCTGTTCCGCGCCTTCGGCGGCGGGCGCGATCTGCCCTATCCGGAAATCGCGGGGCTGTGCACGCCGGAGGAGCTGGCCCATGCCGGCCTGTGGGGGCTGGCGATGCGCCTCGGCCAGCGCCTGAGCGGCGGCGTCGCCGCCGGGCTGGAGCGCAGCCGGCTCGTGCGCGACGGCGGAACGCTCAAGCTGGAGGTCCGGCGCGCCGACGCGGCGCTGATCGGCGAATCGGTGGAGCGCCGCCTGCGGACCCTCGCCGCCGAGTTGGGGCTCGACGCGAAGATCAGGATCGGCGGCTGACTATCCGCAGTTGATCCGCTCGATCCGGCCGTTCGCGCCGATGTTGATGTTCAGCCGGTCCTGGCGGAAATCCATCGTCACGGCGTCGCCCGGGCGAATCCAGCGCAGCGCGCGCGAATTGCTCCGGATCAGCGCGTCGGCGCCCAGCTCGCTGGTCGGCTCGCGGCCGATCAGGTCCTGAACGGCGTCGGCGTTGCACGAATAGGCGGAATCCAGCCCTGTCCCGTCACCTCCATCCGTGGTGGCGCAGGCGGAGGTGGCGATCAGCGCGGCGGCGGCGATGGCGAGTCTCATGGGACGCTCTCCGTTTCGGTTCGGGTCATGGCCAGTTTACCCCCTTTGATCGCGAAGGCCAGCCGGCCCTCGACCAGATCGAGCGCGTCGCGCCCGAACTCGTCGAACCGCCAGCCTTCGAGAATCGCGAGCCCCTCGCGCCGCCCCGCTGCGAGCAGCTCCAGCTCCTCGGAGCGCGCTACCAGCCGCGGCGCGACATTGCTCTCCCGCGCGCGGATCTTGAGCAGCAGCTTCAAGAGGTCCGCGACCAGCGCGCCTTCGCGCCCCAGGCCGGGGCCGCGCTCGTCGCGGGGCGGCATCTCGGCGGCGGACAGCGGCTCGGCATTGGCGAGCGCGTCCATCATCCGCGATCCGATGTCGTTGGTCTTCCACGCCGCCGAAAGCCCGCGCACCCGGCCCAGCGCCTCCTGGTCGGCCGGCGGGTGCATCGCGATGTCGGCCAGCGTCTCGTCCTTCATGATCCGGCCGCGCGGCAGGTTCTTGGAGCGCGCCTCGATCTCGCGCCAGCCGGCCAGCGCCTTGAGCCGCCCGAGCACCTCGGCCTTGCGGCTCTGCACCTTCACCTTCTTCCAGGCGAGTTGCGGATCGTTGATATAGTTGGCCGGGTCGGAAATGCGCTCCATCTCCTGGTCGAGCCAGGCGCCGCGTCCGGTCTTCATCAGCCGCTCCAGCATCTTCGGGAACAGCTCGGCGAGGTGGGTCACGTCGCCGATCGCATAGTCGATCTGGCGCTTGTCCAGGGGGCGCCGCGCCCAGTCGGTGAAGCGCGCGCCCTTGTCGAGGCTGCGCCCGAGGAGCGACTCGACGAGGTTGGAATAGCCGACCTGCTCGCCCAGCCCGAGCGCCATCGCGGCGATCTGCGTGTCGAACATCGGGTGCGGCGTGCCGCCGGTCAGGTTGAAGATGATCTCGATATCCTGCCCGCCGGCGTGGAAGACCTTCAGCACATGCTCGTTGGTGACGAGCAATTCGAGCAGCGGCGCGAGGTCGATCCCCTCCGCCTTGGGGTCGATCGCGGCGGCCTCCTCGCTGTTGGCGATCTGGAACAGGCACAGGTCCGGCCAATAGGTGTTCTCGCGCATGAACTCGGTGTCCACGGCGACGAAATCGGATTTGGCGAGCCGGTCGCAGAGCTTTTCGAGGGACTCGGTGTCGGTGATCAGCGGGTGAATCTGCATTGGCCGCCCTCATAACGAGGGAGCATCGCTTGACAAAGCGCCGTGAGTGACGCGAAGCGCCTCCGCGCACAGTTTTCCACATAAATCGACATCGAAAGCAATTTTCATGCACGCCTATCGCACCCACAATTGCGGCGAGCTCCGCGAAGCCCAGGTCGGCGAGACCGTCCGCCTGTCCGGCTGGGTCCATCGCAAGCGCGACCATGGCGGCGTGCTGTTCGTCGACCTGCGCGACCATCACGGCCTCACCCAGATCGTCGCGCGGGCGAACAGCGAACCGCTCGCCGTGCTGGAGCATCTGCGCGCCGAGTCGGTCGTGACGATCGACGGCAAGGTGGTGGCGCGCGGCGGCGACGCGGCCAATCCGAACCTGCCGACCGGCGCGATCGAGGTGGTCGCCGACACGGTGACGGTCCAGTCCGCCGCCGAGGAGCTGCCGCTCCCGGTCGCCGGCGAGGCCGACTATCCCGAGGATATCCGCCTCAAATACCGCTATCTGGACCTGCGCCGGGACCGGCTCCACGCCAACATCCTGCTGCGCTCGAACGTGATCAGCTCGATCCGCCGCCGGATGATCGATCAGGGCTTCACCGAGTTCCAGACCCCGATCCTGACCGCCTCCAGCCCCGAAGGCGCGCGCGACTATCTCGTCCCGAGCCGCGTCCATCCCGGCAAGTTCTACGCGCTGCCGCAGGCGCCGCAGATGTTCAAGCAACTCATCATGGTCGCGGGCTTCGACCGCTATTTCCAGATCGCCCCCTGCTTCCGCGACGAGGACGCCCGCGCCGACCGCTCGCCCGGCGAGTTCTATCAGCTCGATTTCGAAATGAGCTTCGTCACGCAAGACGATGTTTTCGAAGCGATCGAGCCGGTGCTGGCCGGCGTGTTCGAGGAATTCGCGAACGGCAGGTCGGTGACGCCCGCCGGGCAGTTCCCGCGCATCCCGTTCCGCGAGGCGATGCTGAAATACGGCTCCGACAAGCCGGACCTCAGAAACCCCGTCCTCATCTCCGACGTGTCGAAGCATTTCGAAGGCTCGGGCTTCGGCCTGTTCGCCCGCATCGTCGAGGGCGGCGGCGTGGTGCGCGCTATCCCCGCGCCGAACACCGCCGAGAAGAGCCGCAAATTCTTCGACGACATGAACGACTGGGCGCGCTCGGAAGGCCATGCGGGCCTGGGCTACATCACCCAGAAGGGCGGCGAACTCGGCGGCCCGATCGCCAAGAATCACGGCGAGGAGGCGACCCGCGCGCTCATCGCCGAGCTGGGCCTCGGCCCGGACGACGGCATCTTCTTCGCCGCCGGCAAGGAAGGGCAGGCCGCCAAGCTGGCCGGCGCCGCGCGCACCCGCGTCGGCGAGGATCTGGGCCTGATCGCCGAGGACCGGTTCGATTTCTGCTGGATCGTCGATTTTCCCATGTACGAATATGACGAGGACGCGAAGAAGGTCGATTTCTCGCACAATCCCTTCTCGATGCCGCAGGGCGGGCTGGAGGCGCTGGAGACGAAGGATCCGCTCGACATCCTCGCCTTCCAGTACGACATCGTCTGCAACGGCGTGGAGCTGTCCTCCGGCGCGATCCGGAACCACCGTCCGGACATCATGTACAAGGCGTTCGAGATCGCCGGCTACACGCAGGCGGATGTGGACACCAATTTCGCCGGCATGATCAACGCCTTCAAGTTCGGCGCCCCGCCGCACGGCGGCTCGGCGCCCGGCATCGACCGCATCGTCATGCTGCTGGCGGGCGAACCGAACATCCGCGAGGTCGTCCTCTTCCCGATGAACCAGAAGGCCGAGGATCTGATGATGAACGCCCCCGGCGAGGTCACGGCGAAGCAGCTCCGCGAGCTCAACATCCGCATCGTCGAGCCGCCGAAAGCCTGACGTCTCTCCCCTCCCGCTTGCGGGAGGGGCCGGGGGTGGGCTTAACTGGCGTCGAAAGGGCTGGAAGTTCCCACCCCTCGATCCCATCGCCGGGTGGAAAGCCCCCGGCTTTCCAGGTCAGGCCGGGGGCCTGACCGACCCGGCGATCGCAAGCGGGAGGGGAGGAGTAGCCGATGACCATCGATCTCAACGACCACGAATCCGGCGCCAAATATGACGGCGATTACGACGCCGATCTCGCCGCGTTGCAGGAGCGCGTCTCGCGCCTCTTCGTCGCCACCGACGTGCACAAGAAGAAGGCGGTCATCGCCATCGAGGGCTGGGACGCGGCGGGGAAGGGCGGGGCGATCCAGCGCCTGACCGCGACCTGCGATCCCCGCTTCTACAAGGTCTGGCCGATCGCGGCGCCGAGCGCGGAGGAGAAGGCGCGCCATTATCTCTGGCGCTTCTGGACCCGGCTGCCGGGCGCGGGCCAGGTCGCGATCTTCGATCGCACCTGGTACGGCCGCGTCCTCGTCGAGCGGGTCGAGGGCTTCGCGACCGAGGCCGAGTGGCGCCGCGCCTATGACGAGATCAACGAGTTCGAGGCCCAGCTCGCCGCCGACGGCACGATCCTCGTCAAGCTCTTCTTCCACGTCACGCAAAAGACCCAGGACAAGCGCCTGAAGGACCGCCTGAAAGATCCCTGGAAGCTCTGGAAGGTCGGCGCCGAGGATTTCCGCAATCGCGGCCGGCGCGCCGATTATCTGGCGGCGATCGACGACATGTTCGCGCGCACCGACACGCGCTGGGCACCCTGGACGGTGATCGACGGCAACAACAAGAAGGCGGCGCGCATCGCCGCGCTCACCCATGTCGCCGACGCGCTCGCAGCCGCCTTGCCCGGCAAGCCGCCGCCGATCCGTCCCGAACTGGCACAATTGGCGAAGGAGGCGTTCGGCGCGGGCGATTGAGCGCGCCCGTTCTGCTAGGCTCGCCGTCGATCACAGGGGGAGATTTCGCGATGCGGCGCACGATCCTTTCCGCGCTGGCGCTCGGCGCGGCCCTGGGCCTCGCCGCCTGCGCCCATGACGACCTTTACGGGCCGCCGGGCTACGCGCCCTACGGCCCCTACGCCTATGCCGGCGATGCCTGGCGCGAGCGCCGGCCGTATCAGGGCGATCTGCGCGGTCCCGGCGTCGAGACGCTCGATCCCTGGCTCAGGGAAACGCCGGAAGGCCGCGCCGTCGTCACCCTCGGCTTCCGCGCCGCCGCCGAGGGCCATGTCAGCGACGACATCGCCCACCGCGCCAACATCTGGTTCCGCCGCTACGCCGATTCGGACCGCGACATGCGCCTCACCGACCCGGAAATCCGCACGGCGCTGGTCTCGGCGGCCGGGAGATATATGCGCTGAATTACGCGACCCGTTCGTCCCGAGCGCAGTCGAGGGGCGTATGTGATGACTCAGTGCCGGCGCCCCTCGACTACGCTCGGGACGAGCGAAGTGGCATCCTGATTCACTCGGGATAGCTTATCGCCGTCACCTCATAGTCCTTCGCGCCCGAAGGCAGGGCGACCCGCCGCACGTCGCCCACCGCCGCGCCGCGCACCGCGCGGGCGATCGGCGAATGCCAGCTTATCCGGCCGCCGCCCGCATCGGCCTCGTCCTCGCCGACCAGGGTCAGCACGCGCGCATTGTCGTCCTCGTCCGCGATGGTGACGGTGGCGCCGAACCAGACGCGCGCCCGGTCCTCCTGCCTTGCCGGATCGATCACCTTGGCGGCCTTCATCCGCCGGGCGAGGAAGTTGATCCGCCGGTCCACCTCGCGCAGCCGCCGCCGGCCATATTGGTAATCGGCATTCTCCGACCGGTCGCCGTTCGCCGCCGCCCAGGCGATCGTCTCGAGCAGCTTCGGCCGCTCGCCCGCGAACAAAGCCTCATATTCCTCGCGCAGCCGCCGGAATCCCTCGGGCGTGATATGGTTGGGCCGGTCGCTCATGTCGCCTCACTACGTCATTCCGGCGAAAGCCGGAATCCACCTGTTCTTCTCTGCGATCTCTGCGTCTCTGCGCGCAATAAAACAGGGTTCGCGCAGAGACGCGGAGGAAAGGGAGAAAGAAGGTGGATTCCGGCTTTCGCCGGAATGACGACTTTATCGGAGCGCGTGCCGGCCCAGATAATGGGAGATCCGCCCGTTCGACCGGCTGCCTTCCGGGTTCATCAGATCGTAGATCATCGCATTCTCGACGACGCGCTGCACATAGTTGCGCGTCTCGGCGAAGGGGATGTTCTCGATCCACTCCAGCACGTCGGTGCCCGGCAGGCGGGGATCGCCGTTGCGCTGGATCCACTGCGGCACCCGGCCCGGCCCGGCATTGTAGGCGACGGCGACGAGGACGATGTTGCCGCCGAACTGGTCCATCAGCCGCGACACATGGGCGCTGCCGAGCAGGATGTTGTAGTCCGGGTCCTCGGTCAGCCGGGCGAGGCTGTAGGGGACGCCGACGCGGCGCGCCTCGATCTGCGCGGTGCCGGGGATGAGCTGCATCATCCCGCGCGCATTGGCGGAGCTGACCGCGCTGCGCTCGAACGAGCTTTCCTGCCGCATGATGCCGTGCGCCGTCGCCCAGTGGTTGCGATAGGCGGGCGGGATGGAGACTTCGGGAAAGGCCGCGCGCGAATAGAAGGTCGCGCCGCCCGAGCGCGCCTCGCGCGCCGCCCAGACGCCCATGTCGAGCCGTCCGATCGAGCGGCCCAGCTCGGCGGCGATCTCGCGCTCGCGATTGGTCTCGAGCTGCCCGGCGAGCGCGCGCACGAACAGGCCCTGGTCACTCCGCGATCCGGTCGAGCCGAGATGGCGGATCGCCTGGACGAGCGGCCGCCGGTCGAACTCGGCGCGCTCGGCGGCGGTCGCCGGCGCGGCGGGCGGCGGCGCGGGCGGCGTGCGGCCGAGCCGTTCGAGCGCGAGCAGGCCGTAAAACTGGTCGGGGCTCGCCGCCGCCTGCTCGAACCAGGCATTGGCCTGCTCGGTGCGTCCGGCCTGCGCCGCCGTGCGCCCGGCCCAGTAGAAGCCCTTGGCGCGGGTCTGCGGCGATTGCGCGGCGCGGCCGTAGCGGTCGAACATGCCGGCCGCGTCGGCGAGGCGGTTGATCCTGAGCGCCGCATTGCCGGCGAGCCAGGTGAGATCGGTATATTTGTCGCGCTCGGCGAAGGAGCGGGTGCTGACGTCGGTGCCTTGCGGGAACAGATCGTCCACCTGGCTCGCGATATTGTAGGCCAGCGTCCATTGCCGGTCATTGGCCGCGCCGCGCGCGATGGCGAGCGCGCTGTCCATGAACTTCGCCGGATTGGCGGGCAGGCCGCGCAGCCGGCGCGGCTGGGCCAGCCATTCGCGCGCGCCCGACGAATTGCCGGTCTCGCGCAGCCAGACGGCGCGGTCGATGACGAAGCCGGGATCGGCGCTGGCGGCCTCCCGGTCCAACGCCGCGACGCGCGAGGCCGCGTCGGCCGCGCGATTCTGCATGGCGAGGCGCGCCTCGAACATCGGCCGGCGCGCCGCCGAGCCCCAGGCGATCGCCCGCGCCGCGCTCTGCCGGTCGCCGTTGGAGAGCAAAACGTCGAGGCGCCGGTCATGGTCCTCGGGGGTGAAGCCGCCCGAAAAGGCGCCGAGCAGGCGCTGCTCGTCGGTCT
>CAZTPD010000041.1:0-14805 GCA_964614625.1 uncultured Sphingosinicella sp. | reverse complement strand
CACACCGAAACCCGGAACCTGCCCTACGCGCCGGAGCAGCTCTTCGACCTCGTCGCCGATGTCGGCCGCTATCAGGAGTTCCTGCCCTGGGTGGCCGCGACCCGCATCCGCTCGGACAGCGAGACCGAGATGGTCGCCGACCTCATCGTCGGCTTCAAGGCGCTGAAGGAAACCTTCACCTCGCGCGTGAAGAAGGATCGCCCCCACCGCATCGAGATCGACTATATCGAAGGCCCGCTCAAATATCTCCACAACGAATGGGGTTTCCGGCCGGACGGGAAGGGCGGCACCGATCTCGATTTCAAGGTCGATTTCGCTTTCCGCAACCGCCTGTTCGAGGCGCTGGCCGGCACGATGTTCGATACCGCGCTCCGGCGGATGATCGGCGCGTTCGAGGCGCGGGCGCACCGGCTTTACGGCGGCGGGCTGCCCGGCAGCAGCAGCTCGAGCGCGCAGAGCGCCGCCTGAAGCCGGATCCCGGCGCGGCCCAGGTCGCCGAACTCCTTGAGGTCGGCGACCGCCTCGTCGGTCTCGGCATCCTTCTCCGCCCGGGCGAAGACGACCGTGCCGACCGGCTTCTTCTCCGATCCGCCGCCGGGGCCGGCGATGCCGGTGATCGCCACCGCGACATCCGCGCCGGTCTTCTCCAGCGCGCCCTGCGCCATGGCCCAGGCGCAGGCGACGGAGACGCTGCCGAAGGTCTCGATCACCTCCTGGCTGACGCCGAGCAGGTTGATCTTGGCGTCGTTGTCATAGGTGACGAAGCCGGCGAACAGCACGTCCGAGCTGCCGGCGATCTCGGTCAGCGCGGCGGCGACGAGACCGCCGGTGCAGCTTTCCGCCACCGCGATCCGCCGCCCGGCGGCGCGATTCTCCTCGATCACGCGCCGGGCGAGATCGATCAGCTCCCGGGGGAGAAGATAGGTTTGCGTGTCGGTCATCATTCCTCGGGCATCCGGATCGTCGCCACCGCCTGCGCCGCGATGCCCTCGCCGCGCCCGGTGAAGCCGAGCCGTTCGGTGGTCGTCGCCTTGACGCTAGTCCTCGACACCGGCAGCCGCAACAGCCCGGCGATCCGCTCGCGCATCGCGGCGCGATATGGCCCGATCCGGGGCGCTTCGCAGATGATCGTGACGTCGACATGCGCGATCCGCCCGTCCGCCGCCGCGATCAGGTCGCGCGCATGCTCGACGAAGCGCGACGAGGGCGCGCCGCGCCATTGCGGGTCGCTCGGCGGGAAATGGTCGCCGATATCGCCGGCTCCGAGCGCGCCGAGCAGGGCGTCGGTCAGCGCATGGAGCGCCACATCGGCGTCGCTATGGCCCTTGAGTCCCTTGTCGTGCGGGATGCGGAGACCGCCCAGCCACAGCGCCTCGCCCGCGACCAGCGCGTGGACGTCGAAGCCGAGCCCGGTGCGCGGGCTCATCGCCGAAGCGAGCCGCGCCTCCGCGCGATCGAAATCGGCCGGGTGGGTCAGCTTCTCCAGTGCCGGATCGCCTTCGACCGCCGCGACGGACAGCCCCGCCGCGCGCGCCACCTGCGCGTCGTCGGTCGCCTCGTCGCCGGACCATGCGGCATGGGCCTGCCGGATCGCGTCGAAGCGGAAGGCCTGCGGCGTCTGGACCCGCGCCAGCCCGTCGCGCGAAACCGTCTCGCCAAGCGCGCCGTCCGCGCGGGCCAGCGTGTCCACGACGGGCAGGACAGGCACGGCGCCGTCGCTCGTCTCCAGCGCATCGAGCAACCGGTCGATCACCTCGGCCGGGAGGAAGGGGCGGGCGGCGTCGTGGATCAGCACCCGGGCCGGGCCGTCCTCGCCAATCGCCTCCAGCCCGTTGCGTACCGACTCCCGACGGGTCGCGCCGCCGATCACCGGGGCGGGGAGGGCGCGTGTCCCGATCGCCTCCGCATAGGCCGCCTCCTGTCCGTCGCCGATCACGACGCGCACCTCGTCGATGCGGGGATGGCGCAGCCGGTCCACGGCATGAGCGAGCAGCGCACGGCCCGCGATCCGGCGATATTGCTTGGGCACTTCGCCGCCGGCGCGGACGCCGCTGCCCGCCGCCACCACCAGCGCGATCGTCTTGCCCCCGGAAGCCATGTGGCGGTCCCTAGCCGAGGGGAAACTTGCCCGCCAGCGCCTTTCACCCTATCTCGCGCGCCCATGAGCCGCCTCGCGCCCATCCAGATCGGCCCGGTCCGCATCGAAACGCCCGTGATCCTGGCGCCGATGACGGGCGTCACCGACATGCCGTTCCGGCGGATCGTGAAGCGGTTCGGCGCGGGGCTGACCGTCACCGAGATGATCGCCAGCCAGGCCGCGATCCGCGAGACCCGCCAGTCGCTCCAGAAGATGGTCTGGGACGCGAGCGAGGAGCCCGTCTCCATGCAGCTCGCCGGCTGCTCGCCGAAGGAAATGGCGGAGGCCGCCAAGCTCAACGAGGATCGCGGCGCCGCGATCATCGACATCAACATGGGCTGCCCGGTCAAGAAGGTGGTCAACGGCGAGGCCGGCTCCGCGCTGATGCGCGATCTCAGGCTGGCGTCGGACATCATCGACGCGACGGTGAAGGCGGTCGGCGTGCCGGTCACGCTCAAGATGCGGATGGGCTGGGATCACAGCAGCCTCAACGCGCCGGAGCTGGCGCGGATCGCCGAGGATCTGGGCGTGAAGATGATCACCGTCCACGGCCGCACCCGCAGCCAGATGTACAAGGGGCAGGCGGACTGGGCCTTCATCCGCCGGGTGAAGGAGGCGGTGCGCGTTCCCGTCATCGCCAACGGCGACATCAACAATCTGGACGATGTCGATGCCGCGCTCGCCCAGTCCGGCGCGGACGGCGTGATGATCGGGCGCGGTGCCTATGGCCGGCCCTGGCTGCTCAATCAGGCGATGCACTGGCTGAAGCATGGCGAGCGGCTGCCGGACCCGAGCCTCGACGCGCAATTCGCCGTGATCACGGAGCAATATCAGGCGATGCTCGAGCTGTACGGCCCGCAGATCGGCGCCAATTGCGCGCGCAAGCATATCGGCTGGTACACGAAGGGCCTGCCGGGCTCGGCGGAGTTCCGCAACGCCTTCAACAAGGAGCCCGATCCCGCGCGGGCGCTCGCCATGTTGCGCGATTTCTACGCTCCCTGGCTCAGCAGGGCGGCCGCCTAGCGACGAAGCGCCTCGGCGGCACGCCGCGCCGAGCACAATGACTGTGTTCTTTGCGCCACATTGTTGTGCTAGAGCCGCAGTGTGAGCGCCGATACAGCGATTCCCTCCAGAGCCAGGCCCAGATGGCGGCGCCGGCTCGCGGCCGCGCTGCACCGCCACGGCTTCGTCCCGCTGATCGAGATCGCGGCCGTGATCGCGCTGATCGCAACGGTGACGATCAGCTATTTCACCTTCCGCGAGCAGGCCGAGACCAGTGCGCTGCTGACCCCGTCGATGGTTGCGACGCTGCTGGTCGCGAATCTCGTGCCGGCGATGGCGCTGATGGTGCTGGTCGCCCGCCGGCTGGCCAAGCGGCGAGCCGCCCAGAGCGGGCTCGGCATGAAGAGCCGGCTGCCGGTCCGGCTCGTCGCGATCTTCTCCGGCATCGCCGCGGTGCCGACGCTGCTGGTCGTGATCTTCGCGTCCCTGCTCTTCCAGTACGGCGTCGAATTCTGGTTCTCGGACCGGGCGCGCGGGATGCTCGAGAACGCCGCCAATCTCGCCCAGGAGAATTACAACCGCGAGGTCGAACGGGTCGGGCTGGAGACCCTCACGATGAGCGGCGACCTGGCCGGCTATCTCGACGACGTCTCCATCGACAGCAACGCCTTCGCCCGGGGCTTCGCCGAGCAGGTGTATCTGCGCAACCTGTCCGAGGCGATCGTCTTTCGCGTCGCGTCGGACGGCGGCATCCAGTCGCTCGTCCTGGTCAATCCCTATGACCGCAACCTGGAGCAGGACATCACGCCGCGGATGCTGGCGCGCGTCCGGCCCGCCCAGCCCGAGCTGATCGTCAACAACGACCGTTTCGCGGCGCTGGTCACGCTGCCTTATGGCGAGCGCACCTATCTCTACGCCGCCCGCGTGTTCGAGCCCGAGCTGGCGACCCAGCTCAGGCGCGGCGGCGCCGTGCTCCAGGACTATGAGACGTTGGTCAATCGCTCGCGCGACCTCCAGCTGCGCTTCAACGTCGCCTTGTTCGGGCTCTCGCTGCTGATCGTCGCGCTGGCGATCTGGATCGCGCTGACCCTGGCGGACCGGCTGGTCCGTCCGGTCGGCCAGCTCGTCGATGCGGCGCGGCGGGTCGCGGGCGGCGATCTGACGACCCGGGTCGCGCCGTCCGACACCGGTGACGAGGTCGCCACGCTCGGCAACGCCTTCAACCGGATGACCCGGCAGATCGAGGAGCAGACCGGCGCGCTGGTCGCCGCCAACGCGCAGCTCGACAGCCGCCGCGCCTTCACCGAGGCGGTGCTTTCGGGCGTCACCGCCGGCGTCATCTCGGTCGACGACGACCATGTCGTGCGCCTGATCAACAGCTCGGCCGAGGAACTGCTCAAGACCGGCGGCACCAGTCCGGTCGGCCAGAAGCTGGCCGATCTGGCGCCCGAGCTGGACCGTCAGCTCAGCGCGGAGCAGCGCGAGGACATCGTCCAGGTGTCCTCGCGCGGCGAGCCGCGCACGCTCGCGCTCAAGACGGTGAAGGTCGAGGGCGGCCATGTGCTGACCTTCGACGACATCACCGAGCAGCTGGTCGACCAGCGCCGGGCCGCCTGGTCGGACGTGGCGCGGCGCATCGCCCACGAGATCAAGAACCCGCTCACCCCGATCCAGCTCGCCGCCGAACGGCTCCAGCGCCGCTATGCGGGCGAGGTGACGACCGATCCGGCGACCTTCGAACGGCTGACCGGCACGATCGTGCGCCAGGTCGGCGATCTGCGGCGCATGGTCGACGAATTCTCCTCCTTCGCGCGCATGCCCAAGCCGATCTTCCGCGAAGAGCCGCTGGTCGAGATCGCGCGCCAGGCAGTCTTCCTCCACGAGGTCGCCCATCCCGACATCGCCTTCACGCTCGACGCGCCCGATCCCTCGCCGATGCTGGTCTGCGACCGCCGCCTGCTCGGCCAGGCGCTCACCAATGTCGTCAAGAACGGCGTCGAGGCGATCCAGCAGCGCCGCGACGAGCAGGGGGAGAGAGCGGGCGGCGACAGCATCCGCCTGACGCTGCGCGTCGCGGAGGGGAGGGCGGTGATCGAGATCGCCGACAGCGGCGTCGGCCTGCCCGCCGACAGGGGGCGGATCACCGAGCCCTATATGACGACCCGCGCGAAGGGCACCGGCCTCGGCCTCGCCATCGTCAGGAAGATCGTCGAGGAGCATTTCGGCCAGATCGAGTTCGCCGACCTGTCCGGCGGCGGCACGCTGGTGCGCCTCCAGTTCGAGATCGAGACGCTGGCGCGGCTCAGCGGCTCGACCCCCGGATATTCAGAAGAAAACATGGCAAGTGGCTGATTGATATGGCTTTGGACATTCTCATCGTCGATGACGAACAGGACATTCGGGATCTCGTCTCGGGGGTGCTGGAGGACGAGGGCTTCTCGACGCGCACCGCCGCCAACAGCACCGAGGCGTTGCAGGCGCTGGCCGACCGGCGGCCCTCGCTCGCTTTGCTCGACGTCTGGCTGCAAGGCTCCAAGCTCGACGGGCTCCAGCTTCTGGAGGAGATCAAGCGGCGCGATCCGACGCTGCCGGTGCTGATGATCTCCGGCCACGGCAATCTCGACACCGCCGTCGCGGCGATCCGGCAGGGCGCGGTGGACTTCATCGAAAAGCCGTTCGAGGCCGGCCATCTCGTCCACCTCGTCGCGCGCGCCACCGAGACCGACCGGCTCAAGCGCGAGAACGAGGCGTTGCGCCAGCAGGTCGGCCACGAGACCGAGCTGACCGGCGCCAGCGCCGCGATCAACAATGTCCGCGCCACGCTGAAGCGCGTGTCGGCGACGGGCAGCCGCGTGCTGATCTCCGGCCCGGCCGGCGTCGGCAAGGAGGTCGCCGCGCGGCTGATGCACAATTGGAGCCCGCGCGTGCGCGGCCCCTTCATCGTCGTCACGGCGGCGCGGATGACGCCCGAGCGGGTCGAGGAGGAGCTGTTCGGCGCGGAGGAGGGGGGCGAGCTGTCCCGCCCCGGACTGCTCGAGCAGGCGCATGGCGGCACCCTGTTCCTCGACGAGATCGCCGACATGCCGGTCTCGACCCAGGGCAAGATCCTGCGCGTGCTGACCGATCAGAGCTTCACCCGGGTGGGTGGCAAGCGCACCGTGAAGGTCGACATGCGCGTCGTCTCATCGACGGCGCGCGACCTCGCCGCCGAGATCGCCGCCGGCCGCTTCCGCGAGGATCTCTACTACCGACTCAATGTCGTGCCCGTCCATCTGCCCGCGCTGGCCGACCGGCGCGAGGACATCCCCGCGCTGGTCGCCCATTTCGCGGCGCGCTACGCCTCGGACCAGCGCGTGCCGACCCCGTCCGTGTCCGATGACGCCATGGCGGCGCTCCAGACCTATGACTGGCCCGGCAATGTACGCCAGCTGCGCAACGTCATCGAGCGCACGATCATCCTCGCCCCGGGCGAGCGGGTCGGCTCCATCGACATCGACATGCTGCCGCCCGAGATCCTGAGCGACCAGGCGCAGCTCACGCCGAACGAGGCGGTGAAGGCGATCATGGGCACGCCGCTCCGGGAAGCGCGCGAGACGTTCGAGCGCGAATATCTCAAGGTCCAGATCCGCCGCTTCTCCGGCAACATCTCGCGCACCGCCAATTTCATCGGCATGGAGCGTTCCGCGCTGCATCGGAAATTGAAGGCGCTCGGCCTTGGTGATACGCGCGGGGAAGGCTCGGAGCAGTAGCCGCCTGACGTGGCGCATCTCGCCGCGTCATGATAACGATCACAGCAAGGTCCGTGGGGGCGGATCCGGGAGAACGAGAAGATGGCCGAGAAGGTCAACAACCTCCAGGACATGTTCCTGAACAGCCTGCGGCGCAGCAAGACGCCGGTGACGATGTTCCTGGTCAAGGGCGTCAAGCTCCAGGGCATCATCACCTGGTTCGACAATTTCTCGGTGCTGCTGCGCCGGGACGGGCATGCGCAGCTCATCTACAAGCACGCCATCTCGACGATCATGCCCGCGCAGCCGATCGACCTCACCGACCTGCACCGCGCCTTCGAGGAGCAGCAGGGCAAGAAGGCGCCGACATTGCTCCAGGAGGTGTTCCTGTCCGCCGTGCGCAAGTCCGGCGAGCCGGTGACGATGTTCCTGGTGAACGGCGTCATGCTCCAGGGCGAGGTCGCCGCCTTCGACCTGTTCTGCATGCTGCTCGAGCGCGACGGCCTCAGCCAGCTCGTCTACAAGCATGCCATCTCCACCGTGCAGCCCGAGAATCCGGTCGACCTGACCGGCTCGCAGGACGAGGAGAGCGACGCCTGAGCGTTTTCAACCGGGGGTCGGACGAGGAATTCGCGCGCGGCGCCCGGGCGGTGATCGCATTGCCCGACATGGGCGGGGAGGCGCGGCGCGACGTCTCGGCGCGGCTGGACGAGGCGGGCGGGCTCGCCGAGGCGATCGGCATCGCGGTCGAGGACAGGCTGCACCTCAAGGTGCGCGCGCCGCGCCCCGCCACCCTGTTCGGCGCCGGCCAGGTCGACCGGATCGCCGAGGCGGTGCGGCAGAGCGAGGCCGAGCTCGTCATCGTCGATGCCGCGATCACCCCGGTCCAGCAGAAGAATCTGGAAGACAGGATCGAGGCCAAGGTCATCGACCGCACCGGCCTCATCCTCGAGATCTTCGGCGAACGGGCGGCTACCGCCGAGGGCCGGCTCCAGGTCGAGCTCGCCCATCTCGATTACCAAGCCGGGCGGCTCGTACGCTCCTGGACCCATCTCGAGCGGCAGCGCGGCGGCTTCGGCTTCCTGGGCGGCCCGGGCGAGACCCAGATCGAGGCCGACCGGCGGATGATCCGCGACCGGATGGCGAAGCTCAGGCGCGAGCTCGACCAGGTCGCGCGCACCCGCACGCTGCACCGCTCGCGCCGCCAGCGCGCGCCCTGGCCGGTGATCGCGCTGGTCGGCTATACCAATGCCGGCAAATCGACCCTGTTCAACCGGCTGACCCGCGCCGAGGTGATGGCCGAGGATCTGCTCTTCGCGACGCTCGACCCGACGATGCGCGAGATCGCATTGCCCGGCTTCGACAAGGCGATCCTGTCCGACACGGTCGGCTTCATCTCGGACCTGCCGACCCAGCTCGTCGCCGCCTTCCGCGCGACGCTGGAGGAGGTGGTGTCGGCCGATCTCATCGTCCATGTCCGCGACATCTCGCATCTCGACAGCGACGCCCAGCGCGCCGACGTCGAGAGCGTGCTGGCGGAGATCGGCGTCGGCGAGGCGGCGCGGATCGAGGTCTGGAACAAGATCGACGCGCTGGCCGGCGAAGACGTCGAGCGCGTGCGGGCCGAGGCGGCGCGGCGCGAGGACGTGGCGGTGGTCTCCGCGCTGACCGGGGAGGGGGTGGACGGCCTGCTCGCCCTCGTCTCCGCCCGGCTACGCAAGGATGCGCGCGTCCACACGATCACCGTGCCGACGTCCGATGGCGAACTGGCCGCCTGGCTGCATGCCAATGGCGAGGTGCTGAGCCACGACCATGAAGGCCTGGAGACCCGCTTCGTGGTGCGCCTTTCGGAAGCGGACTGGCGACGGTTCCAGGCCTGGCGCGGGGAACGCCGCGGCTAAACCTGCTTCTTGGCTGCCTGCCAGAGCTCTTCGAGCTGACCCAAGTCCATATCTTTCATCGGCTTGTCGGTGATCTCTTCCATCTTGCGAAAACGCCGCTCGAAGCGCGCATTGGCGTCCCGGAGCGCCGTTTCGGGGTCGATGCCGAGATGGCGGGCATAATTGACCGCCGAGAAGAGCAGGTCGCCGACCTCCGCCGCGCGCTCGGCGTCGGTTTCGGCCTGTGCGATCTCCTCCAGCTCCTCGTCGATCTTCGCGCGTGGGCCTGCTTCATCGGGCCAGTCGAAGCCGACGCGCGCGGCGCGGCCCTGGATCTTCTCGGCGCGCTTGAGGGCGGGGAGGGCGAGGGCGATGCCCGCCAGCGCGCTCCTGTCGGCGTCGCCATCGCGCTCCGCGGCCTTCAGCGCCTCCCAGCCCGGACTGCGCGCGGCATCGCCGAAGATATGCGGATGCCGGCGGATCATCTTGGCGGATATGGCCTTTATGACGTCGGCGAGCGTAAACGCGCCGGTCTCCTCGGCCATGCGCGCATGATAGACGACCTGAAGCTGGAGATCACCGAGTTCGTCCCGGAGCGCGTCCATGTCGCCGCGCGCGCAGGCGTCCGCGACCTCATAGGCTTCCTCGATCGTATAGGGCGCGATCGTCTCGAACGTCTGCGCGCGATCCCATTCGCAGCCGGTCTGCGGATCGCGCAATCGCGCCATGATCGCGACCAGCTCGGCCAGCGGGGAAGCGGGGTCGGAAAGCGACATATCAAAGTCCGATAATATACATTATGTAAAATATAAACCGGCATTCCAGAGAGGAAATCCCCTCGGCCCCGTCATTCTGCCATCCTCAGGATCGCAGCACCAGAGTCCGCCCCTCGACGCTCCAGCCGGACAAGGACGACAGGAAATTCATGCCGATGACGTTCATGTCGCCGAACGCGTCGGAGATGTGCACGGCGACGTCGCGCCGCTCGATCGGCCCGACCCGCAGCGTCTCGGCGCGGCCGCGATCGACCGTGATGGCGCCGTTGGCGGTCTGGACGATCGCGCCGAAGCCGCGCGACGGCGCGATCCCGGCGCGTTCGGCCGCGCCGCGCGACAGGCTGGTCGTGGTCGCGCCGCTGTCGACGAGGAAGCGGATCGGCCGGCCGTTGACCTCGGCATCGACCCAGAAATGGCCGTCCGACGCCTGCCGGACGCGCAATTCGTCGGCCTCGCCGCTGATCTGCTCGACCGCGCCGCCGCGCGCCTCGACCATCACGCGATTGCCGAGCGCCAGGAATTCGTCCTTGAAAGTGAAGACGATATAGGCGGCGGCGAAGATCAGCACCCAGCCCGCGAACATCTTGAGGCCGGTGGCGAGCGGGATGCGCCGCACCGCCAGCGCGCTGCCGACCAGCACGAGGACGAGCAGCAGATAGAGGACATGGACCGCCTGATCGCCGTTCACAGCTCCACCTCCATTCCGTCATAGCCGGGCTCGACGCCCCGGGGCAGCTCATGGAGCAGGGTGCGGTAATCCATCGAATTGTCCATATGCGTCAGCACCGCGCGCCTGACGCCGAGCTGGCGGACCCATTCGAGCGTGTCGGCGAGATGGGCATGGGTGGGATGCGGACGGCGGCGCAGCGCATCCACCACCCACAGATCGATGCCTTCGAACAGATGCGCCATCTCTTCGGTCATCATGTTGAAATCGGTGGAATAACCGATCGAGAACCCGCCCGCGTCGAAGCGCAGGCCGGCGCTGGTGATCGGCCCGTGCGGCTGATCCACCGCGCGCATCGAAATGCCGCCCAGATTGATGTGATCGGGCAGGATATGGCCGCTCACGACGGCGGGGTAGCCGCCCTGCCCCTCGAACGCATAGGCGAAGCGCCGTTTGAGCGAATCCAGCGCATCGGCGCGCGCATAGCCCGCCACGGGCCGCCCGCGCGCGTGATAGAGCTGCCTCAGATCGTCGATGCCGTGGCAGTGATCGGCATGATCGTGCGTCCACACCACCGCCTCGATGTCCTTGACCTGGGCATCGAGGAGCTGCTCGCGCAGGTCCGGGCTGGTATCGACCAGGATGCGGGCATTGCCGTAGCCGACCAGGATCGACACCCGCCGCCGCCGGTTCCGGGGCTCATGCCGGTCGCATTCGCCCCAATCGTCTCCCACCCGCGGCACCCCCGAGGACGTGCCGCAGCCCAGGATGCGGACCCACATCAGGCGGCCTTCGCGAACAGCGTGCGGAAGTTCGCGCTGGTCGTTTCGGCGAGCTGCGCCAGCGGTTCGCCGCGCAGATCGGCGAGGAAACGCGCGGTGTCGGCGACGAAGGCCGGCTCGCACGGCTTGCCGCGATGCGGGACCGGCGCGAGGAACGGCGAATCCGTCTCGATCAGCAGGCGCCCGGCGGGCACGGCGCGCGCCGTCTCCTGAAGATCGCGGGCATTCTTGAACGTCACGATGCCCGAAATGGAAATATAGAGCCCCAGTTCGAGCACCTTGTCGGCGAAATCCCGGCTGGCGGTGAAGCAGTGGATCAGGGCCGGATAGCGCCCCTCCCCCATCTCGTCGGCGAGGATCGCATATGTGTCCTCCTCGGCATCGCGGCTGTGGACGATGAGCGGCAGGCCGGTCTCGCGCGCGGCGGCGATATGGGCGCGGAAGCTGCGCCGCTGCCGCTCGCGGTCGGAATGATCGTAATAATAATCGAGCCCGCTTTCGCCGATGCCGATCACCTTGGGGTGGGCGGCCTTCTCGACCAGCATCGCGGTGTCGACGTCCGGATGGGCGTCCGCCTCGTGCGGGTGGATGCCGACCGACGCCATGACGTCATCCTCGCGCTCGGCGACGGCGATGACCGCATCCCATTCCGACGAGCGCGTCGAGATGTTGAGCATCCGCGAGACGCCGGCGGCGCGGGCGCGCGCCAGCACGGCCTGCTGATCCTCGATCAGGCCCTTATAATTGAGGTGGCAATGGCTATCGACGAACATGGCCGTGCATGTAGTCGCTCCGCGCGGGCGCGTCACCCCGCCCCTGTCCCGACGAGGAGGGACATCGGCGAGGCTAGTTGCGAAGCTGCCGCTGGAACGTGCGGCACTGCGGCGTCCCCGCGCCGGCCCCGGCGCAGAACAGCCGCATATTCTCGGAATTCCGCCGGTTGATGCGCGGCCCCTTCGGGCGGCGGCGCTCCGCCTCGGCCCGCGCTTCGGTCCGGAGCTGGGCGTGCGAGCGGATGCTGCCGGCCTCGACATAGCCGATCGTGCCGTTCGCCGTGCGCACCCGCCACCACGGGCCTTGCTGCGGATAGGTGCCGAAGCTCTCGTCCGCATTGATGCGGGCAAGGGTCAGCCCGCCGCCGTCCGGCGCGCTGCGGACCAGCACGAAGCCGCGTTCGTTGCGGATCACGGATTCCTGGGTGAAGGCCTCCTCCTCCGATGCGGGCGCGATGGCGTCGGTGTCCGGCGCGGCCTGCGCGGTCGCGGGCGGCGGCGGTGCCGACTCGACCAGGGCTGTGGGCGCTTCCGGGCCGGGCGGCAGTTCCGAGGTCAATTCGCTGCTTCCCGCGCCAGACCGGAGGCCGGGAATGGCGATCAGGCCCTTCTGCCACGTATAGGCGCCGCCGCCGACCACGAGGACCAGCAAGGCGAGCATGATGAGAAGGGGCGCGAGGTGCGACGGCGGCGCCGCCGTGGCGGCCGGGGCCGGTTGCGGCGGGATTTCGGGTGGCGACGGCGCGGGAGAGAGCGCGACCACGGTGCGCGCGTCCTCGGGCGGCGGGCCGGCCAGCGCCGCGACCTCCTCGCGCACGCGATTCCAGCCGGGATGGTCGCTCGCGCCCTGCCAGTCCGCGAGCGGGGCGGCCCGCGCGGGATCGAACGGGATCGGCGGCGCGGCGCCGTCGGCCACGGCCTGGACCAGCTTGCCCTGCCCGCGCGCCACATTCGCCTCGGCGCGCACCCATTCGGACGCCGCCGCCGCTTCCGACCAGAGCACGACGACCGCCCTGGCCCGGCCGATCCGTTCGGCGATGCGCTCGGACGATTCCGGGCCAGGCGCGGGCGAATCGTCGTGCCACACCGCATAGCCCTCGCGCCTGAGCGCGTCGGCCAGTCGGCGGACGGCGGCTTCGTTCTCGCGCGCATGGCTGATGACGATATCGGACATCGCGTGCCCCCTCGCTGACGCGAGCGTAGCACGATGGCGTCAGGATGGAAGCGGCTTGTCAGGCCTCCGCGGGCGCGTCCAGGCGGGGGAAGACGGGCTTGGGCGGTGCGATCGCGACTCCCGACGCGGCGATGCGGGCATAGCCCTCCTCGTCCGCCAGCGCCGCGAAATCGCGCGCGTCGGCGGGAATCCCCAGCATGTCGAGCACCGCGCCCGCCGAGGCCGGGATGACCGGCTGGATCGCGATGGCGAGATCGCGGATCGCGGCGCAGAGCGTGGCGAGCACGGCGGTCATCCGCTCCGGATCGGTCTTCTTCAGCGTCCAGGGCGCCTCGGCGTCGATATACTGGTTGCAGGCGAAGACCGCCTTCAGCCAGGCCTCGATCCCCTGCGCCAGCGCCAGCGCCTCGAACTGCTCCGGCAATTCGCGTGCCACAGCGTCGCGCACGGCCTGGAGCAAGGCGGCATCGGCCGGCGCCGATTTCCCGCCATGTGGGAGATTACCGTCACAGTTCCTTGAAATGAATGAGAATGTCCGCTGCACCAGATTACCGAAACTGTTCGCCAGATCGGCATTGACCTTGGCGACGATCGCCTCGGCGCTGTAGCCGCCGTCCTGCCCGAACGTGACCTCGCGCAGCAGGAAATAGCGGAGCTGATCGACGCCGAACGCTTCGACGAGGTCGATCGGGTCGACGACATTGCCGAGGCTCTTGGACATCTTCTCGCCCCGGTGGAGCAGGAAGCCGTGGCCGAACACCTGCTTGGGCAAGGCGATGCCCGCCGACATCAGGAAGGCCGGCCAGTAGACGGCGTGGAAGCGGATGATGTCCTTGCCGATGATGTGGATATCGGCCGGCCAGTAGCGGGCGAACCGCTCCTGATCGTCCGGATAGCCCGCGCCGGTCAGGTAATTGGTCAGCGCGTCGACCCAGACATACATGACGTGATCGTCGCTGCCCGGCACCTTCACGCCCCAGTCGAAGCTGGTGCGCGAGATGGAGAGATCGGACAGGCCGCCCTCGACGAAGCGCATCACCTCGTTGCGGCGGCTCTCCGGGCGGATGAAATCGGGATGGTCGCGATAATGGGCAAGCAGCCGGTCCTGATAGGCGGACAGGCGGAAGAACCAGCTTTCCTCGACCGTCCATTCGACGAGCGTGCCTTGCGGCGACAATCGCTCGCCGCTGTCGGCGGTGACGAGCTCCTTCTCGTCATAATAGGCCTCGTCGCGGACCGAGTACCAGCCTTCGTAGCGATCGAGATAGATGTCGCCATTGTCCGCCATCGCCTGCCAGATCGCCTGGCTGGCCTTGTGGTGCGCGGGCTCGGTCGTGCGGATGAAACGATCGAAGGAGATGTTCAATCGCTCGTCCATCGCCCGGAAATGAGACGACATTTCCTCGGCCAGCGCGGCCGGGGTAATGTCTCGCTCGCGTGCCGCCTGGGCCATTTTCAGGCCATGTTCGTCGGTGCCGGTCAGGAAGAAGACGTCGCGGCCCTTGAGCCGCTGGAAGCGCGCGATGGCGTCGGTCGCGATCGCTTCATAGGCATGGCCGATATGCGGCTTGCCGTTCGGATAGCTGATCGCGGTGGTGATGTAGAAAGGCTTTGGCATCGCCCTAGCGCCTAGCCGGGTTGCCGCGCGCGATAAAGCCCTGTCCTTTTGGGGCTGCTCATTTGAAATGAGCCGTCACCCCAGCGAAGGCTGGGGTCCATGCGGAGGCTGGGACTATTCCCGGAGAGTCAGCTTGGATGCCAGCCTTCGCTGGCATGACGGATAAGCGGGTTTCAGGCGGCGCGCCGGCCTTCCGGCGGCGCCAGCGCGGCCAGCATGCCGGCCAGCTCGAACACCGTGCTTTGCGGGTCGAGCGAGAGGCGGCGCG
>CAZTPD010000040.1:0-14932 GCA_964614625.1 uncultured Sphingosinicella sp. | reverse complement strand
CCTGGTGGTGGCCGCTCGTCCCGATCCTGTTCGTGACGCCGCTGGTGACGTTCACCCTGAACCGCCAATGGGTGTTCGGCTGATGGAGCGTGTCGTCTACGACCGGATGGCCGAGCTGGACGAGCGGCACTGGTGGTATCGGGCAAGGCGCGACATCCTGGCCGACCTGATCGGGCGACGGATCGCGCTTCCGAAGGATGCGCGCATCCTCGAGATCGGCTGCGGCACCGGGCACAATCTGGCGATGCTCGGCCGCTTCGGGCGGGTCGACGCGATCGAGGTGGACGGAGCGGCGCGTGCCATCGCGGCCCGGCGGCTGGGCCGCGCGGTGATGAACGCGCCGCTGCCCGCGCTGGCCGGGATCGAGGACGGCGCCTATGACATGATCGCGATCCTCGACGTGCTGGAGCATGTCGAGGTGGACGAGGCGGCGCTGGCCGGCATGGCGGCGAAGCTGACGCCCGGCGGGCGCATCCTCATCACCGTGCCGGCGCATCCCTGGATGTGGAGCGCGCACGACGTGGTGAACCACCACCAGCGGCGCTACACCAAGGCGAGCCTGCGCGACGTGATCGCGCGCGCCGGGCTGAGGCTCGACATGCTGAGCTATTTCAACAGCCTGCTCTTCCCGCTCGCCGCCGCCGCGCGCGTGGCCGGGCGGGTGACCGGCAAGGAGGACAGCGACGACGCTCTGCCGCCCCGCCCGGTCAATGCGCTGTTCGAGAAGATCTTCGGCCTGGAACGCTATTTCCTCGGCCGCCTGCCCTTCCCGCCCGGCGTCTCGCTGGCCGCGATCGTCTCGCGCGGCTGAGCGACATGACCGAGCCGGCGCGGCGCCTCGCCGGCTGCGCCCGCGATCTCCGAGACGATGTAGAGCGGGCGGCGCTTCGCCTCGATATAGAGCCGGCCGAGATATTCGCCGATCATGCCGAGCACGAACATCTGCACCGCGCCCAGCATAACGACGACGAACATGAGCGACGTCCAGCCCTGGATCGCCCGGCCGGTCAGAAAGGCGAAGCCGATATAGAGGACGAGCAGCAGCGAGGCCGCGACCAAGGCGAGGCCGATATGGCTGGCGAAGCGCAGCGGCGCGGTCGAGAAGCCGGTGACCGCGTCGGTGGCCAGGCGGAGCATCTTGCGCAGCGGATAATTGGTCTCCCCCGCCAGCCGCTCGGCCCGGTCATAGACGATCGGCACCTGCCGGAAGCCGACCCAGGCGACCATGCCGCGAATGAAGCGCGCCTGCTCCGGCAGGCTGAGCAGCGCATCGAGCGCGCGGCGGCTCATCAGCCGGAAATCGCCGGTGTCGAGCGGGATCTCGATGTCGGCGAGCTTGGAGAGCAGGCGGTAGAAGGCCTTGGCGGTGCCGCGCTTGAACGCCGTCTCGCCGGCCCGCGCGCGGCGCACCGCATAGACCACGTCCGCCTGCTCGGCCTCCATCTTCGCGAGCATGTCGCCGAGCAATTCGGGCGGATCCTGAAGGTCCGCGTCGATGATGAGAATGCGTTCGCCCGCGCACAGGTCGAGCCCGGCGGTGAGCGCGAGCTGGTGGCCGTGATTGCGCGACAGGTTGACCGCGACCAGGCGCGGATCGGACGCGGCGAGCCCCCGCATGATCTCCCAGGTCCGGTCGCGCGAGCCGTCATTGACCAGCACGATCTCATAGCCCTCGCCGACCGTCTTCGTCGCGGCGGCGGTGAGGCGCCGGTGCAGCTCGGCGAGGCACGCCTCCTCGTTGTAGCAGGGCACCACGATCGACAGCGGCAAGGCGGACATCGGCGATCCTTCGCGCAGGCGGGCCGTCACGGCAGCGGCCCGGCGACCCTATAGAGGACGCTGCGCCCATCGCGCCAGACGGGGACGAGACCTTCGGTGAACTCGGCATCGTAAGGCGGCGGATCGATCAGCCAGACATAGTCGAACGCCTGGCGCGGGAAGGTCGCGAGCGCGCCGTCGATCGTCCGCCAGACCTGGAAGGGGCAGCGCCAGTGCGTGACGACCTGGCTGGGATCGCGGATGAACGGCCAGCCGGGCGCGTAGCGCACATCGAGGAGCTGCGCGCCCTCCATCGTCCACTGGTCATTGGAGAAGGCCCCGCGCCGCACGAGGGCGATGCCGGGCAAATGCAGCAGGCGCGACATCGCCCACGGCTCCCGGCAGGGGCGGCCGACGAAGCTCACCATCCGCGCGCCCGGCGGGATATGGTCCAGCGCCGCGAGCTCGCGATCATAGGCCCGATCGTAGAGCCATGTGCTGACGGTGGTCCCGCCGGTCCGGACGAGCACGAAGGCGAGGCCGGCGAGCGCGATGGCCTGCGCGAAGCGGCGCGATGCGTCCTCGGGCAGACGGATGGCGATCACCGCGACCGCGAAGATATAGGGCGCCAGGCGCATGTCGGCATAGGCCGATCCGAACACGATCCGGGGCAACAGGACGAAGACGAGGGCGAGGAACAACGCCGAGGCGACCAGGTTGCGGGAGAAAGCGAGCCGGCGGCTGCCCAGCGCCCAGACAAGCAGCGCGCCGATGAGGAGCAGCGCGCCGACGTCGAACCACTCCCAGCGATCGCGCAGCGCCATCATCAGCCACTGGCCCTTGGCATGCCAGTTGAACCAGTCGGCGGTCTGGCCGCTCGCCTCGCTGCGCCAGAGCAGGACGAGCGCGACCGGCGGCGCGAGCGCGAGGCAGTGCAGGCCCGCATGGAAACCGGCGGCGAAGATGTTGCGGCCGCGATCATATTGCCGCACCAGCTCGGCCGAGAAGGCGAGCACGCCGAGCGTCCCCCAGCCGAAGGCGTGGACGACCCACAGGGCGATCGAGATCGGCACGAACAGGATGGCGCGCAGGCGCGTCCGGCCCAGCCGCGCCAGCCGCAGCCAGAAGGCGAAGGCGAGGCAGGCGAGCGCCATCGACAGTGAGAAATTGACGAAGCCGAACAGGAACGGGAAATTGTAGGCGAAGGGCACGGCGAACAAGGCGGTCGGCGGCACCCGGCCGTGAACCTCGCGCGCGATCCACAGCAGACCGCCCACCGTCAAAGCGGGGATGGTGAGGACGATCAGCTTGACCGCCAGCTCCAGGCCCAGGACCGGCGCGAGCAGCCCGACCAGCAGATCGACGCCGAGATTGCCGATCAGCCGCCAGTCGAACGTGTAGAATTGCTGGAGCTCCGGCGATGTGGCGAGATCGAGCTGGACCCGATAGCGGCCCATATGGCCCGGCAAATCGACCAGCGGCGGCACGTCCGGCCACAGCAGCGGCACCGCCGACAGCAGCATCAGCAAGACGACCGCCGTGCGCGTCTCCCACCAGCGCGGCGGATGCCGGGGGACTTGCGCCGGCCCGGTGGCGATGCTCATGCGCGCGCGCCGATCACGCCGTCACCGTCTTGCGCCTATTCCGCCGCCAGATGCCATGCGGGCGCGGTATCGGATGCGCGCAGGCGGGCCGCTTCCTCGTGCATATAGTCCCGCGTCATCGGCACCGCGTCGCGGCGCTTGAGATACTGGACCTGCCAGTTGACCAGGCCGCCGTGGCGGAACGCCGCCTCGGCGCCGGCCAGATAGAATTGCCACATGCGGAAGAAACGCTCGTCGTAGAGCTCCACGATCTCGTCGCGCGCCGCGTTGGTGCGGTGATACCATTCCTCCAGCGTGTGGGCGTAGTGATAGCGCATCGCCTCCACGTCCGCGACGATCAGGCGGTTGCGCTCCGCCTCGCGCACCAGCTCCGACAAGGCCGGGATATAGCCGCCGGGGAAGATATATTTGCGCGTCCATTTGTCGGTGAGGCCCGGCCCGCCCATCCGGCCGCAGCAATGCGAGAACATGATCCCGTCCGGCTTCAGCAGCCGGTGGGTGTGGGCGAAGAAGCCGGGATAATGCGGCGTGCCGAGATGCTCGATCAGGCCGACGCTGGTGATCCGGTCGAACGCGCCGGTGACGTCGCGATAGTCCTTGAGCTCGAACCTGACCCGGTCGGCGACGCCGGCCTCGGCCGCGCGCTCGTTGCAGAAGGCGATCTGGTCCGGCGCCAGCGCCACGCCCAGCACGTCCACGTCGTAATGGCGGTTGAGATACATGGCGAGCCCGCCCCAGCCGCAGCCGATGTCGAGCACCTTCATGCCGGGCTTCAGGTTCAGCTTGGCCGCGATATGCGCCTTCTTGTCGAGCTGCGCCTGCTCCAGGCCGTTCGCCGGATCGCGATAATAGGCCATCGTGTACTGCCGGTCCGCGTCGAGGAACAGCTCGTAGAGCCGGCGGGTGAGATTGTAGGTATGCTCGGCGTTGCGACGCGAGCGGGTGCGCCAGTTGACCTGGTCGAGCCGGCCGGCGACCGCCGCCAGCGCCTTGCGCAGCGGTCCCTTGGGACGCAGTGCGTCGGGCCGCTCCCAGGGCGCGTTCTCGCGGGCGAACAGCAGCAGGTCGCGCACGTCGTGCGGCGGCTCGACCACCAGCCGCCCGTCCATATAGGCCTCGCCCGCGCCGACGCGCGGATCCTTGGCGATATGGAAGGCGGCGCCCTTGTCGGTCAGGCGCACCGCGATCGGGTCGCGCCCCGGCTCCGGCGCGCCGTAACGCCGCGTCGTTCCGTCATGGTCCGTGACCACAAGCTCGCCCTTGACGACGAGCTTGCGGAGCATCTTGTCGAGCAACCACATCGCGCTTCCCCCTCGCGGACAATGAAGCCGCGAGAGCGCGCGAGGTCAAGCGGCAGCGGCGCGCAGGCGGCTTTCGGCCTCGAACATGTAATCGCGCGTCATCGGCACGGCGTCGCGCCGGCGCAGATATTGAAGCTGGTAATTGACCATGCCGGTTTCGGTGAACATCGTCATCGCCCCGGCGAGATAGAACAGCCACAGCCGGAAGAAGCGTTCGTCGTAGAGGCGGACGATCTCCGCCTCCTGCGCCTTCACCCGATCGTACCATTCGCGGATCGTGTGATAATAATGGAAGCGCAGCGTCTCGCAGTCGGCCATGACGAGCCGCTCCTGCTCGCTCGCGCCGACGATCTCGGACAGCGCCGGGATATAGCCGCCGGGGAAGATGTATTTCTGGGTGAAGGCGTCGGTCGTGCCGGGGCCGCCCATCCGCCCGATCGTGTGCAGCAGCATCACCCCGTCGTCCGTCAGCAGCGCGCGGCACTTGCGGAAGAAGGCGCGGAACTGGGGCGGGCCGACATGCTCGAACATGCCGACCGAGACGATCCGGTCGAACCGGCCGGCCACGTCGCGATAGTCGATCAGCTCGAACTTCACCCGGTCGGCGACGCCGGCCGCCTCGGCGCGCTCCCTGGCCGTGCGGATCTGCTCCTCCGACAGGGTGATGCCGAGCACATCGACGTCGGCGACGCGGTTGAGATAGAGCGCCATGCCGCCCCAGCCGCAGCCGATGTCGAGCACGCGCTGGCCGGGCCGAAGGTGGAGCTTGGCGGCGATATGGGCCTTCTTGTCGAGCTGCGCCTGCTCCAGGCTGTTCGCCGGATCGGTGTAATAGGCGCAGCTATATTGCATGTCGGCGTCGAGGAAGAGCCGGTAGAGCTGGTCGCCGATGTCGTAATGGTGGGCGACGTTGCGTTTCGAACGGCGCTGCCAGTTGAGCCGGTCGAGCCGGTTCTTGAGCTTGCCGCCTTTCTTGAGGAACGTGTCCCTGGCCCGGCCCTTGTCCTCCCAGCGATTGTTGCGCCGGACGATCATGACGAGATCGAGGATGTCGCCCTCCTCGATGATCAGGCGCCCGTCCATCAGCGCCTCGGCCGCGCCCAGGCCGGGATCGCGGGCGATCTGCCCCGCGACGCGGCGGTCGGCGAAGCGCACCCGGACCGGCTTCAGCTCCGGATCGGGCGCGCCATAGGCATGGGTCTTGCCGTCATGGCCGACGATCGTCAGCCGGCCGCGGCGGACGAGGCGGCGGAGCCCTTTGTCGAGAAGCCACATGGGCGCAGAATAGACCGGCGCGGGGCCGGGGCAAGGCCGGTCAGCCGAGGCGGAGCCAGCCGGTGACCGCATAGCGACGAAACGGCGCGGCGCGCGTCACCATCGACACGCTGTGCAATTGCGGCACGGCGAACAGGTTGAGCGCGTTGAAGCGCGGGGTCAGGCCCCGCGCGATATCGCCGTCGTCGTCGTGGAAGAGCAGCAGGCCGCCCCATTCGGGCCGCCAGCGCGGCGTCAGCCCGTAGACATAGGCGGCGAGCCGGTTCTTGCCTTCGACCGCGTCGTCATGGGCGGTGAGGAAATCGCCCGGCGCATAGGCCGTCGCCTGCGCGTCGGCGAAGGCGAGGTCCGCCCGTCCGATCAGCCCGCGCAGGAAATCGCGCGCCGCGCCGGACGAAAGCCACAGCGCGAATTTCGCGAAGGGATCGTCCGAAGCCGCCCGCTCCGCCGCCGCGTCGGGCACGCGAATCGCCTCGTAGCGATGCTGGAAGCCTTCGCGCGCGCCGGCGAACACGGCCTGGTCGAGCGCCTCGCGCTGCGCGTCCGACATGGCGGCGCGGGCCGGGCGATCGAGATCGAAGACCTTGCCGCCGCTGTTGACGACCTGCGTCCAGTCCTCGCGCCGACGCATCTCCTCGTGGAGCGCGGCCGCGTCGTCGGGGTGGAGGAAATCGCGGACCTGGACATGGCCTTCGACCGCGAAGGCGGCGGCCAGCGCGTCCCGGTCGAGCGCCGGATTAAGCCGGAACATCCGACAGGGCGGCCTGCTTCTCCGCGGCGATCCGGTCCAGCTCGGCCCGGCTCTTCTTCTCGGCGGCGGACTTGAGCTGGCCGCAGGCGGCCATGATGTCGCGGCCGCGCGGGCGGCGGATCGGGGCGGAGATGCCGCCTTCGAACACGATGTCGGAGAAACGCCGCACCCGCTCGTCGGACGAGCATTCATACTCCGCGCCGGGCCAGGGGTTGAACGGGATGAGGTTCACCTTGGCCGGCAGCTTGTACTTGCGGATCAGCCGGACCAGCTCGCGCGCATCCTCGTCGCTGTCGTTCTTGCCGTCCAGCATCACATATTCGAACGTGATGCGCCGGGCATTGTTCGCGCCGGGATAATCGGCGCAGGCCTGGAGCAGTTCCTCGATCCCGTATTTCCGGTTGAGCGGCACGATCTCGTCCCGGATCTCCTTGGTGACGGCGTGGAGGGAGACGGCGAGGTTGACGCCGATCTCCTCCCCAGCCCTGGCCATCATCGGCACCACGCCCGAGGTGGAGAGCGTGATCCGGCGGCGCGACAGGCCGAGGCCGTCGCCGTCCATGACGATCCTGAGCGCGTCGCGGACATTGTCGAAATTGTAGAGCGGCTCGCCCATGCCCATCATCACGATGTTGGAGAGCATGCGGCCTTCCGGCTGGCTCGGCCACTCGCCCAGCGAATCGCGGGCGAGCATGACCTGGCCGACGATCTCGCCGGCATCGAGGTTGCGCACGAGGCGCATCGTGCCGGTATGGCAGAAGCGGCAGTTGAGGGTGCAGCCGACCTGGGACGAGACGCACAAAGTGCCCCGGTCCGCGTCGGGGATGAACACCATCTCGTAATCGTGGCCGTCAGCGGTGCGCAGCAGCCATTTGCGAGTGCCGTCGGTCGATACCAGAGCGGTCACCACCTCCGGCCGGCCAATCGCGAACCGCTCGGCTAGCCAGGCGCGCTGCGGCTTGGCGATGTCGCTCATCGCGGCGAAATCGACGGCGCCGCGATGGTAGATCTGGTGCCAGAGCTGCTTGGCGCGCAGCTTCGCCTGGCGTTCGTCCAGCCCGGCGGCGGCGAGCGCCGCGCGAATCTCCGCCTTGGAGAGGCCGACCAATTCGACCCGCGCGCCATCGGCCGGCCCCTCCGGGCGCGGCACGGGCACCGGATCGATATGGCCGGGGATGGGCATGGCGGCGTTCATGACAATTTCCATGTGGTGTCGGTGGGAGGATTTGTCATTCGGCATTCTCGCACGCCATCGACATGATCCAACAAATCCTTGGCGACCGTTCCGCCCATTGGATCGAGAACGACGTCTATTCCCTCTCGACGGGCGAGTTTGGTCGCTGGCACGAAATCGGCATCGCCCGCGACCAAAATGATCTGATCGACTTGACGCTTGAAGGCCATCGCGGCCACATCAAGGCCAAGGCGCATGTCTACACCTTTCTGGACAACGTCGATCTCGAAATCGTCATCGGAGGCATCAAACTCCTTACCGGACAACCATTGCCGGAGGGCATCCGGTTTTGGACGCCATAGGAAGTCATCATTCAGCCGGCCAAGGCGTAGCGCAACCTTTCGGGCACGCAGCAGCTCTTCATGAATGCGAAGCCGCAGCGTCGCCATTTCGGTCTTGGCTAGATTGAGCGAGCGCTTGGACACTGGCCAATGCACGCGCTTAGTCAAAGGTGCGCAATCATAGAAGAAGACGCGGTATAGGCTGGGCGATTCGCTAGGCATAAAACCTTTGATCGTGTGACCAGATGCCGCAGGCTCGGACTTGTGACGGATCGCCAGATGCCATCCCGCAATATACAGTACGCCCCAAGCGACTTGCCGTGGATCTTGGGCATCCAGATGCGGAAAGCTGTGTCGGAAACGGCGCAGGAAATATGCGCCATCAATTACGACAGCGGTGGACATGAGGCAGCACCAAAAAAGTTGTCCCCGGGAGCGGCCTTGAGTTGATGTCTGCTCTTGCGAGCGCCTCAAGACGGCAAACCGGGGACGGGATGCATCCTACATGGTCAAAAAGACTGAAAAAGTCAAGATTCTGGCATTGCTAGCGCCGCCGTGCGCAGGCGATGGCCGCCGCGTCCATTGCCGTCGCCGCGCCGCGCAGGCGGTAATGGTCGCGCACGATGAGGCCGCGCGTCGAGCGGGTCTCGACGACCATGTCGATGCCGGTGCGCATCGCGTCCTGGATCGCGTCGTCGGCGCGCATGTCCGGCGCCCAGGCGTCGCGGCCGGCGCCGGTGAGTTGATGGACGCGGCCGTCGATGCGCAGCAGCACCGCCGAGCCCTCGCGCTTCTCGCGGCTCAGCCGGACGTGGAGCTGATTGGCGATGCCGCGCTCCGGCCAGTGCGCGACCGAGACGAAGGGCCGCCAGCCCTCCGGTTCGGGCGCACGGCCGGGCAGCGCGATCGCGTAGCAGGCGCCGTCGCCGCGGAATGCGCCCCAGCCGCCGAACACGCCGAGCGATTCGCGGGTCTGGGCGGCCGCCGGCGCGGCGAGCGCGAGCAGAAGCAGGAAGACGCCGCCGACGCGCATTCCGGTCAGGAGGCGTCGCCGGTCCCGGCCGGCGCCGAGGCGGCCCGGCCCGGCGAGATCTGGATGCCGGCCTGGATCGGCGGGCTCTGATAAGCGAGCAGGATCGCGTAGATGCCGAGCCCGAGCAGCACGATCCAGCTCGTCACGACGCCGCCGACGCGCAGCGGATTGGCGCCCGGCCGGTCCATCCCGAAGGCATGGGCGATGCGGGCGAGGACGAACAGGATCGCCGCGCCCCACAGCCACAGGCTGCCGCCGGTGGCGAATTCGACCAGCCCGAGCAGGATCAGGAAGATCGGGACATTCTCGGCGAAATTGGCGTGGGCGCGCATCCGCCGGGCGAGAATCTCGTGGCCGCCGTCGCCGATGCCGGTCTTCAGCGGACGGCGCAGCCGGCTGACGCGCAGCGACAGCCAGACGTGGAGGATCGCGGCGGCGCCGGCGATGGTGAGCGTGATCGGCAGGATCATGGGTGACGGGCTCCTCTCGGCCGCAGCGTTCGCACGGGGAGGCGATGCTTGCAACGGCGCGCGAAATCGCTATAGGCCGCAGCCTTCAAGCGAAAGCATTCCGGCCGCGAGGCCAGCGGCCGCCTTGGCCGCTGATCCGTTGCCCTTCGCGATCGCACGCTTCAACGACACGAACACGGAAAACAGGTGCCACCATGGCGGTCCCCAAGAGAAAAACCTCGCCGTCCAAGCGCAACATGCGCCGCAGCCACGACGCGCTGAAGCCGACCCAGTATCAGGAATGCCCCAATTGCGGCGAGCTGCGCCTGCCGCACAATGTCTGCGCGAGCTGCGGTCATTATAAGGGGCGTGAAATCCTGAAGACCGACGCCTAAAAGGACTTCGGGCTCGAACGACGGGGAGACGGGCGAAGTGGGCAAGGCGCCGCGAATCGCGATCGACGCGATGGGTGGCGATGTCGGCCCGGCCGTCATGCTCGCCGGCGCGGCGGGCGCGCAGCGCCGCCGCGACGATCTCGGCTTCGTCCTGTTCGGCGACGAGACGGTGATTCGCGCCGAGCTCGCGCGCCATCCCGCGCTGGCGGCGGTGAGCGAGATCGTCCATTGCGAGGACGTGATCGCCGGCACCGACAAGCCGAGCCAGGCGATCCGCCGCGCCAAGACCAGCTCGATGGGCCGCGCCATCGCCGCCGTGAAGGAGGGCGAGGCGCAGGCCGCCGTCTCCGGCGGCAATACCGGCGCGCTGATGGCGATGGCGAAGCTGGCGCTGCGGACCATGCCGGGCATCGACCGCCCCGCCCTCGCCGCCTTGCTGCCGACGCTGGGCGCCAATGATCTCGTCATGCTCGATCTCGGCGCCAATACCGAGTGCGACGCGAACAACCTCGTCCAGTTCGCGGTGATGGGCGCGGCCTATGCCCGGGTCGTGCTCGATCTCGAGCAGCCGCGCGTGCAATTGCTCAACATCGGCACCGAGGAGCTGAAGGGCACCGACGAACTGAAGGAGGCCGCCGCCATCCTGCGCGGATCGGCCCACCTCCATCTGCGCTTCGACGGCTTCATCGAGGGCGACAAGCTGTCGCGCGGCGACGTGGACGTGATCGTCACCGACGGATTTTCCGGCAATATCGCGCTGAAATCGCTCGAGGGCACGGCACGCTTCGTGACCGACCTGCTGAAGCGCGCCTTCGCCAGCT
This sequence comes from uncultured Sphingosinicella sp., assembly GCA_964614625.1. GTDB lineage: Bacteria > Pseudomonadota > Alphaproteobacteria > Sphingomonadales > Sphingomonadaceae > Allosphingosinicella. The sequence goes on along the minus strand of CAZTPD010000040.1, from coordinate 4,030 downwards.
CGATCCGCTCCAAGATCGGCTTCCTGATCTCGCGCCCCGCGACCGAGCTGCTGCGCCACCATCTCGATCCCAACAATCACAACGGCGCGGTTTTCCTGGGCCTCAACGGGCTGGTGGTGAAGAGCCATGGCGGCGCCGACGAGAAAGGCGTCGCCAACGCGATCCGGGTGGCGGCGCGGATGGTGCGCGAGGATCTGACCCGCAAGATCACCGAGGATCTCGCCAACGTCTCGGCGCGCCGCGCCGCGGTGGCCGCGCAATGACCCGGCGGGCCGTCATCGCCGGGACCGGATCGGCGCTGCCGCCGCGCCGCGTCACCAATGCCGAGCTGGCCGCCCGGATCGACACCAGCGACGAATGGATCGTCGAGCGCACCGGCATCCGCGCGCGCCACATCGCCGGGGACGGCGAGACCACCGCGACGCTGGCCACCGAGGCGGCGCGCAAGGCGCTCGACGCGGCCGGGATCGAGGCCGGGCGGATCGGCCTCATCGTGCTCGCCACCGCCACGCCGGACCAGACCTTCCCGGCCAGCGCGACGAAGGTCCAGACCGCGCTCGGCATCGACGATTGCATCGCCTTCGACGTGCAGGCGGTGTGCACCGGCTTCCTCTATGCCCTCTCCGTCGCCGACAACATGATCAAGGGCGGCATGGCCGATCATGCGCTGGTGATCGGCGCGGAGACGTTCAGCCGCATCCTCGACTGGGAAGACCGGGGAACCTGCGTGCTGTTCGGCGACGGCGCCGGCGCGGTGGTGCTGAAGGCCGAGGAGGGAGAGCGCGGCATCCTCGCCACCCGGCTCCACGCGGACGGGCGGCACAACGAACTGCTCTATGTCGACGGCGGCCCCTCCACCACCGGCACGGTCGGCAAGCTGAGGATGAAGGGCAAGGAGGTGTTCCGCCATGCCGTCGTCAACCTCGCCGAGGTGCTGAACGAGGTGCTGGACGCCGCAGGCCACCGCGCCGACGAGATCGACTGGGTGGTGCCGCACCAGGCCAACAAGCGCATCCTCGATGCCACCGCCAGGAAGCTGGGCCTCGCGTCGGAGAAAGTGGTCGTCACGGTGGACAGCCACGCCAACACCTCGGCCGCCTCCGTGCCGCTCGCGCTCGACACGGCGGTGCGCGACGGACGGATCAAGGCCGGCGACCTCATCGTGCTGGAGGCGATGGGCGGCGGCTTCACCTGGGGCGCGGCGATCGTCCGCTACTGAGACAGGCTTCACAGAGTCTCGTTGCACACAGGCCCAAGCTGCTTTAATGTTGCGGTTTCAAGACCGGAGGGGAAAGGCTCCATGGCCGACGCAGGGACGATCAGGAAGCCGGAGGCCGGCACGCTCACCCGCGCCGACCTCGCCGACACCGTCCATCGCGAGATCGGCCTGTCGCGCGCCGATTCCGCCGGCATCGTCGAGCGCATCCTCCATCATATGTGCGGCGCGCTGGCGAACGGCCAGAACGTCAAGATCTCCGGCTTCGGCAGCTTCATCCTGCGCGACAAGGGCGAACGGATCGGGCGCAACCCGAAGACCGGCGTCGAAGTGCCGATCGCGCCGCGCCGCGTGCTGACCTTCCGGGCGAGCCAGATCATGCGCGAGCGGATCGCCCGCAGCGGCTGAACGCGATGACCCGCCCCGACGGCAAGAGCGAGCAGGCCTTCCGGACGATCGGGGAACTTTCGGCCGAGCTCGGGCTGCCCCAGCATATCCTGCGCTACTGGGAGACGCGCTTTCCGCAGCTCCGGCCGCTCCAGCGCGCCGGCAACCGCCGCTACTACCGGCCCGACGACGTCGCGCTCGCCCGGCGGATCAACCGCCTGCTCAACGAGGAAGGCTATACGATCCGCGGCGTCCAGCAATTGCTGGCCAAAAGCGGCGCCGGTGACGACGCGCCCACGCCCGCGCCCGTGACGGCACCTCCCGCGCCCGCCGTCTCCACCGGGCCGGCCTATCCCGTCGAGGCATTGAAGGCGCTACGCGCCCGGCTCGCCGAAGCGCTGGAGAGCAGCGCGCCTTAAGACCCGTCCGGCCCCAGCGCCGGATCGAGATCGCGCGGGCGGATGAAGCGGACCAGCGTGCCGATGCCGGGCGCGGCCTCACGCCAGTCCGCGATCGGCAGGGCGATCTCGACGAGCGCGCCGGTCGGGTATTTTTCCGCGATCCCGGCGCGCGCCGCGCCGCCATCCTCGGGGCCATCCTCGGGCACCAGCGACAGCGCGAGCCGCTCCAGACCCGGATTGTGGCCGACCAGCAGCAGGCGATCGCAGGCGGCGTCCGCCTCGCGCACCGCGTCCAGCAGCGTCCCGCTCGGCGCCAGATAGAGGCGCCGGTCGTAGGCCGGATCGAGATCGCGGCCATAGCTTTCCGCGACCCGGGCCAACGTTTCGACCACGCGCACCGCCGGCGAGGCGAACACCGCGTCGAAGGCCAGGCCGAGCGCGCACATCTCGCGCCCCATCGCCCGCGCCGCCGCATGGCCGCGCCGGTTGAGCGGCCGATCGAAATCGCGCGAGGCCGGATCGTCCCAGCTCGACTTGGCGTGGCGAAGCAGGGTCAGAATCTTCATGCCGGCTGCCTAGCCGGTTCGCCCGCGGATTTCGATGACAAGCGTTCGGCGACCCGCGCGATCGCCCGGTCGAGCGGCAGGCGCGTGACCGCGACGCCGGGCGGGAAGGCGGCGAGCAGTCGCGTCGGCGTCGCGGCGGAAAGCAGGACGAACATGCCGCGATCGCCCTGCCGGCGGATCAGCCGACCGAAGGCCTGAGCCAGGCGGGCGCGGACCACCCGATCGTCATAGGCCGAGCCGCCGCCCGAGGCGCGCCGCGCGGCATGGAGGACGGTGGGGCGCGGCCAGGGCACGCCCTCCATCACCACGAGGCGCAGCGATTCGCCCGGCACATCGACGCCGTCGCGCAGCGCGTCGGTGCCGAGCAGGCTGGCGCGCGGATCGTCGCGGAAGATGTCGACCAGGGTGCCGGTGTCGATCGGATCGACATGCTGGGCGTAGAGCGGCAGGCCGGCGCGGGCGAGCCGGTCGGCGATGCGGGCATGGACGGCGCGCAGCCGCTGGATCGCGGTGAACAGGCCGAGCGTGCCGCCCTGGGCCGCCTCGATCAGCCGGGCATAGGCGCCGGCCAGAGCGGCGGCGTCGCCCTTCTTCACGTCGGTGACGATCAGCACCTCGCTCTGCGCGGCATAGTCGAACGGGCTGGGCGCGGCGAAATGGGCGACCGGCGCGTCGAGATGGACGGCGCCGGTGCGCGCGTCCGCTGCCGCCCAGTCCTCGCCGCCGCGCAGGGTGGCGGAGGTGACCAGCACGCCGTGCGCCGGCTTCAGCACCGCCGCGGCGAGCGGGCGGGTGGGATCGAGCCAGCGGCGGTGCAGGCCGATGTCGAACTCGCGCCCCTCGATCCGGTCGACCGCCAGCCAGTCGACGAAATCGGGATCGGCCGGCCCGCCGATCCGCGCGGCGAGCGCGATCCAGGCTGTCAGCGTCTGCGCGCGCCATGACAGGCCGCCGATCGCCCCCTCGATCCGCGCGCGGGCCTGCGCGTCGAGCCAGTCGGGCGCGTCCTCGATCACCGCTTCCAGCCGCTTGCCGAGGGCGATCAGCGGCTTCAGCAATTGCTCCAGCGCCCCGGCGGCAGGGGCGGCCGCCTCGACCAGAGCGGCGTCCGGCTCGGCTAGCTCGGTCTCCAGCCCATAGCCGGCATCCTGCGCGGTGGCCCGGGCATAGACGCCGCCGCGCACGGCGTGGAGCAGTCGCTCGATCGGGCCGAAGGGCGTTCCTTCCGCGATGCGCTGGAGCCAGCCCTCGCCCGGCAGGGCGCCCGCCATCTGTACCGCCGCCTCCAGCGCGAGCGCGCCCGCCTCGTCATAGGAGGCGACGTCCATCAGCCGCGCGGCGAGCCCGCGCCGTCGGCCCCGGCTCTTGCCCTCCGGGCCGAGCAGCCAGCGCCGCATCTCGATCGTCTCCTGCCCGGTCAGGGCGGCGGCGAAGGTCGAATCGGCGGCGTCGAACAGGTG
>CAZTPD010000039.1:0-14960 GCA_964614625.1 uncultured Sphingosinicella sp. | reverse complement strand
AGAAGCTGTTCTTCAACCTTCGCCGGATGAAGAACCGCATCGAGGCGTTCGAGGACGGCGACCTCAAGCCCGAGGACGTGACCAAGATCGCCACCGATCTGGGCGTCACCGAGGAGGACGTCGTCTCGATGAACCGCCGCATGGCGATGGGCGGCGACACCTCGCTGAACGTGCCGCTGCGCGACGACAGCGAAGGGACATGGCAGGATTTCCTGGTCGATTCCGAGCCGTTGCAGGACGAGCGCGTCGCCGAGGCCGAGGAAGCACGGATGCGTCACGAGCTGCTGGTCGAGGCGCTCGACGCGCTGAACGAGCGCGAGCGGCACATTCTGACCGAGCGGCGGCTGACCGACGAGCCGAAGACACTGGAGGAACTCAGCCAGGTCTATGAGGTCAGCCGCGAGCGCATCCGCCAGATCGAGGTCCGCGCGTTCGAGAAACTCCAGAAGGCGCTGATGAGCCTCGCCGGCGAGCGGCGGCTGCTGACGGCGGCGTAACTCTCACTCCGTCATGCCAGCGAAGGCTGGCATCCATGCTGACTCCGTATGGACCCCAGCCTTCGCTGGGGTGACGGATGTGGAGACCTGCGCTAATCGCTCCTGATGGCGCGGACGGGGAAGAGGCGGCGCGGCTGGTTCGGCCGCATCTTCGGATGGCTGGTGAAGGCCGTCCTGATCTTCCTCGTCGGCAGCGTGCTGTGGGTGCTTGCCTATCGCTTCGTGAACCCGCCGGTCACGGCGACGATGCTCGTCGATATCGTCCAGGGCCGCGGCGCGACGCGCGTCTGGATGCCGATCGGGACGATCGACCGCAACATGGTGCGCGCCGTGATCGCCGGCGAGGACAGCAAGTTCTGCACCCATTCGGGCTTCGACCGCGAGGCGATCGAGGCGGCGTTCCGGCGCAACATGGCGGGCGGGAGCGTGCTGCGCGGCGGCTCCACGATCAGCCAGCAAACCGCCAAGAACGTGTTCCTGTGGCAGGGCGGCGGCTATGTCCGCAAGGGGCTGGAGGCCTGGTTCACCTTCCTGATCGAGCATCTGTGGGACAAGCGCCGGATCATGGAAGTCTATCTCAACGTCGCCGAGACCGGGATCGGCACCTATGGCGTCAATGCCGGCGCGATGCGCTATTTCGACCATGACGCGTCGCGCCTCACGCCGCAGGAGGCGGCGCGGATCGCCGCCGTCCTGCCGCTGCCCAAGCGCCGCGCGGCGGTGGCGCCGACCGGCTTCACCCGGCGCTACGGCGGGATGATCCAGGCGCGGATGGGCGTGGTGCGGCGCGACGGGCTGGACGGGTGTGTGTATCGGTAGCCCGTCACCCCAGCCTTCGCTGGGGTGACGGCCTTGCGGGGCCGTCAGAACGGCAGCTTGAAGCCCGGCGGGAGGGGCAGGCCGCCGGCGACGTCGCGCATCGTGTCGGCGCTGGCGGCGTCGGCCTTGGCGCGGGCGTCGTTCAATGCGGCGGCGATCAGATCCTCGACCATCTGCTTCTCGGACGGCGCGAGCAGGCTCTCGTCGATGTCCACGCCGATGATCCGGCCCTTGGCCGACGCCCTGACCTTCACCAGCCCGCCGCCCGAGACGCCCTCCACCTCGATCTTGTCGAGATTGTTCTGCGCCTCCATCAGCTTGGTCTGGGCCTCCTGGGCCATTTTGAAGATGTCGTCCATATTGGGCATTCATGCACTCCGTTTCTCGTCGGGCGCGAAGCCGACCAGCTCCGCACCGGGAAAGGCCTCGAACGCCGCCTTGACGACCGGCGAATCGAGCACCTCCTGTCGAACGCGCTCCGCGTCCGATTTCTCCTGATCGAGCAGCGACGGCGCCGCCGGCTCGTCCGCGATGCGGACCTGCCAGACCGCCCCGGTAACGGATTTGAGCGCGGCGGCAAGATCGCGCGCGAAATCGCTCGCCAGCGGCTTGGACGGGCGGATGGCGAGCTCCGGCGGCGCATAGGCGACCAGCCCGACGAAATCGTGGAGCTGCTGCGCCAGATGCGCCTTGCCGCCATCGACCAGCCTGTCGATCAGCGCCGGAAAGCTCTCCGGCATGGCCAGCAGAGCGCCCTGCCCTTCGCCCTTCGGCGCGGCGGGGGCGGACGGGGCGGCGATCTCACCGCGCGCCAGCTTCGCCGCCAGCTCGCCCGGATCGGGCAGTTCGGAGGCGTGGATGACGCGCAGCAGCGCCATTTCGGCGGCCTCCAGCGGCGAGGGAGCTGCCTGGATCTCGCCCAGCCCCTTGAGCAGCAATTGCCAGAGGCGATGGATGGCGGCGTAGGAGAGCTTGCCCGCCCACTCCTCATAGGCCTCGCGCTCCTCGGCCGACTGGGCCGGATCGCCCGCCCCGCCGACCTTGGCGCGGGTGACGCCGTGGACGGCTTCCAGCAGGCCGCGCAGCACCGCCGCCGGCTCGACGCCGAGATCATACTGGTCCCGAAGCGCGGCCAGCGCGCCCGGCGCATCGCCGGCGAGGATCAGGCCGAGCAGCCGCCGCACCGCGCCGCGATCGGAGAGGCCCAGCATCTCGCGCACCTGCGCCGCCGTCACCGCGCCGGCGCCGTGCGCGATCGCTTGGTCGAGCATGGACAGGCCGTCGCGCGCCGAGCCTTCGGCAGCCCGCGCGATCAGCGCCAGCGCCTCCGGCTCGATCTCGACCTCCTCCGCCTGCGCGACATGCGCGAAATGGGCGGCGAGCTTGTCGGCGGGGATGCGGCGCAGGTCGAACCGCTGGCAGCGCGACAGGACGGTGACCGGCACCTTGTTCACCTCGGTGGTGGCGAACAGGAACTTGACGTGCGCGGGCGGCTCCTCAAGCGTCTTCAGGAGCGCGTTGAACGCGTTCTTCGACAGCATGTGGACCTCGTCCACGATGTAGATCTTGTAGCGCGCGGAGACGGCGGCATAGCGCACCGCCTCGATGATCTCGCGCACGTCGTCGACGCCGGTATGGCTGGCGGCGTCCATCTCGACCACGTCGATATGCCGCCCTTCCGCGATCGCGCGGCACGGCTCGCACTGCCCGCACGGATCGATCGTGGGGCCACCCTGCCCGTCCGGCCCGACGCAGTTCAGCGCCTTGGCGATCAGCCGCGCCGTCGAGGTCTTGCCGACCCCGCGCACCCCGGTGAGCAGAAAGGCATGGGCCAGCCGGTCGCGCCGGATCGCATTGGCCAGGGTCTGGACCATCGCCTCCTGCCCGATCAGCTCGGCGAAGCCGCGCGGGCGATATTTGCGGGCGAGGACGCGATAGGGCTGGGGAGAATCGGGCATCGTGCGCCCGACCTAGCACACAGCCGTCATTCCAGCGAAAGCTGGAATCTCGTTTCTCTGTCGGGTGAAGCGTCGCGGCAAAGCCGCGCCGTCGGTCCTGTCGCCCTACGCTTCGCTCAGGGCGCAGGCCGTCCGCCATTCGCCGGCTCTGCGCGCTGCTTCGCTGCGCTCGGCGGCTCATGGGTGGGAGCCGGAACGACCCGGAGCGAAATCGTTACGGCTGCTTCCTTCCGGACCTGACCGGGTTGGCGACAACTCCGTCCGCCCGACTCCCGTGGCGCATATGGCGGCGGCGACGGCGAAGTGCAAGTTACTGCAAGCGGATCATGGCGCGGGCCGCGGCAAGAGCATCCCGCGCCTCGTCGCGCAGCCCACCCTCATCATCCCAGGCGAACGCCGCTTCCATCCATTCGAAATCGTTCTGAAGCCAGGCGCGCAACTCGACCGGCGCAACAACCGAAAGCTCGCGTGCGGCACGAAGGCAGCCCAGCGTCATCTCTCCGGGATAATGGGTGATCGTTGCCGCAGGCCGACGCGTCACGAAACCAAGAAGCGGCCTTCCAAGCCATTCGAGTCCCATGCACTGGCTCAGCAACAACCGCACTTGCTCGCAACTCAGGGATTCCAGCGGTGTCGCCCAAGCCTGTTCACAACGCTGGATCATCGGAGTTTCGTAAGGCGGCGCCCGCGAAGAGCGGCCGGCGAGGGTGGCCAGGCTCTTATCGGGCGGCAGCGACCCGAGATCGATCAAGGAGAAGAAAAGCGCATCCGCCAGATAGTCCTCTTCGTCCATGTGCAAACCCGTTCCCCGGTCGGCCTGTTGATGATCGGCAAGATGGCCGCCGCATATCAGGGAATGTGAAGCGTCTCGTCCATCGAATCGTGCAGCACGCGCATCACGCGCAGCGCGGCGCCGTCGTTTCGGAAATAGATGAAGTGGCGCACGTAGCGCATCCTGAACCAGCCCGGCTTCACGAACGCGATCGGCCTGGCCCCGATCTTGCGCTTGTCATCGTCCGCGATCGCTTCGTGCAGCCCCCGCAGATAGCGTCTGGCTTGATCGACACCCCATTTTCTGACCGTGAACCGCCATATCCCGTCGAGATCGGCGGCGGCGCGTTCCGTCCAGACTATGCGGCGCGCGATGCGTGGCGCTCCTCGATGTCCGCCAATATCTCGTCGAAGCCGCGCGGGCTGAGACCGCTTGCATCTCCCTCGTCGATGAGCGCCCGCAACCGTTCCACCGCGTCCTGACGTTCCCGAATGATGTCGCGGACATAGTCGCTGGCATTGGCGAACCGGCCGGTCGCGACCTGCGCTTCGACGAAGTCCTTCATCGATTGCGGGAGAGAGATGTTCATCGTCGCCATGGGGGGAATCTGGCCTCTTTGGCAAAGATTGTCAATTTATTGGAATGCGTTTGCGACGATCCGGCCGACTTCCGCGTGGATATCCGCCCGCTCGCCGTCCGTCGCGTCGCCGCCGGTGGCGTAGCAGGCGATCACGATCGGCACGCGGCGCGCCGTCAGCGCGAAGGCGATGTCGTTATAGGCGCCGTTTTCGCCGGTGCCGGTCTTGTCGCCGGCCCGCCAGTCGCGCGGCAGCCCGGCGCGCAGCCGGTCCCGCCCGGTCGTGGAGCGCGCCATCCACGAGACGAGCCTGAGCCGCGAGGCGCGGCCCAGCACCTCGCCGAACAGCAGGGTCCACATCAGCGCGACCATCGATCCCGGCGTCGTCGTGTCGCGCGCGTCGCCGGGCAGGTTGGTGTTGAGATCGGGCTCGATCCGGTCGAGCCGCCCGATCCGGTCGCCGCAGCGGCGCAGGAAGACGGTCAGCTCGCGCGGGCCGCCGAGCCGGGCGATCAGCAGGTTGGCGGCGCTGTTGTCGCTGACCAGCATCGCGGCGGCGCACAGGGCCTCGATCGTCATCCGGCCGCGCTCGATATTCGCCCGCACCGTCGGCGCGTAATCGAGCAGGTCGTCCTCGTCGAACGCGATCTCGTCGGTCAGCGACCAGCGCTCCAGCTCCGCCCCGGCCAGGATCGCGGCGACGAGCGGCAGCTTGAAGGTCGAGCACATCGCGTAGCGGCTGTTCGAATCGAAATCGACCCGCCGCTCCGCCCCGTCCCAGGCGGTGACGCCGAGCCGGCCGCCGGGGCCGAGCCGGTCGCGCTGGCGCTCCAGCGCGTCCTGTATCTCGGCGGGATCGACGTCCTGCGCGCGCGCCGCGCCGGCGATCGGGAGGGCGGCCGCGGCGAGCAGCAAGGCGCGTCGATGGATCAACCCGTCCAGCCCCCCTCGTCCCATCCTATCGCCCCTGCATGTTGTGGACCCCGCCCGGAATACGAACGGTGATCCGCTCCAGTTCCCCGGTGAGCCAGATCTGGCAGGACAGACGTGAATGGCGGGTGACGTGGGAGGCGAGGTCGAGCATGTCCTCCTCCTCCTCGCTGGCGCGCGGCAGCCGGGCGAAATCCTCCGCCTCGACGATGACGTGACAGGTCGAGCAGGCCATCTGCCCCTCGCACGTGCCCTCGAGCGGCTGGCCCGCATTCTGGGCGATGTCGAGCAGCCGTTCGCCGGCGGGCGCGTCCACCTCCCGCACGGTCTCGCCGTCGGCCGAGATGAAGCGGACCCGCGTCATGCCGCGTGGCGAAGCTGCCGCTCCGCCGCCTCATCGAGCAGGCCGAGCGCCTCGCGCAGCTCGGCCTCCGTCGTATAACGGCCGAAGCCGAGGCGGATGCTGGCATGGGTCTCGGCCTCCGGCAGGCCCATCGCGCGCAGCACATGGCTGGTCTTGCCCGAGCCGCTGCCGCAGGCGCTGCCCAGGCTGAAGGCGACGGTGCGCAGATCGGAGAGCAGCCGCACCCCGTTCACGCCCGCGCGCCGGACGTTGAGATTGCCGCGATAGCGATGCGCCGTGGAGCCGTTGATCGTCCAGTCCGGCAGCAGCTCCAGCGCGATGTCCCACAGGCGCGCGACATGCGCCGCATCGGCCTCCATCCGCTCCGCCGCCAGCCGCGCCGCCGCGCCGAAGCCCGCGACCAGCGCCGGCGACACCGTGCCCGAGCGCATGCCATGCTCCTGCCCGCCGCCGAGCAGCAGTGGCGGCAGGCGCACCCCGTCGCGCACCCACAGGGCGCCGATGCCCTTCGGCCCGTGAATCTTGTGCGCGCTGATCGCGATCAGGTCCGGGCCTTCGGGGATCGCCATCCGGCCATAGCCCTGCACCGCGTCGCACAGCAGCAGGCTGCCCTTGGCATGGGCGGCGGCGGCATAATCGGCGACGGGCTGGATCGTCCCCACCTCGTTGTTGACCAGCATCAGCGCGACGATCCCGCCTTCGGGCAGCGCCGCCTCCCCGGCCGGCGGAACGATCCCGTCCGCGCCGACCGGGATGATCGAAGCGCCCAAGCTTTCGAGGCATTGCAGCGCCGCCTGATGCTCGATCGCGCTACCCGCCAGGCCGCCCGGCGCGATCCGCGCGCCGCAGGTCAGCGCCCAGTTCAGCGCCTCCGTCGCCCCCGAGGTGAAATGGACCCGGCCGCCCGTCGGCAGGAGGGCGGCCACCTGGTCGCGCGCGACCTCCACCGCCGCCGCCGCCGCGCGGCCGGCGCGATACGGGCTGGCCGGATTGGCATAGCCGTCGCTCCCCGGGCCGCCGAGCCAAGGCAGCATCGCGTCCAGCGCCTCGGGAGCGAGCGGGGTAGTGGCCTGATAATCCAAGTAGAGCATATGAATGACCGGGCAGCCCACCTTATTGCGAACGATTCGCAAAAGTTGCGATTTGCGATGAGTCCCTATATAGGGCGCGCCGCACCGTCGCCACCGTCCGCGCGCGACGCCCTTTATTTCGGATACCTGTCTATGCCCGAAGTCATCTTCCCCGGCCCCGAAGGCCGCCTCGAAGGCCGTTTCAGCCCCGGTCCCCGCCCGCGCGCGCCCGTGGCGATGATCCTCCACCCGCACCCGCAGGGCGGCGGCACGATGAACAACGCGATCGTGCTCGCGCTCTACAAGACCTTCGTGCGGCGCGGCTTCGCGACGCTGCGCTTCAATTTCCGCGGCGTCGGCAAGAGCCAGGGCGTGTTCGACAACGGCATCGGCGAACTGTCCGACGCGGCCAGCGCGCTCGACTGGGTGCAGTCGATCCATCCCGAGGCGGAGACGACGTGGATCGCCGGCTTCAGCTTCGGCGCCTGGATCGGCATGCAATTGCTGATGCGCCGCCCGGAGGCGCGCGGCTTCATCTCGATCGCGCCGCCGGCGAACATGTACGATTTCTCCTTCCTCGCCCCCTGCCCCGCCAGCGGCATCATCGTGCAGGGCGAGGCGGACGAGGTGGTGACGCCGATCGCCACCCAGAAGCTGGTCGACAAGCTGCGCACCCAGCGCCACATCACGATCGAGCACAAGACCTTGCCCACGGCGAACCATTTCTTCGCCAACGAGATGCCCGAGCTGATGAAGATCGTGGACGACTATCTCGATTTCCGGCTGGACCCGAGCTGCCCGATCAAGTGACGGTCACACCGTCATGATCGCGACATTGCCGAGCAGCACGAGCGCGGCGACGATCATCAGCGCGCCCTTGCGCCGGTCGCGGCCCTTGAGGATGAGATAGACCCCGCCGCCGACCAGCGCGAAGGCGGCGATCATCATGATCGAGAGCATCAGGGCGGTCATGGCCGCGCTGATGCCATGGCGCGCGATTTTCACAAAGGATTAAGCGGCGGCGCCTAGGCCGGGGCCATGAGCCATTTCGACCATCGCCAGTTCGACGCCGCGCTGGGCGGGATCGACGCCACGATCCTGGCGAGCCTGCCGCTGGCGCTCGACGGCCTGCTCGACAGCGCCGCGCTCGCCCGGCCGGGCCATGACGCGGAGGCCTATGCGGAAAGCCTGCGTGCCACGGCGCGGCAGATGCACGCGCTGACGGCTTTGCTCGGGACGATGGCGGGGCGGTAATCCCCTTTCCCCGTCATGCTAGCATCCGGTTCGCCACCGTATCGGAGACGACAAGCCGGACCCTGAAACGAGTTCAGGGTGACGAAAAGGGGGGCTAAGCCTCCGCGCGCAGTATCTCCGCGAACAGCGCCGGATCGACATTGCCGCCGGACAGCACGACGACGCTGCCGTCCGGCACGTCGCCCGCCTTGCCACCGAGCAAGGCCGCCAGCGCCACCGCGCCGCCCGGCTCCACGACCAGCCGCAGATGGCGGAAGGCGAAGGCCATGGCGGCGGCGACCTCCGCCTCGCTGACCGCGACACCGCGCGCGCCGGCATTTCGCAGCGCGCCGAAGGTGAGCGGCGAGACCCGCATGGTCTGGAGCGCGTCGCAGCGCGTCGGCGGCGCGGGCTGCTCGACGGGGACGATCTCGCCCAAAGCGAGCGAGCAGGTCATGTCGTCCCAGCCTTCCGGCTCGGCGATGACGATCTCGCTGTCCGGCAAGGCCAGGGCGACGCCGGCCGCCAGCCCGCCGCCGCCGCACGGCACGATGACCAGCGGCGGCATCGCGCCGAGTTGCTCGGCGATCTCGACGCCGGCGCTCCCCTGCCCCTCGATCACGTCGACATCGTCGAAGCTCGGCACCAGCACGCAGCCGCGCTCGGCGGCGAGTCGCGCGCCGATCTCCTCGCGGCTTTCGGTGAGGCGATCGTAGAAGACGATCCCGGCGCCCGCCGCGCGGGTTCCCGCCACCTTCACCGCCGGCGCGTCGGCGGGCATCACGATCGTCGCGGCGATGCCGAGCCGCCGCGCCGCCAGCGCCACGCCCTGGGCATGATTGCCGGACGAGAAGGCGACGACGCCCCGCGCCCGCTCCGCCTCGCTCATCCGCATCAGCCGGTTGGTCGCGCCGCGCAGCTTGAAGGCGCCGCCCTGCTGGAGGCACTCGGCCTTGATCCAGATGCGCCGGCCCCCGTGGTCGAGCGGCAGCAGGGGCGTCGCCGTCACCGCGCCGGTCATGCGTGCCGCCGCAGCGGCGACACCGTTCATCGAAGGCTGTCGATTCGTCATTCAAATCCCTGGGAACAGGAGGGAATATGCGGGTCTTTACATGGGGGTCCAACGCACATATATCGCGCCTCCGCTGCCCCATGGGACTTCCAACCGCAAGGCAGCTTTTAGTCAACTACCCGTTGGAGGTCCCTTGAGTTGCACACGCACCATAATGCGCTGGGGCTAGCTTCGTCCCTTAAGCCGGTTCAGCCGGTCACGCTCATTCGTCCGCACGCCGCCCGGCGCGCCGCCCGCTTCTTCGTGGAGAAGTTTCCGGGCCGCTCGCTCTATGCGGTGAAGGCCAATCCCTCGCCGGACCTGCTCCGGGTGCTGTGGGAGAGCGGCGTCACGCATTACGACGTGGCGTCGATCGCCGAGGTGCGGCTGGTGGCCGAGACGCTGCCGGACGCGACCTTGTGCTTCATGCACCCGGTCAAGGCCGAGGAGGCGATCCGCGAGGCCTATTTCACGCACAAGGTGCGGACCTTCTCGCTCGACACGCTCGAGGAGCTGGAGAAGATCGTGCGCGCCACGAACGGCGCCACCGATCTCGAGCTGCTGGTGCGCATCCGCGTGTCGTCCGATCACAGCAAGCTCAGCCTCGCCGCCAAGTTCGGCGCGGAGCCGGACGAGGTGAAGGCGCTGCTGATGGCGACCCGCCAGGCGGCCGACGCGCTCGGCATCTGCTTCCATGTCGGCAGCCAGGCGATGACGCCGGCCGCCTATTCGGAAGCGATGGAGCGGGTGCGCGCGGCGATCGTCGAGGCGGCGGTCACCGTCGACATCGTCGATGTCGGCGGCGGCTTCCCCTCCTGGTATCCCGGCATGGAACCGCCGCCGCTGGAGACCTATTTCGAGGTCATCCACCGGTCGTTCGAGGATCTGCCGATCTCCTATTCGGCGGAATTGTGGTGCGAGCCGGGCCGGGCGCTGTGCGCGGAATATGCGAGCCTGCTGGTCCGCGTCGAGAAGCGCCGGGGCGACACGCTCTACATCAACGACGGCGCCTATGGCGCCCTGTTCGATGCGGCGCATGTCGGCTGGCGCTTCCCGGTGAAGCTGCTGCGCGAGCCGGGATCGGAGACGCGCGACATGGCGTTCAGCTTCTACGGGCCGACCTGCGACGATCTCGACCATATGGCCGGGCCGTTCCTGCTGCCCGCCGACGTCCAGCCGGGCGACTATATCGAGATCGGCATGCTCGGCGCCTATGGCTGCGCGATGCGGACCCAGTTCAACGGCTTCGGCGCGGACATGAAGGTGATCGTGACCGACGAGCCGATGGCGAGCCTGTACCTCGGCGACACGCGGGAACAGGCGGTTCCGTCCAACGTCGTAACGCTGTAACGGCAATCCACCATTTCATCGTCATTCCGGCGGAAGCCGGAATCTCCCTTCCTTTCGCGAAGAAGTGAGATTCCAGCTTTCGCTGGAATGACGGGCTATTGTTATCCGGAGACCCACATGACCGACTCCCCCGTGAACGACACCCGCAAGGCGGAGCTGCTCGCAACGCAAGTCGAGCATATCGACATCAAGAGCTTCGACGCGCGCCCGATCGTCGAATCGATGCGCAAGATGAGCTTCTCCAGCCGCGACCTGGGCCGGGCGACCGACATCTACAACGAGATGCTGGCCGACAAGGACTGCTCGATCGTGCTGGTGATCGCGGGCTCGACCTCGGCGGGCGGCTGCATGGACCTGTATGCCGATCTCCTCGCCAACAACATGGTCGACGCGGTCGTCGCCACCGGCGCCACCATCGTCGACATGGATTTCCTGGAGGCGCTGGGCTTCAAGCATTACCAGGCGAACGAGGTGCCGGACGACGACACTTTGCGCTCGCTCTACATCGACCGGATTTACGACACCTATATCGACGAGGAGCAGCTCCAGCACGTCGATCACACCATCTTCGAGATCGCCGAGACGCTGGCGCCCAAGGCGTACAGCTCGCGCGCGTTCATCCGCGAGATGGGCCGCTATCTCCAGACCCACGGCAAGAAGGAGAACAGCCTGGTCAAGCTCGCCTACGAGCATGACGTGCCGATCTTCTGCCCGGCCTTCACCGACAGCTCGGCCGGCTTCGGCCTCGTCAAGCATCAGGTCGATGCGATGAAGGCGGGCAAGCCCTATCTCACCATCGACAGCATCGCGGACTTCCGCGAGCTGACCGACATCAAGATCAAGGCGGGCACCACCGGCCTCCTGATGATCGGCGGCGGCGTGCCCAAGAATTTCGTGCAGGACACGGTCGTGTGCGCCGAGATCCTCGGCCATGACGATGTCGAGGTGCACAAATATGCGGTGCAGATCACCGTCGCCGACGTGCGCGACGGCGCCTGCTCCTCCTCGACCCTCCAGGAGGCGGCGAGCTGGGGCAAGGTGAACACCGCGCTCGAGCAGATGGTCTATGCCGAGGCGACCACGGTGCTGCCGCTGCTCGCCAGCGACGCCTATCATCGCGGCCACTGGAAGACCCGCGCCAAGCGCGCCTTCGGCAAGCTGTTCGACTGAGCGACCGGCTGGCGGCTAACGCGAGAATCTCGCCGCCAGCTCGACATGGGTGGACCAGCGGAACTGGCCGACCGGGCGGACCCAGTCGAGCCGCCAGCCGCCGTCGACCAGCGCCTTCGCGTCGCGGGCGAAGGTGGCGGGGTTGCATGAGACCATCGCGGCCACCGGCACTTGTGACTCGCTAAGCGCCGCGACCTGCTCGCGCGCGCCGGCGCGGGGCGGATCGAGCACCACGGCCTCGAAGCGGTTGAGTTCCGCGACGTCGAGCGGGCGACGGAACAGGTCGCGATGGTCGACGAAGACGGCGCGCCCCGCGGCATTGGCGGCGCTCTTGAGCGCCAGTGCGGCATCGCGCGCGCCTTCGGCGGCATAGACGCGTCCTTCCAGCGCCAGCGCGAAGGTGCCGAGCCCGGCGAACAGGTCGGCGACGATCCGCGCCTCCCCCACCGCCTCGCGCACCGCCGCGACCAAAGCCGCCTCGCCGTCCGCCGTCGCCTGGAGGAAGGCGCCGTGCGGCAGCGGCACGGGGACGCCGCCCAGCGTCACCGTCACCGGCGCCGGCTCCCACAGGGTCTGCGCGCCATAGCCGTCGTCGATGGCGAGCCGGGCGAGGCCGTGCGCGGCGGCGAAAGCGCCCATCGCCTCGGTCGCCGCCAACCCCTCGACGACGATGCCCTCGATCAGCACGTCCACCCCTTGGTCGGCGCACGCGAGCGTCACGCCCGCCCGCCCGTTCAGCAGCCGCCGCAGCGGCGCGACCAGCGCGAACAGCTCGGGCCGCAGGATATGGCATTCGCGCATGTCGACGATGCGGTGGCTCTTCTCCGCGTTGAAGCCGATGATGCCGCCCGCCGCCTTCAGGCTCGCGCGGCGGCGGCTGAGCGGCGGCGAGAGATGGGGGTCGCGGATGTCGGGCGCCGCGATGCCCTGCGCGGCGAGGGCGGAGGCCACCCGGTCCTTGAGATAATCGCGATAGGCCGCGTCATCGACATGCTGGAGCTGGCAGCCGCCACAGTCCGGGAAATGGCGGCAGGGCGGCGCGGCATGGTGCGGGCCGGGCGCCACCGCCCCGTCCGGCGCGACATGGTCGCCGGGCGCGGTCATCGGCACATGACGGCCGTCCGCCGTCACCCCGTCCCCGCGCGCGGCGAGGCGGACAATGGTGCCCGCCTCGCTCACAGGCATTCGATGAGCGCGCCGCGCAGCCCTTCGAGCAGATCGTCGGCGATGAGGTTCGGCCCGGCAAGCTGGGCGGCGCGCCCGTGCAGCCAGACGCCCGCCACCGCCGCTTCATAGGCGTTCAGCCCGCGCGCGCGCATCGCGGCGACGGCGCCGGCGAGCACGTCACCCGATCCGGCGGTGGCCAGCCAGGAGCTGGCATCCCCGGCGATCGCGGCGCGGCCGTCCGGCGCGGCGATGACGGTGTCGGCGCCCTTGAAGACGATAACGGCGCCGGACCGCGCGGCGGCGGCGCGGGCGCGCTCGACCTTGCTCCCCTCCCCTTCGCCGAACAGCCGCTTGAACTCGCCCCCGTGCGGCGTGAGGATGGCGGTGTTTCCCAGGCCGCGCAGCCGTTCGGGGCCGCGCTCCGCCAGCAGGGTGATGGCGCCGGCGTCGAGCACCAGCGGCAGGCCGCTGTCGAGGCATTGGTCCAGCCGCCCCTCCGACTCCTCCCCCGCGACGACGCCCGGCCCGAACACGACCGCGCCGAGGCGCTTGTCGGCGAGCAGGTCCACCATATCCTCGCCCACCTGCATGATCGCGAAGGGAACCGCGCCCACCGGCTTGTCGGAGGCCAGCCTGACCGCGCCCGCGCCGGCCCTGAGCGCCGCCGCCGCGGTGAGCGCGCTCGCGCCGCGCAGATCGCCGCCGAAGGCGAGGACGAAGCCCCGGTCGTATTTGTGCGAATCCGGCCCCGGCGGCGCGAGACGCGGGCGCGCCACCGTTTCGAGCGCGCTCTCCGCCGCGATGCCGATATCGGCAACCCCAATACGGCCCATATGCCGCGCGGCGGGCTGGAGCAGGTGGGCGGGCTTCAGCGTCTGGAAGGTGATTGTGAGATCGAAATCGGGGACCGGCGAGAGGATCGCGCCGTCGTCGGTGGCGACCCCGCTCGGCAGATCGATGGCGGCGCGCACGCGCGCCTGCGCGGCCAGCTCGGCAAGGCGGCCGGACAGCCCTTCGTCGAGCGGCCGCGTCAGCCCGGTGCCGAACAGGGCGTCGATCAGCAGCGGCGCGGACTGCGCATCGGCCATGTCCTCGACCGGCCCGGCCCAGCTTTCCCGCGCGGCCTTCGCGGCCGGGGTCTTCGGCTCCCCCGTGGCGGCGACGCGGACCTTCGCGCCGCGCGCGGCCAGCTCGCGGGCGACCACATAGCCGTCGCCGCCATTGTTGCCGGGGCCGCACAGCACCAGCGCGGGGACCGGCCCGGCATGGCGCCGGATCGCCCCGGCGGCGGCGATGCCGGCGCGCTCCATCAGGGTCTCGACCGGCGTGCCCGCCGTGATCGCCGCTTCCTCGGCGGCGCGCATCTCGGCCGCCGTCAGGATGACGCGGCCGGTCATGGCGCGCGGACGGTGGCGGGCAGGCGGAAGGCGTCGCCGCCGATCGAAACCTCGATCCGTCCCTCGCCGATCACGCGGACGATCGCCGGCTCCGCGCCGTCCGCCGCCACGACGCCGCGCCCGTCGGTGGCGACGACGAGCCGGCGGAAGCCGCCGTCCGGCTTGCGCAGCGTCAGCGTCTCGCCGCCGCGCTCCAGCAGGCAGACCGGCGCGAAGTCGGCCGCGCCTGCCGGGCGGCACTCGATCCGCCCGTCCCCGGTATCGGCGCCGTCCGCCTGCCCGGCCGGCACGGCGTCATTGCAGCCGGCGAGAAGGAAGGAGGTGGCGAGGAGGATCGTGCGCATCAGGACATCCTAGAGCCGATTTCGTTCGGATTGAATCGTCATTCCAGCGAAAGCTGGAATCTCTTTGCCTTTCCACAAAGGGCTGAAAAGAAAAGGGAGATTCCAGCTTTCGCTGGAATGACGGTGTTTCAGTCCAAATGAATCGGACTCTAGGGATCATTCGGACCGGACAAAATACCGTTCGGGCTGAGCCTGTCGAAGCCCTTTCCTTCTCTTCTACCGCAAGAAAGGACAGCCCTTCGACAAGCTCAGGGCGAACGG
>CAZTPD010000038.1:0-15053 GCA_964614625.1 uncultured Sphingosinicella sp. | reverse complement strand
ATTGCAGCCCCAGCCGGTGCGCCTTGCCGATCACGGCGTTGCGCGAGACGCCGCCGAGCTCCTCGGCGATCTGGCTCGCCGTGGTGCCCTGACTCCACAATTCCTTCAGGCGGTCGATCCGCTCGTCCGTCCACGACATGGGATATGCTTCCTCAACAGCTTTCGCGGGCTTGCCCGTCACGGCGTCAGCGACTAGCGATCGCGCCTGTGAATGACCAGCCTTCGAATTGGGTCCAAACCGCCCCTGGCGTCCCCGTCATCAGGAACGTCAACTGGGGCGGCCTCGCGACCCTCTATGTGAAGGAGGTGCGGCGTTTCTTCAAGGTCCAGCTCCAGACGATCTGGGCGCCGGCCGTGACCACCATGCTGTTCCTCGTCATCTTCACCGTCGCGCTGGGGCGCGAGGGGCGCACCGTGATGGGCGTGCCCTTCGCCGATTTCCTGGCGCCCGGCCTCATCGTGATGGGCATGATCCAGAACAGCTTCGCCAATTCCTCCTTCTCGCTGCTGGTCGGCAAGATCCAGGGGACGATCGTCGATTATCTGATGCCGCCGCTTTCGGTGGGCGAGTTGATCACCGGGCTGATCGGCGCGGCGGTGACGCGCGCATTGCTGGTCGGCCTCGCCGTCTGGCTGGTGATGCTGGCCTGGCCGGGCGTCCATGTCGCGCCGCGCCATGTCTGGGCGATCCTGTGGTTCGGGCTGATGGGCAGCATGATGCTCGGCTTCCTCGGCCTCGTCACCTCGATCTGGGCGGAGAAGTTCGATCATGCCGCGGCGGTGACCAATTTCGTCGTCGCGCCGCTCTCGCTGCTGTCGGGCACCTTCTACGCGGTCGATTCGCTGTCGCCGACCTTCGCGGCGGTCAGTCACGCCAATCCCTTCTTCTACGTCATCTCGGGCTTTCGCTACGGCTTCGTCGGCGTGGCCGATTCGCCGGTGCCGCTCGGCGCGCTGCTCTTGCTGGCAATCAATCTGGGCCTGGGCGCCCTGTGCTACGCGCTGCTCCGGCGCGGCTGGAAGCTGAAAGCCTGACCGGACGGCCTCGCCCAGACCCCGCTGCCGCCGCCCAAGTCCGGTTTCCTCATACAATTCGCGACACTTATGAATGGAGTCTGTCGGCGGTGTTCAGCCGGCGGGCAACCCGATCGGCGTAAATCCGTTCCTGCCTTTGTAGGAGGAGTGAAGTCATGCGTAAGTTGCTCGTTTCCGTCGCCCTTGCGACCGCCACCGTCGCCTCGACCGCCGTCGTCGTGACCCCGGCCATGGCTCAGCCCGGCCGCGGTTACCAGCAGCCCAATCGCGGGCATCAGCAGGCGATCCAGCGCGAGATTCGTCAGGACATCGCCCAGCTCGAGCAGCGGATCCGGCAGGCGCAGCAGCGCCGGACGATCTCGCCGCGCGAAGCGACCGGGCTGCGGCGCGAGGCGGTCCAGATCCGCCAGCTCCATGCGCGCTATGCCCGCAACGGCCTCGACCGGCGCGAGGTGCGCGAGCTGGAGAACCGGATCAACCGGGTCCACCGCCAGCTCCGCTTCCAGCAGCGCGACTGGAACCGCCGCTGGGGCTGAGCCTCATGAACCGGGGCGCCGCGTTCATTGACGCGGCGCCCCCCGAATCCCTATAGCGGGGAGCAGGGAAGGCGGCCTTTCAGGGGTCGCCTTTTCCCATGCCAGCAACGAGGATCGCCAAGATGACCATCACCCCGCTCATGCCCGTTTATCCGCGCTCGCCGGTGCGGCCGGTGCGCGGCGAGGGGGTCTATCTCCACGGCGAGGGCGGCGAGAAATATCTCGATTTCGCCAGCGGCATCGCAGTCAACCTGCTCGGCCACGGCCATCCGGTGCTGACCAAGGCGATCCAGGAGCAGGCGGCGACCTTGATCCACGTCTCCAACCTCTACGGATCGCCGCAGGGCGAGGCCTATGCCCAGCGCCTGGTCGACCTCACCTTCGCCGACACGGTGTTCCTCACCAATTCGGGCGCCGAGGCGGTGGAATGCGCGATCAAGACGGCGCGGCGCTACCACCATCATCACGGCCGCCCCGAGCGCCACGAGCTCATCACCTTCTCCAACGCCTTTCACGGCCGCACGCTCGGCACGATCAGCGCGACCAACCAGGAGAAATTGCGCGACGGCTTCGCGCCGCTGCTGCCCGGCTTCACCGTGGTCGCGTTCGACGATCTGGAGGCGGCGACGGCGGCGGTCGGCCCGCACACCGCCGGCTTCCTGCTTGAGCCCGTGCAGGGCGAGGGCGGCATCCGCCCGGCGAGCCCGGAATTCATGACCGGCCTGCGCGCATTGTGCGACGAGCATGACCTGATGCTGGTGCTGGACGAGGTGCAGTGCGGCTTCGCGCGCACCGGCAAGCTGTTCGCGCACGAGCATTACGGCATCGTGCCGGACATCATGGCGGCGGCGAAGGGGATCGGCGGCGGCTTCCCGATGGGCGCCTGCCTTGCCACCGAGAAGGCGGCGGCCGGGATGGTGATCGGCACGCATGGCTCCACTTATGGCGGCGGCCCGCTGGCCTGCGCGGCGGGGCAGGCCGTGCTCGACGTGGTCGCCAATGACGAATTCCTTGCCCATGTGACCCGTATCGGCGAACGGCTGCGCGGCGCGCTGGAGCAGATGATCCCCAATCACGACCATCTGTTCGAAGGGGTGCGTGGGCTGGGCCTGATGCTCGGCCTCAAAATGAAGAGCGACAGCCGCGCCTTCGTGACCCACCTGCGCGAGCACGGCCTGCTCACCGTGGCGGCCGGCGACAACGTGCTGCGCATCCTGCCCCCGCTGGTGATCGAGGACGCGCATGTGACGGAGTTCGTTGAGCGGCTGTCGGAGGCGGCGCGGAGCTACGAGGCGCCGGCGGCGTAATGCCTCTGTCGCGCAGCACCGTACGGGGCCGCACCAGGGGCTAAGCCGCCACACCCATGCGCACGCCAAGCGCCTTCAGCACCGCGCTGACCGTCTCGAATGACGGATTCCCGTCCGTGCCGAGCGCCTTGTAGAGGCCGGCCCTGCTGATGCCGGCCTCTCTCGCGATTTCGGTCATGCCGCGCGCGCGAACGACATGGGCGATGGCGTCGCGGATTTCGGCGGCGTCGCCGGCTTCGAACACGGCATCGAGATAGGCCGCGACCGCTTCGTCGGAATCCAGATGCTCGGCGATGTCCCAGCGGGTCGTTTCGATCGCCATGTTCATACCTCCTTCGCCAATGCCAGCGCCTTTTCGATGTCCCGCTTCTGCGATCCCTTGTCCCCGCCGCAGAGCAGGATGATGAGCACTTTGCCCTGCTGGACGGCATAGAGCCGATAGCCGGGGCCATGATCGATCCGTATTTCCAGAAGTCCGTCGAATCGCTTGTGATCGCCCAGATTGCCATGCTGCGCGCGCTCGATCCGGCGAAGGATGCGCGCCTTGGCCCGGATGTCGCGCAAGTCATCGAACCACCGGCGGTAAACGTCTGTCTGGCGGACTTCGATCACGCAATGTGTCTACCATAGGAGACATAAGATGTCAACTATGGGATACATGTAAGCGGTAACGCCGTACGAGGGTCATGCGCTGGGGGTCTTCGTCATTGCGAGCGGAGCGAAGCAATCCAGAACTGGATTGCCGCGGGCCTGCGGCCCTCGCAATGACGGGTAAGAGCGAGACCGTGCTCAGGAAACTTGAACCCCGCGCCATCGTCGCCACATCCGCTTCATGCCCACTGACTCCGCTCCCCGCGCGGCCGGGACCGTTCATCTCGACGCCGCGCTCGGCTTCGCGCTGCCCGGGCGTCATGCGCGCGGGCGGGTGGTGCGGTTGGGGCCGGCGCTGGGCGAGATCCTGTCCGCCCATGCCTATCCGGCGCCGGTCGCGCGCGTTCTCGCCGAGGCGCTGACGCTGACCGCTTTGCTCGGCGCGCTGCTCAAGGACGCGGGCGGGCAGCTTACATTGCAGGCGCAGACCGAAGAGGGGATCGTCGATCTGCTCGTCGCCGATTATCGCGGCGGCGAATTGCGCGGCTATGTCCGTTTCGATGCCGAGCGGCTGGCCGAGGGGCCGCCGCTGCCCGCTTTGTGCGACCTGTTCGGCAAGGGCTATCTCGCCATCACCTTCGACCAGCAGGCGACCGGGGAACGCTATCAGGGGATCGTGCCGTTGGAGGGGGACAGCCTGGCCGAGGCCGCCGAGAATTATTTCTGCCAGTCCGAGCAGATCCCGAGTCTGGTCCGGCTCGCGGTGGACGACAGCGGCCATGTCGCCGGCGGGCTGCTGCTCCAGCACCTGCCCGAGGGCGAGGAGGGGCGGGAGCGGCTGCACGCGCGCGCCGATCATCCCGAATGGGAGCATGTCCGCATCTTGGCCGAAACAGTGCGCGCGAACGAGCTGGCCGATGCCGGCCTGCCGCTCGACGACTTGCTGTGGCGGCTGTTCCACGAAGAGGAGGAAATCCGCGCGCTCCCCGCCGCGCCGCTCGCGCGGGGCTGCCGCTGCGATCCCGCGCATGTCCGCGGCGTGATCGCCCGCTTCCCGCCCGACGAGCGCGGCGCGATGGCCGACGCGGACGGCGTGATCCGCGTCGATTGCGAGTTCTGCTCGCGTGTCTTCCCGGTCAGCCTCGCCGACCTGGAGGAGTGAACGGGAAGCGGCATCGATTCGGCAACGTAATTTTGCTATGCGCCGCGCAGCCGGGCGCTCGGGGGGGCAGCCGGCCGCTTTTCGGGAGTGGCTGATGATGAAGTTCGTTGCGTTTCACCGGATCGCCATCGCCGCCGGCGCGGTCCTGCTGCTCGCCGGCCCCGCCGTCCCGCAGGCGCGGCCCGCCGTGCCGCTGCTCGACCGGCTCGAGGCCGGCCAGTGGGAGCTGCGCGGCGCGGGCAACGCGCTGATCGCCGCGATCTGCCTGGGCGGCGATCGCGCCGCGTTCGCCCAGCCGCGCCATCGCACGCTGAGCTGCCAGCAGTCGGTCGTCTCCAGCGACGCGCGCTCGGTGACGGTGCGCTATTCCTGCCCCGGCATCGGTTCGGGCCGCACCGAGATCCTCGTCGAGACGCCGCGCCTCGCCCAGATCGACAGCCAGGGGCTCGACCGCGGCGCGCCCTTCGCCCTGCGCGCGGAGGCACGGCGGATCGGGGCCTGCGCCTGATTCTTATCGTTAACCGCTTGTTTACCAAGGGCTTGCTAGAAGGGGATTGTGCCGTTGGGCACGCTTTCCTCCCTAGCAGGCTTCAACGCCTGAACTGGGCCGCCCCTTCCAGGAGGGGCGGCCCGTTCTTTTTGGGCGCGACATCGCTATATCGCGCGTCATGAACGCCGCCCCGCCAAGTGCAGCCCTCGCCGTCGTCCTCCTGTCCGGCGGCCTCGATTCGATGGTCACCGCCGGTCTCGCCCGCGAAGCCGGCTTCCGGCTGCTCGCGCTCACCGTCGATTACAACCAGCGCCACCGGATCGAGCTCCGGGCGGCGGCGCGGATCGCGGCGCATCTCGGCGCCGAGCGGCATGTCGTCCTCCCGCTCGATCTCACCCGGTTCGGCGGATCGGCGCTGACCGACGCGATCGACGTTCCCAAGGGCGGCGTCGAGGCGGACGTCATCCCGGTCACCTACGTCCCCGCGCGCAACACCATCTTCCTGTCGCTCTGCCTCGGCTGGGCGGAGGCGGCGGGCGCGCGCGATCTCTTCATCGGCGTCAATGCGCTCGATTATTCGGGCTATCCGGATTGCCGCCCGGATTTCGTCGCCGCCTTCGAGGCGATGGCCAATCTCGCCACCAAGGCGGGGGTGGAGGGCGAGGGCTTCACCGTCCACACCCCGCTGATCGCGATGAGCAAGGCCGACATCGCGCGCGAGGCGGCGCGGCTCGGCCTCGACGCGGGGATGAGCTGGTCCTGCTACGATCCCGCGCCGAGCGACCGCCATTGCGGCCTGTGCGATTCCTGCCGCCTGCGCGCGCGGGGGTTCGCGGAGGCGGGGCTCGACGATCCCACCAGCTACGCCGCGCGGCCATGAGCTACGCGGTCAAGGAGATCTTCCTGACCCTCCAGGGCGAGGGGATGCAGGCCGGGCGGCGGGCCGTGTTCCTGCGCCTTGCCGGCTGCAATTTGTGGACCGGGCGCGAGCGGGATCGGGCGACGGCCGACTGCACGTTCTGCGACACCGATTTCGTCGGCATGGATGGCGAGAATGGCGGGCGCTACGGTGCCGATGCGCTGGCGGACAAGGTGGCGGCTTTGTGGGCGGGAGGCGAGCGCCCGCTGGTCGTCGTCACCGGGGGCGAGCCGATGCTCCAGCTCGACGCGGCGCTGATCGACGCGCTGCACGCGCGCGGCTTCGAGATCGCGGTCGAGACCAACGGCACGCTGCCCGCGCCCGAGGGGATCGACTGGATCTGCGTCAGTCCCAAGGCCGGGACCGAGCTTGCCCAGCGCCGGGGCGACGAGCTCAAGCTGGTCTGGCCGCAGGAGGGGATCGACCCGGCGGCGCTCGCGGCCCTCGATTTCCGCCATTTCCTGATCCAGCCGATGGACTGCGCCGACGCCGAGGCGGCGCTCGCCGCGTCGATCGCCTTCGTCATGGCCGATCCGCGCTGGCGGCTCAGCCTCCAGACGCACAAGCTGCTGGGATTGCCCTGAAGGAAGGGGCTAGCGGCGTGCCGTCCGCTGCGCCCGCTCGCAGTCGCGGCGTTCGCGCCGCTCGCGGATCTGGGCGCAATCGACGGTGACGGTCATCGATCCGAGCGCGATCGGCGTGCGCGTGAACGCGTAATTGTCGTGGAACGGCGTCAGGCTGTTGCGCAATTCGCGCATCCGGGCCGAGGCGACCGTGTAGAAATCGCCGCGCCGGGCGGCGAGCAGCTCGCGCCCGATCCGCGCCGCCGTCTGGCAGAAGCCGAGCTGCGCCTGGAGCGTCGAGAAATTGTTGTAGGTCTGCGTCGAATAATCGTCGAACTGGCGCGGCCCGGTGCGGCCGTGGACACGCCGGAAATAGCCTTCCAGCGCGGTATAGGCCTGGCGCAGCTCGGCGGCGTGATGGTCGATCACGCCGTTATAATTGTCGACGGTGCGCAGATAGGGCGAGAACTGGCATTGCAGCGCCGCGACGTTGAGGCCCGAGCGGACGTTCCACATCAGATGGGCGCGCAGCTCGGCCGCGTTGGCGCCGGGCAGGGGCACGCCGACCATCGGATCGCCGGGCTCGATCGGCCCGGACGGGATTTGGGGATCGTAGAGCAGCACCTGGCCGGCGGCGGGCGCGGCGGCGAGCAATCCCCCGATGCCCATGGCGACGACCGCTTTCAGCCCTGACTTCAACGACATGCCCGTCTCTCCCCGCGCCGCGGCGAACATAGCAAGCCGCCGCCGCGCGCCCTATCCTTCACCGGCGCGCCCGTCGCGCGCCGGCCACGCCTCGTCACATGCCGGCGACGTCGTTGTCGACCGTGTTGCCGCCGGTGTCGCCGCCGGTCGTCTCGCCCGTCACCGGCGGGAGCTCCTCCTCGCCGAGATTGGCGACGGGCGGCGCTTCCTCGACCACGTCCACCGATTCCAGCGCGCTCGCGTCATTGCCGGGCGTGTCGAGGATCAGGTTGCTCTCGAGATCGTTGGCCGCGCTCTCCTCGACATTCGTCTCGGCGCCGCCGCAGGCCGCGACGAACAGGGCCGAGCCGGCGATGATCGAGAAACGCGTGGTGGAAAGAAGATCGCGCATAAAGTCCTCCCTTCATGTCGGTTGGCGGGCCTTATCGTCCGTCGTGGCGCGCCGTGCAAGGCGCGAAGGCCGAAAACGAAGGCCGCCGGTTTCCCGACGGCCTTCCGCAACTCCAGGCTGCGCGTCCGATTACTCGGCGGCGGTGGCCGTGTTGGCGTCCGTCGCGTCCATTTCGGTGGTCGCATTGGCGTCGGTCGTCGCGTTCATGTCGGTCATGTTCGCGTCGTCCATGGTCATGTTGGTGTCCATGCCCATGTCGGTGGCGTTGGCGTCATAGGTGCTGTCCGCGCCCATGTCGTTGGTGGTGGTGTCGTCCGCCGTCGTCGTCGTGCCGCCGCAGGCGGCGACGATCAGGGCCGCGCCGGCGATCATCGCACCGGTGGTCGCTTTCTTGAAGATGTCACGCATGTTGGAAGGTCTCCCTAGATTGACGATCTGGTCGGGTTGGCCCCCGATTTTCCCAAATCGGCGCGGACATTATACGCAAAGGCGGGTGCCCTCAAGCCTGCGCCGAATCGCCCGCCAGCGCCGCCAGGAAGGCTGGCAGGCCGCGCCGCAGCGCATCGTCCAGCGCGGGGCCGGCGCCGGCGAGGCCCATCGCGTCCAGGCTCGTCACCGGGAATTCGGCGATGCCGCACGGCACGATGCCGGAGAAATGCGACAGGTCCGGCGCGACGTTGATCGCGATGCCGTGCAGCGTCACCCAGCGGCGCACGCGCACGCCGATCGCGCCGACCTTCGCCTCCGTGCCGTCATGATCCACCCAGATACCGATCCGCCCCGGCGCGCGACGCGCGGCGACGCCCAGCGCCGCCAGCGCGTCGATCGCCCAGCCCTCCAGCGCGTGGACATAGCGGCGCACGTCGCGCCCGCGCTTGTCGAGATCGAGCTGGACATAGCCGACCCGCTGGCCCGGCCCGTGATAGGTGTAGCGCCCGCCGCGCCCGGCGGCGTGGACCGGGAAGCCCTGGGGATTGAACAATTCGGCCGGATCGGCGCTGGTCCCGGCGGTGTAGAGCGGCGGATGCTCCAGCAGCCAGACGCGCTCGGCCGCCTCTCCGGCGCGGATCGCGGCGGCGCGCGCCTCCATGTCGGCGAGCGCGGCCTCATAAGGCGTGAGGCCGTCCGAGACCCGCCATTCGATGTCCCGGATCGGGGCCGCCATGGCCCGATCGGCCGAGGGATGCGTTGCGCCGTCCATCGCGCTCGCGCATAACCGCGCGGCGAGCACAGGGGAAGCGCATGGCGAAGTTGTCGATCACCACCGCATGGAATGAAACCGCCGCATTCGTCGGCCGGGAGGCGCGGCTGCTCTTCCCGCTCGCCTTCATGCTGGTCGCCCTGCCGGTGGCGGCGATGGGGCTGGTGATGCCCACGCCGGCCTCGCCCAATGAACTGCCCGGCGGCGGCCTGTGGCTGCTCGCCCTGCCGGTGGCGCTGATCGCCAGCACGATCGGCAATATCGCGATCAGCCATCTGGCGCTGAAGCCGGGCGCCTCGGTGGGCGAAGGCATCGCGCGCGGCGCCGCGCGCTGCGCGATGCTGATCGTCGCCGTGATCCTGCTCGGTCTCGTCGCGATGCTCTCCTTCTTCATCGTGGCGACGATCGTCATGCTGCTCGTGCCCGGCGCGATGGCGGGCGCGCAATCGGGCGTGCCCACGCCGGCGCTCGCCACCGCGACGCTGCTGATGGTGGCGCTGATCCTGCCGCTGATCGTCTTTCTC
The DNA here is from genome assembly GCA_964614625.1 of uncultured Sphingosinicella sp. Taxonomy (GTDB): domain Bacteria; phylum Pseudomonadota; class Alphaproteobacteria; order Sphingomonadales; family Sphingomonadaceae; genus Allosphingosinicella. The sequence continues at coordinate 5,629 of CAZTPD010000038.1, read as the reverse complement.
ACGGCGCGGCTGCTGGTGATGACGCCGGCGGCGGCGGCCGAGGAGGGCGGGCCGATCCGGCTCATCCAGCGGAGCTGGGCGCTGACCGCCGGCCACACATGGAAGCTGATCGGCTTCATCCTGCTCGTCTTCATCACGGTCGGCGTGCTGGGCGCGGCGATCGAGGCGGTCGTCGGCCTCGTCGCCGCGCTGCTGGTCGGCCCGCTCGCGCCGGGCAGCCTGTCCGCGCTGATCGTGATCGTGGCGATGGCGGGGGTGAACACCGTGATCGGCGCCTATCTCGCCACCCTGATCGCCCGCATCTACGCGCAGCTCGCCGGGACCGCCGAGGCGACGGGCGACGTCTTCGCCTAACCCAGCAGCGGCACCTGCGGCGCGCAGTCGCGCGGGAGCAGGCCGGCGAGACGGGGATCGGGAAAGCTTTCGAAGGCGCGCGCATAGGCGCGGAAGCCCGCGCGCAGATAGGACGGCAAGGCGGCCGGATGATCGAGGCTGCACGTGTGGACGCGCAGCCGCTTGACGCCCGGCGCCCAGGCCAGCCGCATCGTCTCGGCGAACAGCCACTTGCCGTGGCCCCGCCCCGCCAGCTCCGGCGCGAGACCGAGGAAGCGGATCAGGCATTCGCCGGGCGTCGTGAAATCCAGCTCCAGCAGGCCCACCGCATGCCCGTCCGAATCGGTCACGGCATGGACCTCGGCGACCTTCGCCAGCAGGGTGGCGTCGTCCATCGCCAGACGCGAGAACCATAGCCAGCGCGCCCCGACCCGGCGGAACAGGGTCCGGTAGCGCGCCGGATCGACCGGCTCCCACCGTTCCAGCCGCAGCGGCGATTCGGGGACCGGCGCCGGCGGCGGGGGCGCCGCCATCTCCAGATAGGTGACGACCGCCGCGACATGGCCGTAAGGCACCATGGTCAGCGCCGCGCTCACTCCCACGTCGCCAGCGGGGGCAGGCTCATCAGGATGGCGTCGACATTGCCGCCGGTCTTGAGGCCGAACAGGGTGCCGCGATCGTAGATCAGGTTGAACTCGGCATAGCGGCCGCGATATTCGAGCTGGCGGGCGCGATCCGCCTCGTCGAACGGCGTCGCCATCCGCCGCCGCGCCAGCTTCGGGAAGATGTCGAGGAACGCTTCGCCGACATCGCGGGTGAAGGCGAAATTCTGCTCGAAGGTCGGCCCCTCGCCGGGCGCGTGGCAGTCGAGATGGTCGTAGAAGATGCCGCCGACGCCGCGATGGACGCCGCGATGGGGGATGAAGAAATAATCGTCCGCCCATTTGGCGAAGCGGTCATAATAGGTCTGGTCGTGCGCGGCGCAGGCGGCGCGCAGCCGGGCGTGGAAATCGGCCGTGTCCTCCTCATAGGGGATCGGCGGGTTGAGGTCCGCGCCGCCGCCGAACCAGCTGCGCGTCGTGCGCAGGAAGCGGGTGTTCATGTGGACGGCGGGCACGTGCGGATTGGCCATGTGCGCGACCAGGCTGATGCCGGTGGCGAAGAAATGCGGATCGTCGGCCGCGCCGTGGATCGTCCGGGCGAACTCCTCGGAAAAGCGCCCGCCGACGGTGGAGACGTTGACGCCGACCTTCTCGAACACCCGGCCCTTCATCAGCCCGCGCACGCCGCCGCCGCCCGGCGATCCGTCCGGGTCCGCGCGGTCCCAGGGATCGTAGCGGAACCGCGCGTCGCCACCCGCCTCCGATTCGATCGCCTCGAATTCGGCGCAGATTCGGTCGCGCAGTGATTCGAACCAGTCGCGCGCCGCCTGCTGCTGGTCGTCGAGCTCGATCATCCGGGCCACCCTTTCGTCTGCCGTAAAGCCTCGGCGAGAGCGATGCCCGCCGCGACCGCGATGTTCAAGGACCGGGTGCCGGGGATCTGCGGAATCCGCACCCGAAGCTCGGCGCGCGCGTGGACATGGGCCGGCACGCCGCCGCTTTCGGAGCCGAACAGCAGAGTGTCGCCGGCCTCGAACCGCGCTGCGTCGAGGCGGACGGCTCCCGCCGTGGTGAAGAGGACGATCCGTCCGTGCGCCGCGCCCTCGAATCGCGCCCAGTCGGCGTGGCGCGTCACGTTGGCGATCTCGGCATAGTCCATCCCGGCGCGCTTCAGCGCCCGATCGCCCCAGGGGAAGCCGCAGGGCTCGATCACGTCGACGGGCGTGCCCAGGCAGGCGGCGAGGCGCAGGATCGTGCCGACATTTCCCGCCTGGTCGGGCTGGTAGAGGGCGAGGCGCATGGCGCCTTGATATCCTCCCCACGATTTCGTGGGGAGGGGGACCGCGCGGAGCGTGGTGGAGGGGTCTCTTCCGAAGCCTTGCCAGTTACCCCTCCACCACCCTTCGGGCGGTCCCCCTCCCCGGCGAATGCCGGGGAGGAAAGAAGGCGTGTCGCGCAACGGTCAAAATGGCTGTTGGCAAAATGCGCGTCGCGCGGCTATCAGGCCCGCGAGCCGCTGGGCCGAAAGGCCGCGCATGGGGGCGGTGTCCGTGTATCCGGGTTCATAGGCACGCGAAGGACGTTATGGCTGCGGTTGAACAAAGCGAGGGATTGTCCCCTCAGGGCGAAGGCGTCCGACGCCGCGACTTCATCAATCTTGCCGCGGTGAGCGTGGCCGGCGTCGGTGGCGCCGCCTTGCTCATTCCGCTGGTCAACCAGATGAATCCGTCGGCGGACGTGCTGGCGCTGGCCCAGATCGACGTCGATATCTCGGCGATCGAGGAGGGTCAGGCGATCAAGACGATCTGGCGCAAGCAGCCGATCTTCATCCGCAACCTGACGGCGGCCGAGATCCAGGCGGCGAACGCGGTCGAGGCCTCGACGCTGCGCGATCCGCAGACGCTGGCCGAGCGCACCAAGGAAGGCCACGAGAACTGGCTGATCACGCTCGGCGTGTGCACCCATCTCGGCTGCGTGCCGCTGGGCGCCGCCGAAGGCGAGAATCGCGGCGAATATGGCGGCTATTTCTGCCCCTGCCACGGCTCGCACTACGACACCGCCGCGCGCATCCGCAAAGGCCCGGCGCCCACCAATCTCGAAGTGCCGGAGTATGAGTTCACCTCCGACACCGCCGTCCGCATCGGCTGAGGAAGAAACAGATGAGCTTTCCCTGGGCTGAGCAATACACCCCGAAGCATCCCTTCATGCGCTGGATGGACGAGCGGCTGCCGCTGCCGCGGCTCGTCTACAATTCGGTCGGCAAGGGCTATCCGGTCCCGCGCAACCTCAATTATGCGTGGAATTTCGGCGTGCTCGCGGGTCTCGCGCTGGTCATCCAGATCGTCACCGGCATCGTGCTGGCGATGCACTACAACGCCAATGCGGACACCGCCTTCGCCTCGACCGAGCACATCATGCGCAACGTCAATTCGGGCTGGTTCCTCAGCTACCTGCACGCGAACGGCGCGAGCTTCTTCTTCATCGTGACCTATCTGCACATCTTCCGCGGCATCTATTACGGCTCCTACAAGGCGCCGCGCGAGATGGTGTGGATGCTCGGCCTCGTCATCTTCCTGCTGATGATGGCGACCGCGTTCATGGGCTATGTGCTTCCCTGGGGCCAGATGAGCTTCTGGGGCGCCAAGGTGATCACCGGCCTGTTCGGCGCGATTCCCCTGGTCGGCGAGCCGATCCAGACCTGGCTGGTGGGCGGTTTCGCGCCGGACCAGGCGACGCTGACCCGCTTCTTCTCGCTCCACTATCTGCTGCCCTTCGTGATCGCGGGCGTCATCATCCTGCACATCTGGGCGCTGCACATTCCGGGCTCGAACAACCCGACCGGCGTGGACGTGAAGAGCCCGCAGGACACGGTGCCGTTCCACCCCTATTACACCGCGAAGGACGGCTTCGGCGCCGGCGTCGCGCTGATCGGGCTGGCGCTGCTCGTCTTCTTCGCGCCGAACATGCTGGGGCATGCCGACAATTACATTCCGGCCAATCCGCTGGCGACGCCCGCGCACATCGTGCCGGAATGGTATTTCTGGCCGTTCTACGCGATCCTGCGCGCCTTCACCGCGGACTTCATCCTGTCGGCGAAGCTGTGGGGCGTGATCGCCATGTTCGGGTCGATCCTGATCCTGTTCCTGCTGCCCTGGCTGGACAAATCGCCGGTGCGCTCGGGCCGCTACCGGCCGACCTTCCGCATCTTCTTCGTGATCTGGCTGATCGCGCTGGCGCTGCTGTTCGTCGCCGGCGGCAAGCCGGCCGAGGAGCCCTGGGTGATGATCAGCCAGGTGGCGACGATCTACTATTTCGCTTTCTTCCTCATCATCCTGCCGATCCTGTCGATGGTCGAGCGGACGCTGCCGCTGCCGAACTCGATCACGGAAAGCGTGCTGGGCGACAAGGCGAATGACGGGGTCGCGGCGGCTGCACCGGCCGCGGCCGAATAAGGGGACGAGACTCACATGGTTCGCATTCTCGGCTTTCTGGTCGGTCTCGGCTTCTGCGGCGTCGCCGCATGGTCGCTGCTCTGGGGCGCCATCGCCTATATTCAGGAGCCGCCGCAGGAGACGGTGGAGCACGCCTTCCACGAGCATCCGCGCCCGGCCTCCTATTCGTTCGACGGGCCGTTCGGCCGCTTCGATCGCCAGCAGCTCCAGCGCGGCTTCCAGGTCTATCGCGAGGTCTGCGCGGCCTGCCACGGCCTGCAATATGTCGCGTTCCGCAACCTTTCCGAGCTGGGCTACAGCGAGGCCGAGGTGCGCGCGATCGCGGCCCAGTGGCCGATCGAGGTGCCGAGCGTGAACGAGGCGACGGGCGAGCCGGCCACGCGCCCGGCCATTCCGTCCGACACGTTCCCCCATCCCTATGCGAACGAGGTCGCGGCCCGCGCCGCCAACAGCAACGCCTTCCCGCCGGACCTGTCGCTGATCGTGAAGGCGCGCGAGGGCGGGGCGCCCTATATCGAATCGCTGCTCACCGGCTATCAGGATCCGCCCGCCGATCTGCCGGAAGCGAACCGGCCGGGCACCGGGCTGCACTACAATCCCTATTTCGCGAACCTCAACATCGCGATGCCGCCGCCGATCACCGCCGACGGCCAGGTCACCTATGCCGACGGCACCGAAGCGACGGTCCGGCAGATGTCGCACGACGTCGCCGCGTTCCTCACCTGGACGGCCGAGCCGAACCTGGAGAAAAGGCACCAGATGGGCATCGTGGTCCTGATCTTCCTGATCTTCGCCACCGTGCTCGCCTATCTGGCCTACCAGAATATCTGGCACGCCAAGAAGCACGAGGGCGAATAAGTCCGGCTTCGGCATTGCAGGACGCGAAGCGGCGCGGTGTTCCAGACGGAATGCCGCGCCGTTTCACTTTGCGGATCGGGAGCGTGGAATGCGCGTGAGCGACAATGACGACCTGAGGGCGCTGGTCCGGACGATCCCGGATTTCCCCAGGCCCGGCATCCAGTTTCGCGACGTCACCACCCTGCTGCTCGACGGCGCCGGCTTTTCGGCGGCGATCGAGCGGCTCGCGGCGCGGATCGGGGAGGCGCCGGACCTGATCGCCGGGATCGAGGCGCGCGGCTTCGTCGTCGCCGCCGCTTTGGCCCAGCGGCTCGGCCGCGGGCTGCTGCTGATCCGCAAGGACGGCAAGCTGCCCGGCGAGACGATCGCCGAGGATTATGCGCT
>CAZTPD010000037.1:0-15399 GCA_964614625.1 uncultured Sphingosinicella sp. | reverse complement strand
CGGGCCGCATCCACCATTGCATGCGCACGATCGGCGCGGCGGAGGAGGCGATCGCGGCGATGGCCCGCCGCCTCCAGAGCCGCGTCGCCTTCGGCAAGCCGATCTCGTCGCACAGCGTCTGGGAACAGCGCATCGCCGAGGCGCGGATCGACATCGAATGTTCGCGGCTCCTGTGCCTCAAGGCCGCCGACATGATGGACAAGGCCGGCAACAAGGCCGCCGCCGCCGAGATCGCGATGGTCAAGGTCCACGCCCCGCGCATGGCCCTGCGCATCATCGACGACGCGATCCAGGCCCATGGCGGCGCCGGCGTCAGCCAGGATTTCGGCCTCGCCGCCGCCTATGCCGGCATCCGCACCCTGCGCCTCGCCGACGGCCCCGACGAAGTCCACGCCCGCGCCATCGCCAAGCTTGAGTATGCCAAACATGCGCCGGCATAATTTCCTCCCCTGCCTTTGCAGGGGAGGGGGACCGCACGAAGTGCGGTGGAGGGGCTTCTTTACCGAGGCAAAGAACCCCTCCACCAGCCTTCGGCTGGTCCCCCTCCCCTCGAAATCGAGGGGAGGATAAAGTCCGTGAAAGCCGCCTTCCTCATCGCCCCCGGCCAGCCCCTCGTCATCGGCGAGGCGTGCCTCGACGCGCCCGGCCCGCGCGAGGTGCGCATCCGCACCACCGCCTGCGGCCTGTGCCACTCCGACCTCCACTTCATCGAGGGAACCTATCCCCACCCCATGCCCTGCATCCCGGGCCACGAGGCGGCGGGCATCGTCGAGGCGGTGGGGAGCGAGGTCCGCAATGTGAAGCCCGGCGACGCGGTCGTCACCTGTCTCTCCGCCTTTTGCGGCCATTGCGAGTATTGCGTGACCGGCCGGATGGCGCTCTGCCTGGGCGGCGACACCCGCCGGCCCAAAAGCGCGCCACCCCGCATCAGCCGCCCGGACGGCGCGCCGGTCGCGCAGATGATGAACCTCTCCGCGCTGGCCGAGGAAATGCTGGTCCACGAGCATGCCTGCGTGGCGATCTCGCCGGACATGCCGCTGGACAAGGCCGCCGTGATCGGCTGCGCGGTGACGACGGGGGCGGGCACGATCTTCAACGCCTGCAAGCTGACGCCCGGCGAGAGCGTCGCGGTGATCGGCTGCGGCGGCGTCGGCCTCGCCGCGATCAACGCCGCCAGGATCGCCGGGGCGGGCCGCATCGTCGCCGCCGATCCGGTCCCGGAAAAGCGCGCGCTGGCCGAGCGGCTGGGCGCGACCGACACGGTCGATCCCACCGCCGACGACGCCGCCGAGCGGATCGTCGCGCTGACCAGAGGCGGCGTGGATCACGCCATCGAGGCGGTCGGCCGCCCGGCCTCCGGCGCGCTGGCGGTGAAGGCGCTGCGGCGCGGCGGCACGGCGACGATCCTGGGCATGATGCCGCGCGATCACCGGGTCGGCCTCGGCGCGATGGACCTGCTCTCCGGCAAGAAGCTGCAAGGCGCCTTCATGGGCGCGAACCGCTTCCCGGTGGACATTCCCCGGCTGGTCGATTTCTACCTGCGCGGCCTGCTCGATCTCGACGCCATCGTCGCCGAGACGATCCCGCTGGAGGCGGTCAACGAAGGCTTCGAGAAGATGAAGCGCGGCGAAGCGGCGCGTTCGGTGGTGGTTTTTTAGGAAGGGAACTGAATGAGTCTGTTCGATCTGACCGGCAAGGTCGCCATCGTCACCGGCTCCTCGCGCGGCATCGGCCGGGCGATCGCGGAGGCGCTGGCGGAGCAGGGCGCGAAGGTGGTGATCTCCAGCCGCAAGGCGGAAGCCTGCGCCGAAGTCGCCGACGCGCTCAACGCCAGGCATGGCGCGGGCACCGCGATCGTCGTCCCCGCCAGCATCTCGTCCAAGGAGGAATTGCAGCGCCTCGTCGACGAAACGCGCGCGCAACTGGGCCGGATCGACATCCTCGTCTGCAACGCCGCCTCCAATCCCTATTACGGGCCGATGGCGGGGATCACCGACGAACAGTTCCGTAAGATCCTCGACAACAATGTGATCGCCAATCACTGGCTGATCGCGATGGTCGCGCCCGAGATGCTGGAGCGCAAGGCCGGCTCGATCGTCATCGTCAGCTCGATCGGCGGCCTCACCAGCTCCGCCACGATCGGCGCCTACAACATCTCCAAGGCGGCGGATTTCCAGCTCGCCCGCAACCTCGCCGCCGAGTTCGGCGCCTCCGGCGTGCGCGTGAACTGCATCGCGCCGGGCCTGGTCCGCACCGATTTCGCCCGCGCCTTGTGGGAAAATCCCGACACGCTGAAGGCGGTGACCCGCCACACCCCGATGCGCCGCATCGGCGAGCCCCGCGAGATCGCCGGCGCCGCCGTCTTCCTCGCCTCCGACGCCTCCACCTTCATGACCGGCCAGACCGTCATCGTCGACGGCGGCGCGACGACGGGTGCAGGGCTGTGATCGCCGTGCCGCATCGAAGGCTGCAATTTGGTTCGCGCAGAGACGCAGAGACGCAGAGGTGCCGCGCCTGTCTCGGCCCGTTTGCGCGCGCCTTCCCGCGACAGCGGGAAAAGATATTCGGCTTCGCCGGAGGGCTCGCGCCGGAACCTCGGACTCTCTGCGTCTCTGCGTCTCTGCGCGAACCAATTGCAGCAGCCGACATGGAGCACGGTATATGAGGCTCGCAGGAAAAACCGCCATCGTCACCGGCGCCGCGTCCGGGATCGGCAAGGCCACCGCCGCTCTCTTCCGCGCCGAGGGCGCCAATGTCATCGCCGCCGACGTCGCCGCGTCCGAAAACGTCACCGCCGCCGACGCGGGCCGTGAAGACGACGTGCGCGGCCTGATCGAAAAGGCCGTCGCCGATCATGGCGGGCTCGACATCTTCTTCGCCAATGCCGGCATCTCCGGCGGCCTCGCCTCGCTCTTCGAGCAGACGCCGGACGACTGGCAGGACATCCTGCGCGTGAACCTGATCGGCCCGTTTCTGGCGATCAAGCATGCCGCTCCGGTGATGAAGGAGCGCGGCGGCGGCTCGATCATCTGCACCGCCAGCGTCGCCGGCCTGCGCGCCGGGGCGGGCGGCCCGGCTTATTCCGCGTCCAAGGCGGGCGTGATCAGCCTCGTCGAGATCGCCGCCACCCAGACGGCCGGCGCCAATATCCGCGTCAACGCCATCTGCCCCGGCCTGATCGAGACCGGCATGACGCGGGGCATCTACGACAACGCCCGCGCCGCCGGCCGCGAGGACATGATCGGCCATTTGAACCCCCTGAAGCGCGGCGGCGAACCGGACGAGATCGCCCGCGCCGCCCTCTTCCTCGCCTCGGACGAATCCAGCTACGTCAACGGCCACGCCCTCGTCGTGGACGGCGGCCTCTCCTCGTCCCACCCCTTCTACCGCCAGGAATATGGCCGCACGACGTTCTAGGCGCTGTCTGCATTCATCGTAGCCAGATCATGGCGCAGGCGAGGTGAACGAAGCCATGAAGGCGGAGATGGGTTTCTCGCAGCGTAGTGCGATGCGTCGGAAGCGTTTGAGTTTGTTGAAGAAGCATTCGACTTGATGGCGCTCCTTGTAAAGCGGCCAGTCGATGGAAGGCTTTGCGGTGCGACTGGGATTGGCCTTGATGTGGGCGGTGGCGCCGAGGTCGTAGGTGATGAAGGCGCGTAACGGATCGGCATCGTATCCGGCATCGGCGATGACGTGGCCGACGCCTTTCAGGCCTGTCAGCAATGCTTCGGCCTGCGGACGGTCGCCATATTGTCCCGGCGTTGGATGGATGCGGATTGGCAGGCCGATCGCATCGACCGCAGCGTGCAGCTTGGTCGTCAGGCCGCCGCGCGAGCGGCCGATCGCGGCAGCTTCAGCCCCCTTTTGCCCCGCTCGCATCAGCGTGGACCTTCGAGATCGTGCTGTCGATCAGGACATATTCGGAGTCCGGCGTGTCGGCCAAAGCATGGAACAGTCTCTCCCAGACACCGGCATGCGACCAGCGCCGGAACCGTGCATGCGCCGCCGTCCACTTGCCGAACACTTCCGGCAGATCACGCCAATGCGCCGCGTTGCCTGTCATCCACAGGATCGCGTCCACGAACAGCCGATTGTCGACACCACTGCGCCCCGGTGTCCCAACCCGCCCGGGAAGATGCCCTTCAATCTGCCATCCGTCTGCTCAAGGCCCGTCTCCTTCGACAACTTTGAATCAGATCACCGCTCCAAACGGAATCCCCTGAATGCAGACAGCGCCCGGGCTCAGCCCGGCATTCACCTTCCGTTTCCCGGGCCGGGCGACGCGGCGTGCCGCGCGCTTTTTCCCCAATTCCGCGATCGGGAAAGTTTCATTCACACACGTGATAGTGAGTGTTGACACGCGACGAACTCCGATGCACCTTGCATGCGAGGCGCCGGCGTGAACGACCGGCGCTCGCTGGGAGGGTGAAATGAAGGCAATGCTGCTCGCGTCGGCCTGCGCCGCCGCTATGATCGCCGTTTCGGCGCCTGCGCAGGCGCAATCGACATCTTCGGCCGACGAGGAGGCCGGTTCGGCCACCGAGACCGCGCGGACCGGGTCGCAGAGCGACGACATCGTCGTCACCGCCACCCGCCGCGCCGCGCGGCTCCAGGACGTGCCGCTCAGCGTCACCGCCTTCAGCCAGGAGGAGCTCAACGAGCTCGGCATCGTCGGCTATGAGGGCATCGCCCAGAACACGCCGGGCATCGTCGTCAACCGGCCGACCCAGAATTTCAACAATTTCACGAGCCGGGGCATCAACACCAACGGCTACAGCGCCGGCCTGCAAAGCGCGGTCGCGATCTATATCGACGAGCTGCCGATCTCGGCGAACGGCAATTCGACCATCCTCGATCCGAACCTCTACGATGTCGAGCGCGTCGAGTTCCTGCGCGGGCCGCAGGGCACCTTGTTCGGATCGAACTCCCTGGCCGGCGCCATGCGCATCCTGACCCGCAGCCCGAACCTCAACCGGTTCGAGGCCTCGGCGCAGGTCGATCTCGGCCTGACCAACTCCGATTCCCTGCGCCAGCGCTACAATGCGATGATCAACGTCCCGATCGTCGACGACGGGATGGCGCTGCGGGTGGTCGGCTACTACCGGAACGAGGACGGCTGGGTCGACAATGTCGGCACCGGCATCGAGGATTCGAACAGCCTGGAAGCCTATGGCGGCCGCGCGAGCTTGCTGATGCGGCCGAGCGACCGGCTTTCCGTCCGCCTGCTCGCGTCCTACGAGCGCAGCAATCCGGCGGATTCGGCGCTCACCAACCCGGCGCTGGGCGAGTTCACGCGCCGGTCCGACCGGCCCGATCTGTTCCAGGGCGAGCTGTCCAACTACAATGTGACGGTCAATTACGAGTTCGACTTCGCCGAGCTGATCAGCTCGACGACCCTCTCGAAATATGACGCCTCCTTCTATGTCGATCTGGCCGGCACGTTCGGGCAGCTGATCCCGTTCGCGCTCGACGCCTTCGGGTTCGACGATCTCTTCGTCCAGGAGGCGCGGCTCGTCTCCAGGACGAGCGGGCCGTTCGACTGGGTGGCTGGCTTCTTCTATTACACGAAGCGCCGCACCGTCGATTTCGCCTATCGCTCCTCGCCGGAATTCCTCGCCGCGCGCGGGCTGACCGGGCTGCCGGACGAATATTATCAGCGGTTCAACAGCTATACCGACCAGAGCGAGATCGCCGGCTTCGGCGAGCTGACCTACCGCTTCAGCGACGATTTCTGGGTGACCGGCGGGCTGCGCTACGGGCGCACGGAAGTGCAATCGTTCACCCGCGAAGGCGGCTACAACAGCAACTATCTGGCGATCGCGCTCAGCCCGTTCAGCAATATCCCGCTGACGGTGGTGCCGATCGCGGCCGCGACCGGCCTGAGGGTCGAGGACGACCGGTTGTCCTACAAGGTGAGCGTGTCGTGGCGGCCGTCGCCGGCGGTGACTACCTACGCGACGGTCTCGACCGGTTTCCGCACGCCCGTGGTCAACGCGCGCGCCGGTCTGGTCAGCGCGCTCGATCCCAACGACATCGTGATCCCCGACGGCGCGCGATCCGACAGCGTCACCAATTACGAGGTCGGCCTGAAGGGTCGCTGGCTCGGCGGCAACCTCACGACCAATTTCGCCGCTTACTATATCGACTGGCAGAACATCCAGGTGCAGGCGAACCGCATCTCGGATGCCATCCAGTTCGCGACCAATATCGGCGGCGCGGAAAGCTACGGCCTCGAATTCGAGATCATGGCGCGGCCGGTGCAGGGCTTCAGCATCGCGCTCAACGGATCGTTCAACCGCGCCAAGGTGACGGATCTGACGCCGCTCGAAGCGGCGATTTCCGGCGCCGTGCCGGGCGTGCGCCTCGCCTCGCCGCGCTTCCAGGGATCGGCGACGGCGCGCTACGACTTCGCGCTCGGCGCCCGCGCCAACGCCTATGCCGCGGTCAACGTGTCGCACGCCGGTTCCTTCCCGAACCAGTTCCCGAACGTGCCAGGCAATCCCAATGCGGTGAGCCCGACCTTCGATTTCACCGAGGCCTGGACCAACGTGAACCTCTATGTCGGCGCCACTTTCGGTCAGCTCAATCTCACCGCATATGTGGAGAATGTGTTCGACGACGCTTCGATCACCTACGTCCACCCCGAGGCCTTCCTCGACGGCCGCTACGCCCGGCTGCGGCCGCGCACGGTGGGCATCCGCGCCGGCTACAATTTCTAGGGCCGGCGGGTGAGCGACACGACACAGCCGCAAGGCGTCGCGGCGGCCGGGCATGTCCCGGCCGCCGCCGCCCGCCCCGAAAAGGGCGCCTGGCTCGTGCTCGCGATCCTGTGCTTCGTCTATGTGCTCAATTTCCTGGACCGGCAGCTCCTGTCGATCCTCGCCAAGCCGATCCAGGACGATCTCGGCGTCACCGACGGCCAGCTCGGCCTGATCAGCGGGCTCTATTTCGCGGTCTTCTACTGCGTCGTCTCGATCCCGGTCGCCTGGCTGGCCGATCGCACCAACCGGGTGCGGGTGCTCGCCTTCGCCTGCGCCTTGTGGAGCGCGGCGACGGTCGCCTGCGGCATGGCCTCCAACTATCCGCAGCTCGCGCTGGCCCGGATGACGGTCGGCCTCGGCGAGGCGGGCGGCGTGCCGCCCTCCTATGCGATCATCTCCGATTATTTTCCGCCCGGCACGCGCGGCACCGCGCTCGGCCTGTTCAATTTCGGGCCGCCGATCGGCCAGATGCTCGGCGTCGCCTTCGGCGCGTCGATCGCCGCCGCCTACAGCTGGCGCGACGCCTTCTTCGTGCTCGGTGGGATCGGCATCCTCGCCGCCTTCGCCGTCCTCGCCCTCGTGCGCGAGCCGGAGCGCGGCCGGCTCGACAAGCCCGCGCCCGCGCCCGTGCCGGTGGAGCCCGCGCCGACCGTCGCGGCGGCGCCGCCGCTCGGCTTCTGGGGCACATGCCGGATGTTCTTCGCGCATCCGGTGCTGCTGCTGCTCTCGCTCGCCTGCGGCGCCACCCAGTTCATCACCTATGCGGTGCTGAACTTCACGACGCTCCTCCTGATGCGCGAGAAGGGCATGACCCTCAATGAGATCGCGGTCTATTACGCGCTGCTCATCGGCATCACCGTCACCGCCGGCATGTACATCTCCGGCCGCCTGACCGACCGGATGGCGGCGCGCACGAAGAAGGCCTACGCCTATATCCCCGCCGTCGGACTGATCCTCGCCGTACCCTTCTTCGTCGGCTTCGTCTGGGCGCCGACCTGGCCGCTCGCTTTGCTGTTCCTCGCGCTGCCGACCGCGCTCAACTATTTCTACCTGTCGCCGGCGGTGACCCTGGTCCAGGAGACGGTGCGGCCCGACCAGCGGGTGATGGGCGGCGCGCTGCTGCTGCTGGTGATGAACCTGATCGGCCTCGGTCTCGGTCCCACCTATCTCGGTTTTGCCAGCGACTGGTTCCGGACGAGCTATCCGGACAATTCGCTGCAAATGGCCTTCTACACCCTCATCCCCTTCTACTTCGTGGCGGTGGCGCTGTTCCTGGCGCTGGCCCGGGTGATCGGGCGCGAGGAAGCAAGCGGAGTGAAGACCTGATGTCCTGGCTGATCCGGGCGCTGTCCTGCGCCGTCGCTTTTTGCCTGGCGGTCCCCGCCTCGGCCCAGGACGGCCCGGTCGTCGAGGCGCCCGCCGGCGCGGCGCGGGGCGAGGCGGACGGCGGCGTCCATGTCTTTCGCGGGCTGCCCTACGCGCAGGCGCCGGTCGGCCGGCTCCGCTGGCGGCCGCCGGAGGCGCTGCGCCCGTGGCAAGGCACGCGCGACGCGACCCGCTTCGGCCCGCCCTGCCACCAGCCCCGGCCGCGCCCGGGCAGCATCTATTACGAACCACTCCCCGAGATGAGCGAGGACTGCCTCTCGCTCAACGTCTGGGCGCCGGCCGACGCGCGCGGCGCCCCGGTCTTCGTCTGGATCCATGGCGGCGCGCTGACCACCGGCGCCGGCAGCCAGGCGATGTATGACGGCGCCCGGCTGGCGGCGCGCGGCGCCGTCGTCGTCACCATCAACTACCGGCTCGGCGTCCTGGGCTATCTCGCCCATCCCGAGCTCAGCCGCGAATCGCGGCGCGGCGTGTCGGGCAATTACGGCCTGCTCGACCAGATCGAGGCGCTGCGCTGGGTGCGCCGCAACATCGCGGCCTTCGGCGGCGATCCGGCCAACGTCACCATCGCCGGGGAATCGGCGGGCGCGCTCAGCGTCATGTACCTGATGGCGGCCCCGGACGCGCGCGGGCTCTTCGCCCGGGCGATCGTCCAGAGCGGCTACATGGTCTCCGCGCCGGAGCTGCGCACCCGCCGCCACGGCGACCTCCCGGCCGAGGCGATCGGCACCTGGCTGACGGCGCAGCTCGGCGCGCAGACCCTGGCGGACCTGAGAGGGGCGGACGCCCAGGCGCTCGTCGATGCGACCGCCGGCACCGGCTATTTCCCCTTCCTCACCGTCGACGGCCGGGTGGTGCCGGATCAACTCGTCGCGCTCTTCGATCGGGGCGAGCAGGCGCCGGTGCCGGTCCTCGCCGGGTTCAACAGCGGCGAGATCCGCTCGCTGCGCTTCCTCGCGCCGCCGCCGCCGGCCGATGCCGCGGCCTACGAGGCGCTGATCCGCGAACGCTACGGCGATCAGGCCGACGAGTTCCTGCGGCTCTACCCGGCGGACGATCTCGCCGAGGCCGTCCTGCTGCCGCCGCGCGACGCCCTCTACGGCTGGACGGCGGAGCGGCTCGTGCGCGACCAGACCGCGCGGGGCGCGCCGGGCTATCTCTATTATTTCGATCACGGCTATCCGGCTGCCGACGAGGCCGGCCTGCACGGCTTCCACGCCGCCGAGATTCCCTATGCCTTCGGCACGATCCGGAGCACGCCGCCGGCCTGGCCGTCCATCCCCGACACGGCGGAGGAGACGGCGCTGTCCGA
The DNA here is from genome assembly GCA_964614625.1 of uncultured Sphingosinicella sp. GTDB lineage: Bacteria > Pseudomonadota > Alphaproteobacteria > Sphingomonadales > Sphingomonadaceae > Allosphingosinicella. Next base: position 5,940 of record CAZTPD010000037.1, on the reverse strand, counting down.
GGCGATGATGGACTATTGGCTGTCCTTCGCGCGGGACGGCGCGCCGCGCGCGGCGGGGCAGCCGGACTGGCAAGCCTATGGCGAGGAACGGGCCTATATGGCCTTCGCCGGCGCGCCGCGCCCCGGCGCCCATCTCCTGCCCGGCATGTTCGAATTCAACGAGCGGGTCGTCTGCCGCCGCCGCGCGCAGGGCGGTATTCCCTGGAACTGGAATGTCGGCATCGTCGCGCCGCCGCTCCCCGCCGGAGGGCCGGCATGCCGATGATTCACGGTGAGATTCAGTCGTACCCGCTTACCCTCGACAAGTTTCTCAGGCACGCCGCGAAATGGCACCCGCAAGCCGGGGTCGCCACCGCGCGCGAGGACGGCCGGATCGACCGGATCGGCTATGCCGGGCTGCTGGAGCGGAGCCTGCGGGTTTCCGCCCTGCTCGCCGGGATGGGCATCGGGCGGGGGGATCGGGTGGCGACGCTCGCCTGGAACACGCAGGCCCATGTCGAGGCCTGGTATGCGATCATGGGCATGGGCGCCGTCTGCCACACGCTCAACCCGCGCCTCACCGCCGCCCAACTCGGCGAGATGGCGGCGCGGTCCGGCGCGCGCATCCTGATCGCGAGCGGCGATCTGGCGGGCGCCGCGCGGGAGATCGCGCGCCTGTCCTCCGCGATCGAGGGCGTCCTGCTGATCGACGGCGACGCCGGGGCCTTGCCCGAGGGCGGCGCGCGGGCACTGGAGCCGCTGATCGCCGATGCCGGCGGCGATGTCGTTTGGGGCGACTTCCCCGAGACCGCGCCCTGCGGCTTGTGCTTCACCTCGGGCACGACCGGCGCGCCCAAGGGCGTCACCTACACCCATCGCGGCTGCTTCCTGCACACGCTGCGCTCGCTCCAGGTGGACGTGATGGCGATCTCGGCGTCGGACAGCGTGCTCGCCGTGGTGCCGATGTTCCACGCCAATGCCTGGGGCCTGCCCTTCGCGGTGCCGGCGGCCGGCGCCAATCTGGTGCTGCCGGGCCGCCAGGCGGACGGCGCCAGCCTCGCGCGGCTGATCGAGGCCGAGCAGGTCACGATCGCGATCGGCGTGCCGACCGTCTGGGTCGGCCTGCTCGATCATCTGGAGCAGAGCGGCGCGAAGGTGCCGTCGCTGCGGCGGATCGTCGTCGGCGGCGCGCCGATGCCGCCCGCGCTGATGGCGCGGCTGGAGGACCGGCTCGGCGTGACGGTGCAGACGAGCTGGGGGATGACCGAATTGTCGCCCTCCGGCACGGTCATGCCCCCCGACGATCCCGCGCGCTCGGCGGAGATTTCGGGCCGCCCGGCGATCGGCGTCGATCTGCTGCTGAAGGACACGGAGGGCAATATCCTGCCGGAGCAGCGCGGCGCGGAGGGCCATCTCCACGTGCGCGGCGCCGCCGTGATCGACCGCTATTTCGGCGAGGCCGGGACGGCGACCGACGCGGACGGCTGGTTCCCGACCGGGGATCTCGCCCGGATCGACGACAAGGGCAATCTCGTCATCACCGGGCGGGCCAAGGATCTCATCAAGTCGGGCGGCGAATGGATCAACCCCGCCGAGATCGAGGCGGTGGTCGGCGGCATTCCCGAGGTCGCGCTGGCCGCCGTGATCGGCCGGCCGGACCCGAAATGGGGCGAGCGGCCGATCCTGCTGGTCGAGATGCGCGGCGACGAAGCGGTCAGCGACGAGGCGCTGCTCGCGCCGCTGCACGGACGGGTCGCCTCCTGGTGGATTCCCGACGCGGTCGTCCGCCTGCCCAACATACCGCTGGCGCCGACCGGCAAGATCGACAAGATGCGGCTTCGACTGGAATATGGAAATGGGTAAGGGCAAGGTTGGGAACATGGAGAAAGGCCCGTATCTTGCCTGACAGCGTGAAACCTCGCCGCCGCACGACCAAGGCCGAGCAGCGCGCGGAGACGATGGAGCAGATCCTCGACGCCGCCGAATATCTCTTTTCGCGGCACGGCCTGCACGGCGTGACGCTGAAGGACGTCGCCAAAAGGGTCGGCGTTCACCACACGCTGGTGAACTATTATTTCGAGGACAAGAAGAAGCTGTTCAGCGCCGTCTCGGGCCGCCGCGCCGGCGTGACCGTCGAGCGGCGGATGAAGGCGCTCGACGAATATGACGCCGCCACCAGGGGCAAGCCGACCGTCGAGGGGGCGCTCCACGCCTTCCTCGACACCGATCTCGATCTCTATGTCGAAGGGGGGGAGGGCTGGCTGAACTATGCCGCCCTCGGCGCCCTGATGTCCAATTCCGCCGAGGGCGGCGCGGAGCTGATGAACCAGTATTTCGATCCCGTCGTGCTGCGGCTGATCGAATTGCTGCGCAAGGCGCTGCCCGGCTGCCCGGACGAGGATCTGTTCTGGGGCTATCATTTCGTGACCGGCGCGCTGATGCTGACGCTCGCGCGCACCGGCCGGATCGACCGGCTGTCGGGCGGCCTGTGCCGGTCCGACGATTTCGAGGCGGTGAAGCGGCGCATGGCCTCGTTCATGGCCGCCGGCTTCCTGGAAATCTGCGGGAAGCGCGACGGAGGCCCCGCGCGCTGAGCCGCACGCCGCCGCTTGCCATGCTTCTATAACTCACTATCAAGTGAGTGAATGAGTTGCCGCGCATGCGGACTTGAAGGAAAGGATTCGAATGACATTGGACGGACGCGTCGCGATCGTGACCGGCGCCGGCGGCGGGCTGGGGCGCGCGCACGCTTTCTATCTCGCCCGTCAGGGCGCGCGGGTGGTGGTCAACGATCTGGTGGAGGAAGCCGCCGATCGCGTCGCGGCCGAGATCGCCGCCGAAGGCCTGGAGGCGCTGCCCGCCGCCGCGTCGGTCACGGACGAGACGGACGTCGCCGCGATGGTCCTCAAGGTCATGGACCGCTGGGGCCGGATCGACATCCTCGTCAACAATGCCGGCATCCTGCGCGACAGGACGTTCGCCAAGATGAGCCTCGACGATTTCCGGCTGGTGCTCGACGTCCACCTGATGGGCGCGGCGATCTGCACCAAGGCGGTGTGGGAGGGCATGCGCCGGCGGAATTACGGCCGGGTGGTGATGACGACCTCCTCGTCCGGCCTCTACGGCAATTTCGGCCAGGCCAATTACGGCGCCGCCAAGATGGCGCTGGTCGGGCTGATGCAGACGCTCGCGCTGGAAGGGGAGAGATACGGCATCCGCGTCAATTGCCTGGCGCCGACCGCGGCGACGCAGATGACGAAGGGCGTGCTGTCCGACGCCAGCCTCGACGCGCTCGATCCCGCGCTGGTGAGCCCCGGCCTGCTCGCTTTGGTCGGGGAGGACGCTCCGACCCGCGCCATCCTGTGCGCCGGCGCGGGCCATTTCGCCCGCGCGAGCATCACCCTGTCGCAAGGGCGCCATGTCGGGTCCGGCGACGATGCCGGCGCGCAAGTGGTCCGCCACTGGGACGCGATCTCCGACCGGGCCGGAGAGATCGTGCCGGACTACGGCTTCACCCAGGCCGAGCGCGAGCTGGCCGGCGCGGGGCTGGCCGCGCCGGTGATGGCGGCGCGAAGCTGAGCGCGGCGTCCGACGTTTTGTCGGCCATTTGAGAGCGCCGCCGCGACCGCGTCGTGAGACACGTCGTCATGCAGTTTGATCCGGCAGCATTGAAACAGCCCTCCGTTCGCCCTGAGCCTGTCGAAGGGCTGTCCTTTCTTGAGGCAGAAAAGAAGGGCAGGGCTTCGACAAGCTCAGCCCGAACGGGGAAGAGATTCAAAGAGGAAGAATCCGACTCTAAGGCGTTAGCCTGCGTGCAACGCGCGGTGCGATGCTTGCCACGATGGTGTCGATGCCGTCGGCGTTGGGATGCATGCCGTCGGCGAGCAGCAGTTCGGGGCGGGTGATGACCCCGTCGAGGAAGAAGGGATGGAGCTCGGCCCCGAACTCGCTCGCGAGCTCCGGGAAGATCGGATCGAAGCGCGCGGCATAGTCCGGCCCCATGTTGCGCGGCGCCATCATGCCGGTGAGCAGGATGGGGATTTCGCGCCGGCGCAGCTCGGTCAGGATGGCGGAGAGGTTTCGCCTTGTCTCGTCCGGGCCGAGGCCGCGCAGCGCGTCGTTGCCGCCCAGGCCGACCAGGACGAGGTCGGGGCGCCGGTCCAGTCCGTCGAGCGTGAAGGCGAGGCGCTGGAGCGCGGCGGCGGTGGTGTCGCCGGAGACGCCGCCGTTGACGACGCGCGCGGCCACGCCCTGTGCCTCCAGCGCGCGCTCCAGCACCGGCGCGAAGCCCTGGTTCTGCTCGAGCTGGTAGCCCGCATAGAGGCTGTCGCCGAAGGCGAGGACCAGCTTGCCGTCCTCGGCCGGCGGGGCCGGCCGGGCTGGCTCGGCGGTCGCGGCCGGCCGGTTTTCCGTCGCCTCGCCGGCCGGGGCGCCGGGCGAACAGGCGGCGGCCAGTTGAACCGCCAGTATCAGCAACACATATCGCAGCGTCACGATCATATGAGGGATTCCATTTCCATGCGCGTTGCAGCCGGTTCCGATATCGTCATCCGCGCGCGCAATGTCACCCTCACTCTCGGTTCCCGGGATGCGCGGACGGACGTCCTGAAGGGCATCGACCTCGATATCGCGCGCGGCGAGAGCGTGGCGATCCTTGGCCCGTCCGGCTCCGGCAAATCCTCGCTGATGGCGATCCTCACGGGCCTCGAGCGCGCCAGCGGCGGCGCCGTCAAGGTGGCGGGCGTGGATTACGGCCCGCTCGACGAGGACGCGCTGGCGCTGGCGCGGCGGGGCCGGATCGGGATCGTGCTCCAGAGCTTCCACCTGCTGCCGACCATGACCGCGCTGGAGAATGTCGCGGTGCCGATGGAGCTGGCCGGGATCGACGACGCGTTCGGCAAGGCGGCGCGCGAGCTGGAGGCGGTCGGCCTCGGCCACCGCCTCACCCATTATCCCGCCCAGCTTTCCGGCGGCGAGCAGCAGCGCGTGGCGATCGCCCGCGCCGTCGCGCCCGCGCCCGACATCGTCTTCGCCGACGAGCCGACCGGCAATCTGGACGGCAAGACCGGCGCGGCGATCATCGACCTGCTCTTCGCCCGCAAGGACGCGGCCGGCGCGACGATGATCATCATCACCCACGATCCCCAGCTCGCGGCGCGCTGCGACCGGGTGATCGAGATGCTGGACGGACTGGTTTCGCTGGACCGCGCCGCGTGAGCGGCGGCGGCTGGCGCCTCGCGCTCTCTTTGGCGCGGCGCGATCTCAATGCCGGCTTGCAGGGGCTGCGGCTCCTGTTCGTCTGCCTGTTCCTCGGGGTGGCGACGCTGGCCGCGATCGGCAGCCTGACGGCGGCGATCACGTCCGAGCTGTCCGCGCGCGGCCAGAGCATCCTCGGCGGCGACATCGAAATCTCGATGACCCAGCGCGAGGCGACGGCCGAGGAGAAAGCCGCGTTCCGCGCCGCCGGGGAGATGAGCGAGACGATCCGGATGCGGGCGATGGCGCAGCGCGCCGGCACCACGGACGGAGAGGGGGCGATCCTCACCGAGCTGAAGGCGGTGGACGGCGCCTATCCGCTCTACGGGCAGTTGCTGGTCGGCGCCGGGACGCCGGCGCGCGCGCCGGCGGCGGACGAGATCCTGATCGGCCCCGCGCTCGCCGAGCGGATGGCGCTGCGGCCGGGCGACAGTCTGCGCTACGGCAATGCGCGCTTCCGCATCGCCGATATCGTCGCCGAGGAGCCGGACCGTCTGGGCGAGGGCTTCACGCTCGGCCCGGTCGCGCTCGTCTCGATGGAAGGGCTGGCGCGGACCGGGCTGGTCCAGCCGGGCAGCCTGTTCGTCGGCAAATACCGCATCCGCCTGCCCGGTGCCGTGTCGCCCGAAACCGTCGCCGAGCGTCTCCGTGACGGCAATCCGTCCGCGAGCTGGCAGATCCGCGACCGCGACCGCGCCGCGCCCG
>CAZTPD010000036.1:0-15694 GCA_964614625.1 uncultured Sphingosinicella sp. | reverse complement strand
TTATCGTCGCTGAGGTCCGGGTTCTCAAGCCGCCTCGTGGCCGATGTGGCCGGGCGTTCCCTCACCTTGCCAGTTTCGGGCGCATCCCCGTCCAGGACATTCGCGGCGCCGCTAGACTATCGCCGTGACATGAGCGGGCGGCGTCTCGGCGTAGAGGTCGGTCACCAGCTCCGGTCTGTTGTCCAGGATCGTGCGGCGCACCAGGCTGCCCTTGTCCGACATTTCCGACCGGGCCGGGTCCGGCGCCGGGACGAGCGGCGCGATGCGCCGGATCCGCGATGCGGCGCCGGACTGCGTTTCGTTGAATCTCCCGATGCGCGCGGCGAGGTCGCGCAGCGCGGCCGCGTCCGGCTCCCCGTCGCTCCAGACCAGCAGCGAGAGGAAGGGGCGGTCCTCGTCGCACAGGACGATGTCCTTCACATGGGCAGGCAGGATGTCGAGCAGGGCGCCGCGAAGCTGCCCGCCATGGACCCAGCTGCCGTTGGAGAGCTTGAACTCCTCGGTCTGACGGCCGGCGAAGACGAGGCCCAGCTCGGGCCGTTCCGGATCCTGGAAACGGGCGAGATCGCCGGTCCGGTAATAGCCTTCCGCGTCGAAGACGGCGGCCGTGCGCTCCGGATCGTCGAGATAGCCGATCATCACGTTCGGGCCGCGCAGCCGCAGCTCGTATCGCGCCCCGCACGGCACGAGCTTCACCTCGACGCCCGGCGCGGGCAGGCCGATGCCCACGCGGTCGCATTCGAAATGGATGGTCAGGCAGCCGGCGACCGTCTCGGTCGCGCCATAGCCGGTCGTCACCGGAATCTTCCGCCCGGTTTCCCGCAGCGCCATGGCCTGCAGGCGATCCTGCACGCTCTGCGGCAATCCGGCGCCGCCGTAGATCATCACGCGCATCCGCTTGAAGAATGTCCGCCGCAGAACTTCGTCCCGCTCCAGCGCATCCGCGAGCATGGCATAGCCCAGCGGCACGTTGTTGAAATAGGGGACTGAAATCTCGCGCAGGTTGCGAATGGTCCGGTCGAACAAGGCGGGCGTCGGCTTGCCCCTGTCGATGTAGAGCGTGCCGCCCAGCATCAGGCTCGCGCGCAGCACCGCCGCGCCGGCGGCGTGATGCCACGGGAGCCAGTCCAGCGATGCCTCCCCCCAGCCCGCCAGCTCGCCGACGGCGGCCACGCCCTGCGCCGTGTTCGCGGCCAGGTTGGCGAGCGAGAGCTGGACGAGCTTCGGCAGCCCGCTCGATCCGGACGTCATCATCAGGCAGGCCGGATCGGCGACGGCGAGCGCATCGACCGATCGTTCGACCGCGGCCGTCGGCGCCGTCGCCGCGATGTCCTCGAGCGCGATGACGCCGGCGTCCCCGCCGCCCGCCGCGACGATGGGGACATGGCCGGCGAGCGACGACCGGACCGCGGCGATGACCGCGCGGTCATGCTGAACGAACACGAGGGCGGGATCGGCCTTGCCGATCACATGGCGCAGCCTGACCAGATCGTCGTCGCTCGTCGCGCAGGCCGTGCCGACGGGGCAGACCCGCAATCCGCTCGCCAGGGCCGCGACAAGGACGATGGCGACTTCGGGGCTGTTGTCCGCGACGATCATCAGCGTGCGGCCGCGCGCGAATCTGTCGATCAGCCACTGGCCGACCGCGCGCACCCGGTCGCGAAACTCCGCGAAGGAGACGGTGCGCCACGATCCGTCGGGGCCGCGATCGGCCAGCGCCGGCTTGTCCGGGTCCGCCAGCGCCCGCGCCAGGATGACGCGCACGATGTTGGCGTCATGGGGAGGCAAGGGAAGATTCGATCGCAGGACGATGGTGCCGTCCGCCCTTTTTCCGATGTCGAGGTCCACCGGCATGAACGCCCGGACAGGGTCGGATTCAGCATTGGGTTGATTTGTCATAATCAGATAGATAATTTGCCTGAAAATACACGTCAACCAAGGCGAGCTTCTGGGGAGGGATGATATGAAAAAGGGTTCCGCGAAAAGAGCTTTTGCCCCGTTGGGGGTCATTGCCGCGATCATGGGGGCGACCCAGGCCGATTCGCAAACCCCGCTGTCGGAAGACAGCGCGGCGGCGCCGGGCGAGGGCGAGATCGTGATCACGGCGCAGAAGCGCGAGGAGCGCCTGATCGACGTGCCGATCTCGCTGACGGCCGTGAGCGGCGACGATCTGGCCGCCGCCGGCATCACCCAGTTTCACGATCTCGCCCAGGTCGCGCCGGGCTTCACCTCGGAGCAATATGGCGACGCGCGCGCGGGCCGGATGACCGTTCGCGGCGTGACCTCGCAGCAGGACAATCCCGGCAAGCAATCGTCGGTCGGCGTGTTCCTCGACGGTGTGTTTCTCGCGCGATACGGCGCCGCGACGAACGAGCTGGCCGATATCGAGCGCGTCGAGATCCTGCGCGGCCCGCAGGGAACGCTGTTCGGCGCCAATACCGCCGCCGGCCTGATCAACATCGTGACGCGGCGTCCCTCGCTCAGCGAAACGAGCGGCTTCATCGAGGGCGTCGTCGGCGAATACGGGCTGTGGGAGATGCGCGGCAGCCTGACCGCGCCGCTGGTCGAGGATCGTCTCGGGTTCAGCTTCTCGGCCTATAGCGCGCGGCGCGGCGGCTTCACCGAGAATGTGACGACGGGCCGCACGGTCGACAATCTCCGCCGGTTCGGCGGCCGGACCAAATTCTACTATCGCGGCGACGGATTCGACCTGCAACTGGCCGGCGATTTCCAGCGGGAGCGGTCGGAATGCTGCTCCGCCATTCCCGTGGCGCTGCGGCCGGGGGGCAATGTGTTCGGCATCCCGCTCGCGCCGCTGATTCCGCCGGGATCGCCTTATGTCCGCCAGACGTTGCAGAACACCCGCAACACCAATTTCAACCAGGGCGGCGGTGTCTCCGCCGAGGTCAATGTCGATATCGGCGAGCATGTGCTGACGTCGGTGACGGCCTGGCGGCGCTGGGATGTCAGCCCGTTGAGCGACATCGATTCGCTGCCGCTCCGGCTGCTCGACGACTTCATCATCGATCAGCGGCACGACCAGTTCAGCCAGGAGCTGCGGATCACGTCGCCGTCGCGCGGCCTGTTCAGCTATGTCGCGGGGCTCTACTATTTCGCCCGGCGCTCGGACGATCTGGAAATCCTCCAGCCGAGGGCCGACGCGGCCTTCCTGATCCTGCCGGGGCAGCAGGGCGACGTGACGATCACCTCGCGGCTCGACGACAAGAGCTATGCCGCGTTCGCCCATTTCGATCTGCGTCCCACGGACCGGCTGACCCTTTCCGCCGGCGCGCGCTACACGCGGCAGGATCAGGATGTCGATTTCACGCAGACGTCCGGCAATATCGCCTTCGCGTCGCTGGGCAATCGCGTCCAGTCCCGCCGGGAATCCCAGCTCACCTGGGTGCTCAACGCCCGTTATCGCCTCGCCGACGACCTGAATGTCTATGCGAGCGTGGCGCGCGGCTTCAAGCCGGGCGGATTCGATCTGACCCGGCTGCCCAATTTCGCGAATTTCGAGTTCGATTCCGAGACCAACACCAATTTCGAGATCGGCCTGAAGGGAAGCCTGCTCGATCGCCGTCTTCGCTTCTCGTCCGCCTTGTTCCTCACCAACTATCGGGATTTCCAGGCGCAGGCCTTCGACGGGCTGAACCTGGTGACGCGCAACGCGGAGCTGTTCCGCACGAAGGGCGGCGAGATCGAGATCACGGCATTGCCGACCGATCGGCTCACCCTCCAGATGCAGGCGAGCTATGTCGAGGCGCGCTATGTCAGCTTTCCCGACGGCTCCTGCGTTCCCGGCATCGCGCCGCCGTGCGACCTGTCCGGCGCGCGGCTGCCCAATGCGCCGCAACTCACCCTGAGCGGCTCCGTCCAGTATCGGGCGCCGCTGAGCGCGAACCTGACCGGCTATGGCCGCATCGACGGCAGTCACAAGAGCACCATCTTCTATCAGCAGAATCTGGACCCGTTCGCGGTGCAGGGGCCGCGCACGATCTTCAATGCGCGGCTGGGCGTCGAGACCAGGGGCGGGCTGACCATCGAGGCCTTCGTCCGCAACCTCTTCGACGAGGAATATGTGAACTTCATCTATCCCTCGCCGCTCTCCACCGGCCTCTATGTCGGCTATGTCGGCGAGCCGCGTCAGTTCGGTTTGCGCGGCCGTTTCAGCTTCTAGATGACCGCCACGGCGAACAGCGCGAAGATGCCGGCCATGCCGGTCAGGCCGACACGGGGGGCGATCGTGGTCCTGCTCCTCGGTCTGCTCTACATCGTCTCCTATCTGGACCGGCTCATCCTGGCATTGCTGGTCGAGCCGGTCCGGGCCGAGTTCGGCGTGAGCGACACGGCGATCGCGCTCCTGCTCGGGCCTGTCTTCGCGCTGTTCAGCGGCGTGTTCTCGCTGCCGCTCGGATGGCTGGCGGATCGCGTCAACCGCACCCGGCTCATCCTCGCCGGCGTCCTGTGCTGGACTGCGGCCACGATCGCGACCGGCTTCGCGCAGAGCTTCGAGACCGTCGCCTTCCTCAGGGTCGGCGTCGCCATCGCCGAGGCGGTGCTGTTCCCGGCCGCGATCTCGATGATCGCGGATATCTTCCCCACCGAGCGCCGCGCCGCGGCGACGAGCGCGTTCGTCGCGTTCGGCGTGTTCGGGGCGTTCGGCGCGTTCACGCTGGGGGGCATCGCCGTTCACCTGCTGGGCACGGAGCCGGTGTCCCTGTTCGGCGCGTCGCTGGCGCCCTGGCGCGCGACGTTCGTGGTGGTGGCCTTGCCGGGCCTGCTCGTCGCCGCCTTGTTCGCCCTGTTCGTGCGCGAGCCTCAACGGACCGCGCCCGCGAGCGCCGCCGCGGCCGCGCTGGCATCCGCCGCGAAAGCGTTCGTCAAGCGCTGGATCGCCCTGTTCGCGATGCTGTTCGTGGCGTCCGCCCTCGGCCAGGCCATCCTGCTGGGGGTCAGCTCGTGGCTGCCGACGCTGCTGGTCCGCAATTTCGGTTTCGAGGCGGGCAAGGCCGGCATCATGTTCGGCCTCATCGGCGTCACGGCCGCGCTGGCGGGCCTCGCCGCGGCGCCGCGGATCGCCGGATATTTCCGCGATCGGGGGCAGCCGCAGGCCCTGCCGCTGATCTGCGCGGGCGCGATCCTGCTCGGCGCGCTGCCCTTGCTCGCGAGCCTTGCCGTGACATCGGCGACGGCGCTGCTCGTCATGCTCGCGGTCGGCTATTTCTTCCTGGTGCCCTCCGGCACCTATGCGATCTTCGCGATCAACTGGACGGTGCCGCCGCGGGCGACCGGCCTCTTCGCCGCGGCCTACACGTTCATCAACTCGATCGTCGCGGTCGGGCTCGGCCCGCTGGTGGTCGCGATGGTGTCGGACCATCTCGGCGGCGATCGCAACCTCTCTTCCGGCATGGTCGTCCTGATCCTCGGCGCCGGCAGCGTTGCCGTCGCGATCCTGCTGGCGGCCTATCGCCCGTTCGCGACCCTTTGCCGCGCGATCGAAGACGCGGACTCACCCGATATCAGCAAGGAGCGCATATGAGCGCAAGTGACGACCGGCCGAATGACGTCGGCGACGCCCTGGTGGCGTGCCTGAAGGGCATCGGCGCCGACATCTGCTTCGGTGTGCCGGGCGGGCAGACCATTCCCTTTTACGCGGCGGCGCGGCGCGGCGGCTTTCGGCACATATTGATGCGCGACGAGCGCAACGCGGCGTGCGCCGCCGATGCCTATGCGCGCCTGTCGGGCCGCATCGGGGTGTGCGACGCGACCGTGGGGCCGGGCGCGACCAACCTGATCTCGGGCCTCGCCGAGGCCTATGCGTCGGCGATCCCGGTGCTGGCGATCGTCGCCGATGTGAAGACGGAGCGCGAGCATCTCCGGCATCGGGGCGTCGCCTCGCAGGCGATGGAGCAGCGCGCGCTGCTGGAGAGCGTGACCAAGCAGGTCAGCCGCGTTCACGCGCCCGGCGATCTTCGCGCGGGGTTCGACGCCGCGATCCGCGCGGCCGTCACCGGCCGCGCTGGCCCGGTCGCGCTGGAGATCCCGGAGAACGTGTTCACGGCGCCCGCCGCCGCGGGGGAGCCCGGTGAGGATCATGATGCCGGCCGCTGGCCGCGATATGTGGCGGAGCCGTGCGAGGAAGACGTCGCGCGCGCGGCGGCGATGCTGCGCGCGGCCCGCCGCCCGGTCATCCTGGCGGGCGGCGGCGCGATGGCCAGCCCGGAAGCGGCCGAGATCGTCGCGCTCGCCGAGGCGCGCAACCTTCCGATCGTCACGTCGATCAACGGCAAGGGTATCGTCGATGAATATCACGCGCTCTCGCGCGGCGTGGTCGGCGTTTTCGGCTCGGTCGAGGCCAGCGCGACGCTGCGCGAGGCCGATATGGTGCTCGTCCTCGGCTCCAAGTTCGCCCAGTTCAATTCGTTCCTGTGGCGGTTGCCGACCCGCGACCAGACCCTGATCCACGTCGACAGCGACGGCGCCGAGCTGGGCCGCGCCATCCCCGCCGCGCTCGCGATCTGCGCGGATGCCGGCCGCACGGCGCGGCGGTTGCGGGAGCGGCTCGGCGACGAAGACCGCCCGGAAACCTGGTCGATCGGCGCCGCGCCCCTGCCGCCGCAGCCCGGCACCGCCGACGACGATCCGCATGTGGCGCCCGAGGCCGTCATCGCGGCGATCGGGGCGCTTGCCGGCGAGCATACCGTGCTGGTCTCCGACGCCAGCCTTGCCTCGGGATGGGCGGCGTCGCGCTACCGGGTGCGTGGGCATGGGCGCAAGTTCCTGGCGCCGCGCGGGCTCGCGGGCATCGGCTGGGCCGGGGGCGCCGCGATCGGCGCCGCGCTGGCGATCGAGGGCCGGGAGGGCGGGCGCGTGGTCGCCGTCTCCGGCGACGGCGCCGCGTCCTACTGGATCGGCGAGGTGGAAACCGCCGTCCGGTTCGGGCTGCCGATCGTCTTCGTGATCCTCAACAATGCCGGCTTCGGCTGGATCGTGCAGGGCGAGCGGATGCTGGGCATCGATCCGAAGTCGACCTTCGGGCCGGTCGATTATGCGCGGATGGGGCGGGCGATGGGCGCGGCGGGCTTTCGTGCCGAAAGCATCGACGAGGCGCGCGACGCGCTGGCCGAGGCGTGGCGCGCCGACGGCCCCGTCGTCATCGACATCCTCACCTCGGAGCTGGCATCGCCCAGCGTGGATTATGGCACGCTCGATCCGGCGGCCGCGTCCGCTTACGGCGCCTACGGGATGGGCTGAGCCGATGCCGGGCTTCCATCCCGTCCACCTGAACTGGGCGCCGCAAGACGATTCCCGGGGCGTCCCGCTCATCGAGGATGACGGGCTCGAGCTGTCCCGCGACGCGTTCCGGCGGGAGGTCGCGGGGCTGGCCGGCCTGCTGTCCGGCCGGGGCATCGGCCGGGGCGATGTGGTCGCCGCCATGTTGCCCAACCGGCTGGAGATCGTCGTGACGATGTTCGCCGCCTGGCAGGTCGGCGCGGCCTTCATGCCGGTCAACCCCGCCTTGACCGGGGACGAGGCGGGCTACCAGCTCGAGGATTCCGGCGCCCGGATCGTCGTCGTCGGCGAGGCGACGGCCGGTATCGTCGCCGGCGCGAAGGCGACGCCCGTTCTTGCCGGTTCCTGGGCGGAGGGAACGCCCGGCGCCCCCGCATCGCCGTCCCCGGCGGAGACCGCGCTGCTGATCTACACCAGCGGCACCACCGGGCGGCCCAAGGGCGTGATGCTGTCCCATCGCAATATCGATGCGATGGTGCGCTCCATCCACGCCGCGCTCAGGATCGACGGCGCGCGCTCGCTGCTCGTCATGCCGCTTTTCCACGTCAACGCATTGCTGGTGAGCGTGCTCGCGCCGCTCGCCGCCGGCGGCACGGTCCGCATCATGGCGCAATTCGATCGGCGGACATTCTGGGACAGCGCGCGGGCGAGCGGCGCGGCCTATTTTTCGGGCGTTCCCGCCATGTACATCCTGCTGACGGACGAGCCCGGCCCGATCCTGCCCGCGCCGAAGCTGCGCTTCGCCGTTTGCGGCGCCGCGCCGATGCCCGCGAGCGCGATCGCCGCGTTCGAGGCGCGCTACGGCATTCCCGTTCTGGAGGGCTACGGCCTCACCGAATCCACGGTCGGCGCCACGCTCAACCCTCTCGACGGGCCGCGCCGGCCGGGCAGCGTCGGCAGGCCGATGCCGGGCGTCGCGATCCGGATTCTGGACGATGAGGGACGGCCCCGCGCGCCCGGAACGGTCGGCGAGGTGGCCGTTCGCGGTGACAATGTGATGCAAGGCTATCTGGGGCGGCCGGAGGAAACCGCCGCGACGATCGTCGACGGGTGGCTGCGCACCGGCGATCTCGGGACGTGCGATGAGGACGGGTGGCTGACCCTCGTCGGCCGCAAGAAGGATCTCATCATCCGCGGCGGCGAGAACATCTACCCGACCGAGATCGAGCATGCGCTCGCCGCCACCGGCGCCGTCCTCGAAGCGGCGGTCGTCGGCCGGACGGACAAGGTGATGGGCGAGGTTCCGGTCGCCTTCGTGGTCCCGGCCGGGGGCGGGGTCGCGGCGGATGTCGAGACCGTGCTTCGCGACCGGCTGGCGGCGACGCTCGCGCCGTTCAAGCGGCCCGTCGCTTATCATGTCGTCGATGCCCTGCCGCGCAATCCGGTCGGCAAGATCGACAAGTCCGCCTTGCGCACGCGTGTTGGAGGAGCGGCTCCTCCGGCGTCGCCGCCGGATGGGGGGACACAACAGGAGAAGGGAGTGTGACGATGCGTTTCGGACTTTTCGGGGGCGCCGCCCGCGGGGCCGGCCAGACCGGCGACAGCCAATCCTATCGCGGGTTCATCGACTATGTCGTGGGCGCCGAGACGCTGGGCTTCGATTCCCTGTTCCTCGTCGAGCATCACTTCACGGGCGCGGGGCAGCTCAGCGCCTCGATGACCCTGCTCGGCTATCTCGCCGGACTGACCACGCGGATGCGCCTCGGCACCGGCGTCACCGTGCTGCCCTGGCACAATCCCGTGCTGATGGCGGAGCAGGCGGCGACCGTCGATGTCGTGTCCGACGGCCGCCTCGATTTCGGCATCGGCCGGGGCTACCGGCCCAACGAGTTTCACGGCTTCATGGTCGATCCGGCGTCGGCCCAGGCCCGGTTCGACGAGGCGATCGCATTGATCGTCAGGAGCTGGACCAGCCGCGAGCGCTGGTCGCACCAGGGCGAATATTGGCGCTATCGCGATATCGTGGTCGAGCCGCAGCCGGTGCAGGCGCCGCATCCGCCGATCTGGGTCGCGGCCCAGAGCGAGGGATCGGTGCGCCAGGCGGCGGCGCGGGGGCAGTCGCTGATGCTCGATCAGTTCAGCGACACGGCGACGATCGGCGGCCGCATCGCCTGGTATCGCGACGAGCAGAAGGCGCGGGGCATCGCGCCGCGCGCCGGCCAGATCGCGGTGACGCGCGGCCTGCTGCTGGTCGACGACGATGCGAAGAAGGACGAGGAGATCGCGCGGCGGCTGAAGGCGATCGCCACGCTGGCCGCGACGGCCCGCGTGCCCGGCGAGACCGGCGAGGCGCCCGTCGTGGGATCGCAGATGCTGGATTCCTCGCGCGAGGCCACCGAGGCGTCGACGATCATCGGCACGCCCGAGGCCTGCGTCGCGCGGCTGCGGGAGCTGGCCGATGTCGGCGTCGATTATGTCCTGCTCAACGATCCCTGGGGCGGCATCGAAAGGCTGGAATTCTTCGCCATGGAGGTCATGCCCGCCTTCGTCGATGCCGATGCGGCCGAGCGGGCGGTCGCCTGATCCTACGTCCCGGCCGCCGATCGGCGGCCGGGACGGACCACGGCGCGCAGCACCTCCCCCCGGGCGAGCGCGTCCAGGCCTTCGTTGATCTCGTCGAGCGTCAGGACACGGCTCACGAACCCGGCCAGATCGAGCCGGCCCGCCTCGGCGAGGCGGACGAAGGCGGGAAAGTCGCGGCGGATGTTCGCCGATCCGAACAGCGCGCTGGAAAGGCGCTGCTCCGACAGGAAGAAGGGCAAAGCGGCAAGCTCGAACCGGCCCTCCTTGGGCGGCATGCCGACGATGACGATCTCCCCGGATCGCCGCGTGATCGCCTGGGCCTGCGCCACCGTGGCGGGGAGCCCGACCGCGTCGATCGTCGCATCGACGCCGAGCCCGTCTGTGGCGGCGCGGACGGCGTCGGCGAGGCCGTCTTCGGCCGGGTCGAAGACATGGGTCGCGCCGCGCCGCCGGGCATCCTCCCGCCGCGCGGGATTCGGATCGATGGCGACGATCGTCGCCGCGCCCCTGAGGCCCGCGCCCAGGATCGCCGCGAGGCCGACCGTGCCGCAGCCGATGACGGCGATCGATCCGCCATGCGCGAGCCCGGACCGATGGATCGCCGCCGACAATCCCGTCGTCACGCCGCAGCCGATCAAGGCGAGCGATTCGGGCGGCAGGGCGGTGTCCACGGCGACGAGCGACGCCTGATCGACGGTCATCCGTTCGGCGAAGGTGCCGAGGCCGAAGAGGCCGGTCGCCACCGATCCGTCGGCGCGGCGCGCCCTCGACACCGAACGGACGGTGGCCGAAAGCACGCAGACATGCGGGCGGCCCGCCGCGCAATGGACGCACGCGCCGCAACTGGGGGCGGACGAGCTGATCACGATATCGCCCGGCGCGAAGGCCGAGACGGCCGCGCCGACGGCCTCGACGGTGCCGCTCGCTTCGTGCCCCATCACGATCGGCGCGCCGTAATCATGGTCGCCCCGCCGCACCGCGACATCGGTCTGGCAAAGCGCCGTGGCGTCGACGCGCACCAGAATGTCCCGGGGCCGGAGCGGCAGCGGCTCGACCTCCTCCACCTTCAGCGGTTCGCCCGGCGCGACGAGGATCGCGGCCTTCATCCCCATGCCGCCGGCACGCCGGTGGGCATGCGATACCACAGGCCCGTGATCTCGGGCGGGGGCCTGGTCTCGTCGAAGCGCAGCTTGGGCAGCCGGTCGAGCAGCGCGTTGAGCGCCGAGGCAAGCTCCATGCGCGCCACCTGCGATCCGACGCAGAAATGGGGGCCGGTGGAGAAGGCGAGGTTGGCCCGGGCCTCGCGGTCCGGATTGAAGAGCTCGGGGTCTTCGAAGCGGGCGGGATCGCGGTTGGCCGCCGCGATCCCCGCCTCGACGATCGAGCCGGCCGGGATCTCGACGCCGCCGATCACGGTGTCGCGGGTGGCCAGCCGGGGCGGCGCCACCAGGACCGGCCCGTTCCATCGCAGCAGTTCCTCGATCACCTGGGGGATCCTGGCGCGGTCGTCATAGAGCCGCGCGAGCAGTCCCGGTCGCTCCAGCAGGGTGACGAGCAGGATGCCCAGTGACCGGTAGGTCGTGCCGGCGCCGGCGGGCAGGAGATTGCAGATCAGGCCGAGAAGCTGCCGCTCGGTGATCTTGTGGCGCCCGTCCTCCTCCTCGATCTCCCGTTCGAGCAGCATGCTGATGATGTCGTCGCGCGGCCGCGCGCGGCGCTCGTTGATGATGTCGCGCATATATTCCTCGACCGCCAGGCGCGCGGCGCGCGCCTCGTCGGGCGTCGCGGCGGCGATCTGGAGCATCGCCGCCCATTCGTGGAACCGCTCCAGATCCTGCGGCCGCACGCCCAGCACCATGGCGATCACATAGACCGGGAACTCGGCGCAATATTCGAAATAGAGATCGGCGTGGCCGCGCGCCTCGAAACCGTCGATCAGCATGTCCAGCCGCGGGCGCACGAACGCGCTCCACATGCCGAGCCCCTTGCGGCCGAAGGCCGGCTGGACGAGCGAGCGGAACTTGCGGTGGACGGGATCGTCCGATCCCATCAGCGAAACCTCGCCGAAGACATATTCGGTCATCTTGCGGATGCCGGCGTTGGAGAAGCCGACATTGTCGCGCAGCACCTGCTCGGTCTCGTCATAGGCGACGGTGACGAAACGCCGCGCATCGGGCCAGACGCTGGCGGTGGGATCGGGCACGCCGAAAATCTCGAAGAACGATCCCCGGTGGACCGGCGCCCGGCGGCGCAGCTCCGCCAGCTTCGGATAGGGATCGGCGACCTGCCCCGCGCCGGTGCGGTGGGTCGACCGGCGTTCCCAGTCGGCGCGTCCCACGCCGGCTTCTTCATGGATCGGTATCTCTGTCATGGCGTCCTTGCCTGCTGGGCGTTCGAAGTGTCGAGGGAAAGCGCGCGCACCGGGCAGCTCGCCACGGCCTCAGCAATGCGCGCCGGATCGTCGTTCGGCGGCGGCAGGCGCGTGACGATGTCGTCGTCGCCGATCCCGAATGTCGCGGGCGCGGTGCGCACGCAATTCTCGGCGCCGATGCACCGCGCGCGATCGATGCGGAGAATCGTCTCCGGCATCAGAAAGCGAGGCCGCCGCCGCCGTCCACGACGAGGGTCTGGCCGTTGATGAACGACGCCGCGGGGCTGAGCAGGAAGATGATCGCGCGGGCGATGTCGTCCGCTTCGGCCAGCCGCCCCAATGGCGTGCGGGCGAGAACGTCGCGGCCATAGGCGCCGCCCGTGATGTCGCCCAGGCGGGGCGTGAGCGTGATGCCGGGGGCGATCGCGTTGGTGCGGTAGCGGCCGGCCGCCGACACGGCGTGCCAGCGGGTCAGGCCGGCGACGGCGGCCTTGCCGGCCGGATACCAGCCATTCTCGGACGCGCCGCCCCGTCCGGAGATCAGCGCCGGCGGCGGGCCGCCCGCGACCGCGCCGGCGACCGAGGCGACGTTGACGATGCTCGCATGTGCGATGTCCTCCGGTAGCGCGGCGAGCCATGCCGCCGTCACCCGCTGGACGCTGCCGGCCGTGTGCGCGAGCCCTTCCTCGATGGTCAGCGGCAGCGCGCTCGGCGGGCCGGCATTGTTGACCAGATGCGCGATCGGTCCGTGGCGCTCCGCGATCCTCGCCATGCCCTCGGCCACGTCCGCCGGCCTGGACGTGTCGATGACATAAGGGTGGAAGCCCGCGCCCGGGTCGAGCGCCGAGAGCCGCGTGCCGTCGATGTCGACGCCGATCACCTCGATGTCCTGCGCAAGCAGCCCGCGCGCCGTGGCGGCGCCGATCCCGCTTGCCGCGCCGGTCACGATGGCGCGGCTTCCGGCCGCGAATCCCAGAAAGTCCCCGGCCATGTCATCCGCTCCCTGTCTGCGCCGCCATGTCGGCGATGGCCTTGGCGAACGCCGCCGGCCGGTCGATCGAAATGAAATGGCCCGCATCGGCCACGATTGTTTTCCTCGCCGTGGGTAGCGCGGCCATGGCGGCATCGGCCGAATCCGCCGCCGGTCCCTTCGCCCCGTAGAGGAACAGGGTCGGCGCGGCGATCCCGCCCAGCAGGGCGCGGATGTCGCAATCGCGAATGGCCGTCATCGCGGCGATCATCGCCGGCGCGCCGGCGCGCGCGCGATCCAGGTTCCACCGCGCGAGCAGATCGTCGTCGAGAGGGGAGCACAATCGGGCCTGGACGGCATCGAAGTTCTGCTCCGGGGTGCCGAACATCTGCTCCACCACGCCCCATGCGGCGTTCCACCAGGCGGTGTCGCGGACCTGCAACTCGGCGAGGACGAGGGCGGCCACGCGCTCGGGGCGGCGCGCGGCGAAGGCGGCGGCGATGAAGGCCCCGATCGAATTCCCCACCAGGATCACGGGGCTGTCGGCGAAGTCCTCCAGGCAGGCCTCGAGAACGTCCGCCCGCGACTCGATCGAAAGATCCGGATCGGCGGAGGCCGAATCCCCGTGGCCCGGCATGTCCCAGCCGGTCACCAGGAACTCGCCGGCGAGGGCGGGGACCATGCGGTCGAACTCATGGAAGGAATGGCCGTTGCCGTGCAGCAGGACCAGCGGCGCGCCGTGGCCGGTCCGGAAGGTCGCGACGTCCCCGGCGGAGGTCGGCACTTTCGCGGCCCGCATCGAACCGCTCATGCCGCCAGCCCTTCGGCCGCATGCCGCGCGGCGCGCATCCCGAACAGCATGCCCGGCGCGATCGACGCCCCGGCCCCGGGATACCATGGGCCGAACACGCCGCTGGCCGCGTTGCCGGCGGCATAGAGGCCCGCGATCGGGGCCAGGGTCTCGTCCAGGACGCGGCCATGCGCATCGGTGCGGACGCCGCCCGCCGTCCCGACATCGCCGGGATAGAGGCGCACCGCGTAGAAGGGCGGCCGCTCGATCGCGCCGAGATTGGGGTTCGGCCGCACGCGGGCATCGCCATAATAGCGGCTGATCGCTTTCGAGCCCCGGCCGAAATCCGCGTCGGTGCCCGCTGCGGCGGCCCGGTTGAACCGGCGGATCGAAGCCTCGAGCCTGTCCGGCGGGACGGAGATCCGCTCGGCGAGCTGTCGCAGGGTGCCGGCCCGGACCAGATATCCCTGCTCGATCCAGCCGTCGGGCGTCACCATCGGCGGCGCCATGCCGAAGGCGTAGCGGCGGCGGTGGCGGCTCTCCAGGATCAGCCAACTGTGATCGGTGCCCAGCTCGGCGTGCCGCCGGATCATCCGCTGGCCGACCTCCATATAGGGGCCGGCCTCGTCCATGTAGCGTTCGCCCGCTATGTCGATGACCATCGAATGGGGAAAGCAGCGGTCCCAGACATGGAGCATCGGGCCGGCGGGGGTCTTGGTGCCGGGCACCCACCAGGCCTGGTCCATGAGCGCGGTCCCCCCGCCCGCCGCCACGGCGGCGGCGATGCCGTCCCCGGTGTCTCCGGCCGGCGCCATCGTCGCGTCCGTCCCGACCGGCGCCTGATGCAGCGCACGCAGCGCGGCATTGCGGGCGAAGCCGCCGGTCGCGATCAGCACGCCGCGGCGCGCCCGCACGCGGACCGGGCCGTCCTCGCCGGCGATCAGCGCCCCGACGACGCGCTTGTCCTCCACCAGCAATTCGCCGAGCGGCGCGCGCGGCCGGATATCGACGCCGGCCCGGCGCGCCGCGAGGAGCAGGCGACCGATCAGGGCCTGTCCGCGCGTCCGCAGGCGCCTGCCCCGCAGCCGTGCGAAAAGCGATCGCAGCATCACGCGGCCGGCGATCAGCGCCGCGCCGGCCGATCGCACCCCGAGCGCGAGCTTCGAGACCTCGATCGAATGGGCGCTGGCGAACAGCGCGCCGGGCGGCAGCCAGTCCGCCGCTTCGCCCAGTTCGTTGATGTCGAACGCCTCGCAATAGAGCGCGCGGCCCCGGGCCACCCCGCCGGGCAACTCGGCATAATAATCCGGCCAGCCGCGCGCGTGGCGGAGCCGCAGGCCCGCCTGATCGAGAAAGACGGCGAGGGCGGGGCTTTCGCGGACGAAGGCGTCCATCCGTTCGCGGTCGACATCGTCCGGCTCGGGGCGGACCAGCTCGGCGAGATAGCGCGTCGCCGCCTCCGGCGAATCCGGCACGCCGGCTTTTTTCAGGACATGGTTGGCGGGCAGCCATATCGTGCCGCCGGACAGCGCCGACGCGCCGCCCAGCCATGCTTCCTTCTCGGCGAGGATGACGTGCAGGCCCGCCAGCCGCGCCGCCAGCGCGCCGGTCAATCCGGCCGCGCCGCCCCCGATCACCAGGAAATCGCACTCTTGATCGGGCTTGTGCAAAAGCGGGCCTCTCCCTAAGTTACATATAAATTATCCAACTGATTATGGAAATCAATCCCTTTGGTGACTTGGGT
>CAZTPD010000035.1:0-15741 GCA_964614625.1 uncultured Sphingosinicella sp. | reverse complement strand
GGTCACCAGCCAGCGATAGCCGTGATAGGGATTGAACAGCAGATATTCTTCCCAGGGATAGCGGCCGCGCTCCGAGCGGCGCAGATAGCCGATCGCTTCCCATTCCACGCCGCGCAACATGCCCCGCGCGCCGAGCGGGATCGCGAGCTCCTGGATCGCCAGATGATATTCGGCGAGGAGCCGCACCTCGGGATTGGCGACGTCGAGGATGGAGCCGCAATAGTGACAGGCGACCGTGACGGTATAGCCCGCCGCGCGCACGTTGATCGAACCGCCGCAGCCGGGGCAGGACAAGGCCCTGACCGCCGGCGCGGGCGGAGGAGGCGACGGCGGCGCCTCGATGCCCAGTTCCTGAAGCCCCCCGTCGGTCATCTCAGCCGCCATAAGCCGGCATGCGCCAGCCCTCGATCGGCCGCAGTCCGCGCGGCGCCAGCTCGTCCAGCGTCACGTAGCGGCCCTGGTAGAAGCTCGACAAAGTCTCCTCGCGCTGGAGGCTGGCACAGCGGCCGGAGGCCGAGCGGAAATCGACGCTGTGGATCGTCCAGCCCGGCTTGGGCGAGAAGGGCAGCTCGCCCTCGGCGGCGATGCAGGTCGCGTCGCGCGCGTCGGAGACGACGAAGGTCTCGTCGTCGATGCGCACGCGCGTGCCCACCAGCACCCGGCCGCCGAGGATCAGCTTGCGGATGCCCTCGTCGCCCTGCACGTCGCCGAGCGCGCGCTCCTGCGTCAGCATGAACTGCCCCATCGCCTCGCCCAGCCAGGCGTCCGAACCGTCGCCGAACAGCAGCAGCCATTCGTTCCACGACCCGTCCGTCCAGCCCCAGCGGACCCGGCCGACCACGTCGAAGCCGCGCCCGTCGAACGTGCCGCGCGTGCCGATGCCGATCGGGCTGACGTCGAAGGGCAGCACCGCCGCCTTGCCGACCGCCTCGATCCCGCCGCCCGAGCGCACCAGGATGGTGCGGCAATAGTCGCAGACGCGCGAGGGCAGAGCGGGCGAACGGAACGAGACCTCCGCGCCGCAATTGGGGCAGGAGACCTTCTGCATCGGGCTGTCAGCGGATCCGGCTCAGCAGCTCGGCCTTCTTGGCGTCGAATTCCTCCTGGGTGATCGCGCCGATGGTGAGCAGCTTGTGCAGCTTCTCGACCTGCGCGAAGGCGTCCTCCTGCGGCGCGGCCGGCGCCGCCGCCGCCGGAGCCGCCGCCGGGGCGCCCGGAGCGAGCCCCGCCGCCATCGACTGCCCGATCGCCGCGCCCGCCGCGAGGCTGGCCCCGATTCCGGCGACCCCGCCGGGATTGGCCGCCGCCGTCTCGATCGCCTCGGCGGCCTGGAACTTGGCATATTTGTCGAGATCGCCGATCACCCGCATCGAGCTCGACTTGTCGAGATAGGCCTGCACCTCCTCGGGCAGCGAGACGCTCTCGACGAAGAAGCTCGGGACCGCGAGCCCCCATTGCGCGAAGGTGGCGCCGACCGCCTCCTGGAGCTTCTCGGACATCAGGGTCTGGTTGGCGGCGAGATCGAGGAACGGCACGTCGCTGCCGCCCAGCGCGGTCGCGATCGCGGTGGCGATGGCGGCGCGCAGCTGCGGCTCCAGCCCTTCCGCCGTCATCCGCTCCAGCGAGCCCATCAGCTTCACCGAGAAAGGCGCGACATCCTCGATCCGGAAGGAATAGGCGCCGAACGCGCGCAAGCGGATCGCGCCGAACTCCTTGTCGCGCACCGTCACCGGCTGGGCGGTGCCCCATTTGAGATTGATCTGCTCACGGGTCGAGAAGAAGTAGACATCCGACTTGAAAGGCGAGGCGAAGGCCTTGTCCCAGTTCATCAGCGAGGTGAGGACCGGCAGGTTCGCCGTCTCCAGCGTGTGAAGGCCGGGGCCGAACACGTCGGCGACGCGGCCCTCGTTGACGAAGGCCGCCATCTGCCCCTCGCGCACCGTCAGCTGCGCGCCGTTCTGGATCTCGCGATCCTGCATCGGATAGCGGATGGCGAGCACGCCCGGCTCGTCCGTCCAGTCGATGACGTCGACGAATTGCTTCTTGATCCAGTCCAGAACCACGGGCCTATCCTCCGCTGGTGAGCGGCGACTTTAGCGGCAATCGCGCGGGTCAGGAACAGGCAATCGCCGAGCTTTCCGTCGGCCCGGTCGCGGCGCACGAACACTCTGGTAACCGGTGTCATATTGTGCGAGAGATAGGGCGGGCCGTCGGCAGAACGGCTTCGAGGGAGCCGGGATCGTGAAGGGCATCGTGACGCCAAGGCATGGGAATCGCGCGGCGGAGATATCCGGCGCATGAGCCTGCCGGGTCGGCGCGAGGTGATCGCCGGCGCCGCCGCGTCGCTGCTGCTCGCGGGCTGCGCCCCGCGCCACCGCGCTACCCTGTTCGGCACCGACACCCATCCGGCCGATTATCCGACGGTGCGGGCCTTCCGCCATTTCGGCGACCTGATCGAGGAACGCAGCGGCGGGCGGATGGCGCTCAAGCTCTTTCCCGGCGGGCAATTGGGCGCGGAGCGCGACACGCTGGAGATCGCGGTGTTCGGCGGGCTCGATTTCAACCGCATCAACATGAGCCCGCTCAATTCGATCGAGCCGCTGACGATCGTGCCTTCGCTTCCCTTTCTGTTCGAGAACGAGGCGCATATGCGCCGCGCGCTGGACGGCGAGCCGGGCCGGCGGCTGCTCGCCTCGCTCACGCCGCACGGCCTGATCGGCCTCGCCTTCTATGATTCCGGCGCGCGCTCCTTCTACAACAGGCGCGGACCGATCCGCAGGCCGGAGGATATGCGCGGCCTCAAGATCCGCGTGCCCAATTCGGACCTCTATGTGGCGATGATTCGCGCGCTCGGCGCGGACGCGACGCCGATGGATATCGGCGAGGTCTATCAGGGTCTCGCCCAGGGCGTGGTCGACGGCGCCGAGAACAACTGGCCCTCCTACCAGACCGGCCGGCATTACGAGGTCGCGCCTTATTACAGCCTGACCGACCATGTGATCGCGCCCGAAGTGCTGCTGATGTCGAAGGCGAGCTGGGACGGCCTTTCGCCCGCCGATCGCGAGATCGTGATGGAAAGCGCGCGCGAATCGGTTCCCTACATGCGCGGCCTGTGGGACGCGCGCGTCGCCGCGGCGCGGACCGCGCTGCTGGCCGACGGCGTGCGGGAGAACGCGGTGGACATGGCGGCCTTCCGGACGCGGATGCACCCCGTCTGGGACGCCTTCGTCACCCGCGACGACCAGCGCGGACTTGTGGACATGATCATGGCCATGGGCGGCGGCGATGCTTGAGCGGCTGAAGCGGGTCAACGCGATGGCGAGCAAGGCGCTGCTCGAGGCCGGGGCGGCGGGGCTGGTCGCGATGACGGCGATCATCGGCTGGCAGGTATTCGGCCGCTACGTGATGGGCTCCAGCCCGTCCTGGGCCGAGCAGGCGGCGCTCACCCTGATGATCTGGTACGTGTTCCTCGCCGCCGCCGCCGGGGTGCGCGAGGGCTTCCACATCCGCATCCTGCTGGTCGAATCGCTGCTGCCGCCGCGCCCGCGACGGCTGCTGCGGCTGTTCGCGCATGTCGTGGTGGGCGCCTCCGGCGCGGCGATGGCGATCTGGGGCGGCGAGCTGGTGGCGCGGACCTGGAGCCACGTCATCCCCACGCTCGGCCTGCCGCGCGGAATCGCCTATCTGGCCTTGCCCCTGTCGGGCGTGCTGATCGCCTTCTTCACGGTCGAGCTGATCTGCGAGGACGCGGCCGGCGAGGAGAGCGCGGACACGGCCGGCGGGGAGGCCGCCTGATGGAGCTCGCCGTCCTCCTGCTCACGCTCGCGCTGCTGCTCGCAGCCGGCGTGCCGGTGGCCTTCGCGCTGATCGGCGCGACGCTGGCCGCCTTCCTCGTCATCGATATCCCGCTGGTGGTGATGTTCCAGCGCATGGCGGCGGGGATCAGCGTCTTCACCCTGATGGCGATCCCCTTCTTCATCTTCGCCGGCGACCTCATGTACCGGGCGGGCATCGCCGGCCGGCTGGTGCAGGTGGCCGAGGCGGTGTTCGGCCGGACGCGGGGCGGGCTGGGCCAGGTCAATATCGGCGCGTCGATGATGTTCGGCGCGGTGTCCGGCTCGCCGATCGCCAGCGCCTCGGCGATCGGATCGACGCTCATCCCGCTGATGAAGGAGAAGGGCTACGGCGCCGATTACGCGGTGAACGTCACGGTCACCGCCGCCATCGCCGGCCTGCTCATCCCGCCGTCGCACAACATGATCATCTATTCGGCGGCGTCCGGCATGGGCGTCTCGATCGGCGACCTGTTCCTCGCCGGCATCATTCCCGGCATCCTGACCGGTTTCCTCCTGTCGCTCACCGCCTGGCTGGTGGCGATCCGGCGCGGCTATCCGAAGGGCGTGTTCCCCGGCTGGCGGCCCTTCGCGCTCGCCTTCGTCGCCGCGATCCCGGGGCTGATGACCGCGATCATCATCATGGGCGGCATCCTGTCCGGCATCTTCACGCCGACCGAAAGCTCGGCGATCGCCGTCATCTACACGATCCTGGTCGGCGCGCTCGTCTATCGCTCGCTGGGCTGGACCGAGTTTCGGGCGGCCGCCCTGCAATCGGTCAGGACCGCCGCGATGGTGCTGCTCATCATCGCCGCCGCGACCGGCTTCGGCTTCGCGCTCGCCATCCTAGAAGTGCCCGCCGCGATGGCCGCGATGATCGGCTTCCTCACCGACAATCCGATCTTCATCCTGCTGATCGTCAACGTCATCCTGCTGCTGCTCGGCACCTTCATGGACATGGCGCCGCTGATCGTCATCGCCACGCCCATCTTCCTGCCGATCCTCGCGCCGCTCGGCATCGATCCGGTCCATTTCGGGATCATCATGATGCTGAACCTGGGCATCGGGCTGGTGACGCCGCCGGTCGGGTCGGTGCTGTTCGTCGGCTCGGCGATCGGGCGGATTCCGATCGAGCGGACGGTGCGGACGATCTGGCCCTTCTACCTGGCGCTGCTCGTCGCGCTGATGCTGGTCAGCTACATTCCGGCATTGTCGCTGGCGCTGCCGCGCTGGTTCGCCTGAGCTATTCCGGGCGCGCTTCGACCAGGCGGCAGGCGACGGCGAGCCCGTCGCCGAAACGGCACTCGACAATCTGGCCGGGCCGCGCGGCGTGGACGCCGGTCACGGCCCCACTCGAAATCCACTGGCCCGGCGTCAGCGCGACGCCGCGCCGCGCCGTCAGCTCGAACAGGAAGCGCGCCGCGCCGATCGCGCCGTCCGGGAAGCTCTCCGCCCGGCCGGTGCCGACCTCGTTCCCGTCGATCCGCGTCGTCACGTCCCAGTGCTCGAAGCCGCTGTTCCGCCAGCCGGGGATTTCCGGGCCGATCACCAGCCCGTTATTGTTGCCGAAATCCGAGACCACGGCGGTCGGGCCGAGATCGTTGATCGCGCCCAGCGGCGAGCTGGCGATCTCGATGCCGACATGGACCGCCCCGATCAGGCCGGCCGCCTCGTCCAGCGTGAAGCCGGCCTTGCCCGGCTCCGGCGCGGCGCCGATGCGCAGCAGGAACTCGGCCTCCCCGGCGGCGAAGCCTTGGGCGAAGATCGGCATGGCGACCGGATCATCGGTGGCGGCCGCCCGCGCGAAGATCGGGCCGGCCAGCCGGTCGGTGCCGAAGCGATCGACCAGCGGCGGCGCCACGCGGCCGACCTTCCAGCCGATCACCGGGCGGCCCCAGCGGCGAATCGCCTCGTCCTGGATCGCATAGGCCTCGTCGAGGCTCGCCGGCAGCGCGCCCGGATAGGCGTCGAGCCCGGCGGCGGCGCGGCGGGCGTCGAGGAATCGGCCGGCAATGCCGCTCAGATCGTTCACCAAGGCCAATCCCCGCTCCTGAACAGATTTTCGGAGGACTGCTATAGGAAACCGGTGTCATAAGCAACCGGCCGAATGCGCTGGCGGCGGCTTTCCCGGCGGTTCAGAGGGCGGCGGCGGCCCGTGCGCGGGCTTCGATCGCCTCGGGATCGGGGGCTTCGCCGCGCGGCGCGAGCCAGCTTCCGCCGACGCAGGCGACCGCCGATTCGGCGAGCCAGTCGGGCGCGGTCTCCCGCGTGATCCCGCCCGTGGGACAGAAAAGGATGTCGCCGAACACCGCGCCCAGCGCGCGCAGGGCCGGCAGGCCGCCGGCCGCGACGGCCGGGAAGAATTTGAGGCGCGAGAAGCCGAGATCGCGGGCGCGCATGATGTCCCCGGCATTGGCGATGCCGGGCAGGAACGGCACGCCCGCCGAGGCCGCGAAGTCGCCCAGCCGGTCGGTGAGGCCGGGGCTGACGATGAACTCCGCCCCGGCCCCCGTCGCCGCGCGGAACTGCGCCTCGTCGAGCACCGTGCCGGCGCCCACCACCGCGCCGGGCACTTTGCGCATCTCGCGGATCGCGTCGAGCGCCGCGGGCGTACGCAATGTCACCTCCAGCGCCGGCAGCCCGCCCGCGACCAGCGCTTCGGCGATCGGGCGCGCATCCTCGATCCGGTCGATCACCAGCACGGGGATGACCGGCGCGAGGCCGAATATCGCGTCGATGTCGG
This sequence comes from uncultured Sphingosinicella sp., assembly GCA_964614625.1. Taxonomy (GTDB): domain Bacteria; phylum Pseudomonadota; class Alphaproteobacteria; order Sphingomonadales; family Sphingomonadaceae; genus Allosphingosinicella. Next base: position 9,165 of record CAZTPD010000035.1, on the reverse strand, counting down.
TCATGTCGGGACGATGCTCCGGCTTGAGGCGAAGGGGAACCGGTGTCAGAGTAGGCAGGCCGCGCAACGGGGGCAAGCGCGGCGTTCCCCTTTATCGCCGCCCTCCGCCGGGCTAATCCGGTCGCCTGGGAGTGAAGCGTTGGCCAAGACGGAAAAAGAGAACGGGACGGGCGGAGGAGGCAAGCCGACGATCAACGACGTCGCGCGGCTGGCCGGTGTGTCCAAGAAGACGGTGAGCCGGGTCATCAACCGCTCGCCTTTGCTCAACGAGGACACGCGCGGGCGGGTCGAGAAGGTGATCCGCGAGCTCGGCTATGTCCCCAATCCGCAGGCGCGGGCGCTGGCGCTCCGGCGCAACTTCCTCATCGGCCTGATCCACGACAATCCGAACGCCCAGATGGTGCTCAACATGCAGCAGGGCATATTGGAGGCGTTGCAGGGCACCGATTTCGCGATGGTGGTGCGCCCCGTGGACCGCACCTCCTCGATGATGCTGGAGGACGTGCGCGTCTTCATCGAGCGGCAGCGGCTCTTCGGCGTCGTCATCCTCCCGCCGATCAGCGAGAATGACGCGCTCGCCCGGCTCTGCGACGAGCTGGGCTGCCGCTATGTCCGGATGGGCTCGGCCCGGCTCGATGCGCCGGAACATATGGTCGCGTCCAACGACCGCGAGGTGGTCCGGGAGGCGACCGATCATCTGATCGCCCAGGGCCACCGGCTGATCGGCCTGATCGAGGGGCCGGACGGCTTCCGCTCCGCGCAGGAACGGCGGCTCGGCTTCGAGGATGCGCTGGCGGCGGCCGGCATCGATTTGCCGCGCAGCCTGATCGCGCGCGGCAATTACACGTTCGAGACCGGCGTCACCGCCGCCAACCGCCTGCTCGACCTTTCGCCCCGCCCGACCGCGATCTTCGCCAGCAATGACGAGATGGCGGCTGGCATCGTCTTCGCAGCGCGCGAGCGCGGCATCGCGGTGCCCGACGAGCTGTCCGTGATCGGCTTCGACGACACGCCGATCGCCGCCCATATCTGGCCGCCGCTCACCACCGTGCGCTGGCCGATCGTCTCGATGGCCCGCGCCGCCGCGCGCAAGCTGGTCGGCGACATGGTCGGCGGCGCGGCCGCCGAGCCGCAGCCCGCCGAGCTGCCCTCGACCCTGGTCAAGCGCGCCTCGGTCGCCCCGCCGCCCGCCTGAGCCTTCGCCCGACGCAGCCTTGCGGCAAATGCTGACACCGGTTACCATAATGGGAAGGATTGGAGAGGATCGATGTTCGAACGCACTTATTACGCCACCCATCCGGACATGATGGAATGCGTGTCCAACGAGGAATTGCGCGACCGCTATCTGATCCCGGACCTGTTCCGGGCGGGCGAATGCGTGCTCAATTACACCCATGCCGACCGCTTCGTGATCGGCGGGGTGGCGGTGGACGGCGGCGACGTGAAACTCCCCGACCAGACCGAGCCGCCGTCCGCCGCCGGACATCCTTTCCTGGAGCGGCGCGAGCTCGCCATCGTCAATGTCGGCGCGGCCGAGGGCAAGGTGACGGTGGACGGCGAGACGTTCACGCTCGGCAACAAGGACTGCCTCTACGTCACAATGGGCGCGAAGGACGTGGTCTTTTCCGGCCAAGGCGCGCGCTTCTATCTCGCCTCCTGTCCGGCGCACAAGGCGTTCCGGACCCGCAAGCTCGGCATCGCCGACGCCAATGCGCTCGATCGCGGCTCCCTCGAGGAATCGAACGAGCGGACGATCTACCAGCTCGTCATTCCCGGCGTGTGCGATTCGGCGCAGCTCGTCATGGGCCTCACCGTGCTGAAGCCCGGCAGCGTCTGGAACACGATGCCGCCGCACATCCATGAACGGCGCAGCGAGATCTATTTCTATTTCGAGCTGGACGATGTCGCGACCGACCGCGTCTTCCACTTCATGGGCGAGGGCGAGGCGACCCGCCATCTCGTCGTCCAAAACGAGGAGGCGGTGATCTCCCCGCCCTGGTCGATCCATATGGGATCGGGCACCAAGGCCTATGCCTTCATCTGGGCGATGGCCGGCGAGAATCAGGATTATACCGACATGAACGTGCTGGACATCTGCCAACTGGCGTGAGCCTGTAGAGGGACGACATGACCAACCCCTTCGATCTCACCGGCAAGGTCGCGCTCGTCACCGGCGCCAATACCGGCATCGGCCAAGGCATCGCGGCGGCGCTGGCGGCGGCCGGGGCGGACGTCGCGCTGGCCGGCCGCACGCCGGCGGAGGAAACGGCCGACCGGATCGAGGCGCTCGGCCGCAAGGCGGCGCTGATCGCCGCCGATCTTTCGACCATCGCCCCCGTTCAGGCCGTGGTGGACGAAACCGTCGCCGCGCTCGGCGGACTCGACATCCTGATCAACAATGCCGGCATCATCCGCCGCGCCGACGCGGTCGATTTCACCGAAGAGGACTGGGACGCGGTGATCGACACCAACCTCAAATCCGTGTTCTTCCTCTGCCAGGCCGCCGCCCGCCACATGATCCCCAATGGCGGCGGCAAGATCGTCAACATCGCCTCGATGCTGAGCTTCCAGGGCGGCATCCGCGTGCCGAGCTACACCGCGTCCAAATCGGGCGTGGCGGGCCTCACCAAGCTGCTCGCCAACGAATGGGCGGGCAAGGGCATCAACGTGAACGCGATCGCGCCCGGCTATATCGCCACCAGCAACACCGCCGCCTTGCAGGCGGACGAGACGCGCAACTGCCAGATCCTGGAGCGCATCCCCGCCGGCCGCTGGGGCGATCCCGCCGATCTGGGCGGCGCGGCGGTGTTCCTCGCCTCGTCCGCGTCCGATTATGTGCAGGGCCATGTCCTGGCCGTGGACGGCGGCTGGCTGGCCCGGTGACATATACCCAATCCGTTCGGGCTGAGCCTGTCGAAGCCCCGTCCTTCTTTCTTGCGGCGGCCGCAAAGAAAGGCAGGGCTTCGACAAGCTCAGCCCGAACGGGGAGGAATGGATGAGCATTGTCTGCTTCGGCGAGCTGCTGCTGCGCCTGACCGCGCCGGGGCGCGAATTGCTGCTCCAGACCGGACGGCTCGACGTCCATGTCGGCGGGGCGGAGGCCAATGTCGCGGTCGGCCTTGCCCGGCTCGGCCACGACACGGCGATGGTCAGCCGGGTGCCGGACAATGCGCTGGGCGAAGCGGCGCGCGGCCATTTGCGGCGTCATGGCGTCGATGACGCGGCGGTCGCCGTCGCGCCGGGGCGGATGGGCCTCTATTTCCTGTCGCCCGGCGCCGGCCTGCGCGCGTCCGGTATCGTCTACGACCGCGAGGGCAGCGCCTTCGCGCTGGCCGGGCCGGAGGATTTCGACTGGGACGCGCTGCTCGCCGGCGCCGGCCTGCTGCACCTGTCGGGTATCACGCCGGCGCTGGGGCCGCGATCGGCCGAGACGGCGATCGCCGCCGCCGAAGCGGCACGGAAGCAGGGCGTCCCCGTCTCGTTCGACGGCAATTACCGCGACCGGCTCTGGAGCCGCTGGGACGGCGATCCCAGGGCGATCCTGACCCGGCTTGTCGGTCAGGCCGACATATTGTTCGGTAATCATCGCGATATCTCGCTGTTGCTGAGTCGTGATTTCAGCGGCGAGGGCGAAGTCCGGCGCCGCGAAGCGGCCGAGGCGGCGTTCGCCGCCTTCCCGAACCTCCGGCTCATCGCCTCGACAGCCCGCCATGCCGACGACGCCGACCGGCACCGCATTTCCGCGCGCGTCGATATGCCGGACGCAACGCATCAGACCGAGGAGGTGCCGGTCGCCGGCATCGTCGATCGGATCGGAACGGGCGACGCCTTCGCCGCCGGCGTGCTCCACGTCTGGCGCGGCCGCGGCGATGCCGGGGCGATGGCCCGGACCGGCCTCGCGCTCGCCGCGCTCAAGCATTCGCTCCCGGGCGACGCGAGCCTGTTCGGTCAGGCCGATATCGACGCCTTCCTCGCCGGCGGCTTCGACGTCAGGCGCTGACTGCGCTCATTCTCCGACGCGGCGCGCCAGCGGATAGGAGATGATCAGCGACAGCGGTTCGTCGCCGAGCTGGCGGATGCCGACGACCGCGCCGTCATAGAGATAGGCGGCCATGCCGGCGGTCAACCGATGGGTTTGCCCGTCCGAGACGACCTCGCCTTCGCCGGACAGGACATAATAGACCTCGTCATGGTCGATCGGATGCGGCCCGATCGCCGCGCCGACATGGAGGACGCGGCGGCGGAACTCCATCGCGCGGTTCGGCACGGCGTCGCTGATCCGGTAGGCGGTGCTCATCCCGATCGCGCCGTGCGGCGGCGGCTCGTCGCGCGCGACATCGGCCTCGCTGACGATGACCGCCGCTTGCAGCGCGAGGAGCAAGGCGAGCATGGCCGTCACCGCGCTTCCCGCATCGCCGCGTCGCGCGCGCTGGTCGGCTGCTGGATGAAATCGTCGCGCTGGCCGGGATAGCGGCCGGAGCGGGGCTCCATCGTGTCGAGATCCCAGTCGGCCTCGACGAAGGGCGCGCGGGCGGGCGCGACGACCGGATAGCCGCCGACCTCGCTCTCGTCGTCGATGATGTGGCCGCGCCCTTCCACCACGTCGAAGATCACCCTGATGTCATGATCGTCGCGGTCCCAGGGCCGCGCGCCGGCGAAGCGCAGCACATGGGTCTCGACCTGATCGGCGGGCAGCACGTCGAGCCCGTCCGGCCAGACGCGCGGACGATCCGATTCGACGATCCGCGCCGGGCTGGTCGTGTAGCGGCCGAACATCGGCAGCGGCCGGCCCTGGCGATCGACGGCGAGATTGTCGCGGCCGTGATAGTTGAGGTCGCCGACCCCGCCGATGGTGAGGAAGGCGATGTCGTCGCGGGTGGAGAGGCCCGCGCGCAGCACGTTGGCGACCGCCGAAAGCTCGCCGGGCTGGTGCGGATGGTCGCCCCATTCCAGATCCATCAGATTGTAGTGGATCGCCTGCGCGCCGGGATTGAAGATGAGGTTGTTGACCACCGCCGCATGGACCCCGCCCTTCAGGAGCGGCGAGCGCTCGTAATTATGGGCATAGACGTTGCGGTAGATGAGGATGCCGGTGGCGTTGTCGTGGAGCAGCGAGCCCTTCGAATGCTCGCCCTTGGGGTGGCTCGAATCGGCCAGCCCCTCGGCCAGCAGATTGTAGGAGAAGGTGATGTTGTGGCTGGTGCCGCGCCGCCACTCCTCGACCGTCTCGCCGGTGAAGCGCGGGCCGGAGGCGGAGAGATTCTCGTCCGGCGCCCAGGTCATCGTGCAATGATCGATGATGACGTTGCGCGCGCCCACGGTGGAGAGCGCGTCCGCCTCCCAGCCGCTGCGCCGGGCCTGACCGGACGCGCCGGTGCGGATGCGGATGTGGCGCACGATCACGTCGTGGGTGCGGATGTCGATGCCGCCGCGGATGATCATGATGCCGGGCGAGGGCGCGGTCTGCCCGGCGATGGTGAGATAGGGCTCGGTGATGTCGAGCGTGGTGAGGCCGAGATCGATCACGCCGGCCACCTCGAACACGACGATTCGCGGCCCGCGCGTTTCCAGCGCCGCGCGGAACGAGCCGGGGCCGGACGCATCGAGATTGGTCACGCGCAGGATCGCGCCGCCCCGGCCGCCGGGCGTCCCCGCCGCCCAGCCGACCGCGCCCGGAAAGGCCTGCGCCAGCGCGGGGCCGGCGAGCAGCAGCGCGGCGAGCAGGGCGAGAAAGTGACGGAACGACATGCGCGGACCCCTTCCGATACATGGTCTTGACAGCGCCGGTTCATCGGCTCAAAGTCTTATGACACCGGTTACTTCACATCGACAACCGGAAAAGGCGATCGCGGGCAACGCGACGCATGCGAACGGGAGGACAGCGCCGATGGGCATCTCGCCAAGCCGGAAATCCGTGTCGAGCGTGCGCGCGCGGCCTTTTTTCATGTCCGATAGACACCGGTGTCATAACCCGTTTTTCATCGATCCGCTTGGCGCCGGCGCGCCGGGCGGCGCACAACCGCGCGGCGGCGCGACCAATCGGGAGGGGATGATGGCTTCGAACCTGGAAATCGCGCGGCGCAGGGCTGGCGCCGGCCGTCTGTTCGGCGCCGCCTCGGCGCTGGCGCTGGCCGTGGCGGGCTTCGCCGCGCCGGCTTATGCGCAGAACGAAAGCGGCGCGCTCGCCGGCGAAGGCGACGGACAGGAGATCACGGTCACCGGCTTTCGCGCCTCCCTGAACGCCGCGCTGAACGACAAGCGCGAGGCCAATTCCATCGTCGATGTCATCCGCGCCGAGGACATCGCCGATTTTCCCGACAACAACCTCGCCGAATCGATCCAGCGCATCCCCGGCGTCGCGATCACCCGCGACCAGGGCGAGGGGCGCCAGATCACGGTGCGCGGCCTCGGCCCGATCTTCACCCGCGTGAGGATCAACGGCATGGAGGGCCTTTCCACCACCGGCGGTTCCGACGCCAGTGGCGGCGCCAATCGCGGCCGCCAGTTCGATTTCAACATCTTCGCGTCCGAGCTGTTCAACTCGATCACGGTGCGCAAGACCGCGACCGCCGATGTCGAGGAAGGCTCGCTCGGCGCCACCGTCGATCTCCAGACCGCGCGGCCGTTCGACTATCGCGAGGATTTCGTCCTGGTCGGCACCGCCCAGCTCGGCCTCAACGATCTCTCGAACTCGGTCGATCCGCGCATCGCCGGCCTCGTCTCCTGGCGCTTCGCCGACGGGCGGGTCGGCATCCTGCTCTCCGGCTCCTACAGCGAGCGCGGCATCGTCGAGGAAGGGCCGAGCACGGTCCGCTGGGCGCAGGGCACTGCCGACGGCGGCTTCAACCCCGCCTCGACCCTGCCCGGCGGCGCGAACGACTTCAGCTTCTTCCACCCGCGCATTCCGCGCTACGACAGCTACCGCTACCAGACCGAGCGGCTCGGCCTGACCGGATCGCTCCAGTTCCAGCCGACCGACGCGACCCTGATCACGCTCGACGCGCTCTACGCGCGCTTCCGCTCCGAGCGCGCGGAGCAATATCTCGAGGCGCTCTCGTTCAGCCGCAACGCGGCCGCCGGCGGCAAGCCGCAGACGATCATCCGCCCCGGCGCCGTGGTCGAGGGCAACAGCCTGGTCTATGGCGTGTTCGACAATGTCGACGTGCGCGTCGAATCGCGCTTCGACGAGCTCACCACCACCTTCCAGCAATATACCGGATCGCTCACCCACGATTTCAGCGACCGGCTCTCGCTGTCATTGCTCGGCGGCTATTCGCAATCGCAGTTCCGCAACCCGATCCAGACGACGGTCGCGCTCGATGTGCTCAACGTCCAGAACTATATCTACGACTATCGGGGCGGGCGCCTGCCCTTCTTCAGTTACGGCGATCTTAACGTCGCCGATCCCAACGCCTACACGCTCGGCGAAATCCGCCTGCGCCCGCAATTCGTCGACAACGACTTCACGGTCGCGCGCGGCGAGCTGGCTTACGAATTCTCACGGGCCGCCACGCTGCGCGGCGGCGTCGATTTCAAGCGCTACGGCTTCGACTCGCGCGAGCAGCGGCGCGCCAGCGAGACGGCGGTGCCGGCGCTCGCGCCGGGCCAGCTCGCCGGCCTCTCGACGATCTGGCTGATCAATGCCGGCACGCCGCTGCCGGACGGCACGCCGCGCGCCTTCGTCGTCCCCGATCTCGACGCCTTCGCCGACGCGCTCGGCATCTATTCCAATACGGGCATCTTCCAGCTGTTCGGCATCGAGAACGCGACGGCGCGCGCCAATTTCCGCACCGTGACCGAGCGCGCGCTCGGTTTCTACGCCCAGCTTGACTACAATATTCCGGTCGGCGGCATCGAGCTGCGCGGCAATGTCGGCGGGCGCTATGTCCGCACCCGCCAGACCTCGACCGGCTATACCGCGCAAGGCAGCACCCTCGAGCTGATCGAGGTGCGACGGAGCTACGATCACTTCCTGCCCTCGTTCAACGTCGCCGCCGAGCTCGGCAACGGCTTCATCCTGCGCGGCGCCGCGGCGCGGGTGCTGGCCCGCCCCGATATCGGCACGGTCAATCCCGGCGGCGCGTTCAGCGTCTCGGGCGGCAACCGCACCTTCAATCGCGGCAATCCGTTCATCAACCCGACCGAGGCGACCACGTTCGATCTTTCCGCCGAATGGTATTTCGCGCCGGAATCGGCGCTGATCGTCGGCCTGTTCTACAAGGATATCGGCACCTTCGTCGCCAACACGACGGATCAGATTCCGTTCAACCAGCTCGGCCTGCCCGAATCCCTGCTTGCCGGCACGCCCGCGACGCCGACCGACCTGTTCACGGTGAACCAGCCGGTCAATTCGGAGGGAGGCACGCTGAAGGGCATCGAGGTCGGCCTGCAACTGCCGTTCCGCTTCCTGCCCGGCTTCCTGCGCAACACCGGCATCCAGGCCAATTACACCTATGTCGATTCGGAGATCGACTATCCGCTGTCGACCGCGCCGGGCGCGCCGGTCGTCACCCGGCCGCTGGTCAACCTGTCGCGCAACATGGCGAACCTCACCCTCTATTACGAGGACCGCATCTTCCGGCTGCGCGGCTCGGTCGCCTATCGCAGCGGCTATCTCCAGCAGGTTCCGGGGCGCAACGGTTTGCCGGCCACCAATCCCAATGCGGCGCAGCCCGGCTTCAACGATATCGAGGGCGTCAATTCGAGCCTGAACTTCGACGTGTCGGCCTCGGTCGCGATCAACCGCAACATCTCGCTGACCTTCGAAGGCGTGAACCTGACCGACGAATATGTCGATCAGTATATCGACAGCGCCGACAACCGGCTGAGCACCTATCACCATACCGGCCGGCAATTCTATTTCGGCGTGCGCTTCACCTACTGACGGCGCCAGGGGACGACGGCCCGCTTCGCTTCGGCGGGCGGGCCGTTTCCATGTTAGGAGCAATCAATGCGCCGCGCGCTTGCCCTGATCGCCTTCCTGCTGCTCCCGGCCGTCGCGCCGGCACAGGAACGCGCAGAGATCGAGGCGACGATGCGCCGCGCCACCGAATATATGGTCGAGCATGTCGCCGACCGAGGCGGCTATGTCTGGGCCTATCTGCCGGACGGCACGCGCCGCTGGGGCGAGATGGAGGCCGAGCCCGGCATGATCTGGGTGCAGGC
>CAZTPD010000034.1:0-15798 GCA_964614625.1 uncultured Sphingosinicella sp. | reverse complement strand
GTCAGCCGTTGCAGCGTTTCCTGCGAGATTTCGGGGGCGGCGATCTGGGGCGGCGCCTCCTGAACGGTGCAGGCGGCGATGGCAAGAGCCGCGGCGGGCGCGATCAATCGACGGATCAAGCTGTCTCTCCCTGACTGGATGGACGCGTTTCTGGCACCGCCGCGGCGCGGAGGCAACCTTGCGCGCCCGCGTCAGGCTTGGCATCAACGGGGCAACGATATTCGGGGGTGGATTCAATGCGGCGCATTTTTTCTTTGCTTTTGCTTGCATTCGTCTTGCCGCTTTTCGCCGCGCATGCCCAGTCCGGCGATGCCGCCGTTGCCTTCGGCGCGCGCGAAAGCATTGAAAGCATCGCGCTTTCACCCGGCGGGCGGCGGCTTGCCTATGTCGCGCCGGCCGCCGGGCAAGCGTCGGTCCTCTACACCGTCGATCTCGACACGGGCGAATCCCGGCAGACCACGGCGGCCGACGGCGTCCGGCAGCGGCTGGGCGGTTGCAGCTGGGTGTCGGAGGAGCGGTTGCTCTGCACGGTCTTCGCGCTGACTGATACCCCGGGCGAGATCGTCGCCGTGTCCCGGCTCGTCGCCCTCGATCGCGATGGCGGCAATGTCCGCGTGCTCGGGCAAACCGACAGCCTCTATCAGCAATATGCGAGTCTGTGGGGCGGCAATATCGTGGACTGGCTTCCCGGCGAGGACGGCGCGGTGCTGATGGGGCAGAATTTCGTGCCGGAGCGGCGTGCCGGCACCAATCTGGAACGACGGGGCCAGGGTTATGGGGTCGTCCGGGTGGACACGGCCAATCTGCGGTCCCGGACGGTGGAGCAGGGGCGGCTCAACGCGGTTCATTACGTGTCGGACGGGCAAGGCGCCATCCGCATCATGGGCATGCAGCCGCCGCGCGGCGAGACGGGCATGACCGGCGAACGGATCAACTATTTCTACCGCGCGACCGGTTCGAACAGCTGGACGCCGCTCGGCGATTATACGGTCGCGACGCGCGACGGGCTCTATCCGCTCGCCGTCGATCGCGCGCTGAACGCGGCCTATGTGTTTCGCAAGCATGAAGGGCGGATCGCGCTCTACCGGCTCGCGCTGGACGGTTCGGGCCGGGAGGAACTGCTCCTTTCCCATGACGTGGTGGATGTCGACAATCTCGTGCGGATCGGCCGCGGCGGGCGCGTGATCGGCGCCACTTATGTCACCGATGTGCGCCAGGTCGTCTATTTCGACACGGAATTGCGGCAGCTGGCGGCTCAACTGGCGCAAGCCATGCCGCATCTGCCGCTGATCCGTTTTGTCGACTCGTCGCAGGACGAGAACCGGCTGCTGATCCTCGCCGCCAGCGACCGCGATCCGGGGCGTTATTTCACCTATGATCGCGACACGCGCCAGCTCAACGAGATCATGCTGGCCCGGCCGCAGCTGGAGAGGGTGACGCTGGCGGAGGTGCGCGCCATGACCTACCGCGCCGCCGACGGGACAATGGTCCCCGCCTATCTCACGCTTCCGCCCCGTGGTTCGGGGCGTGGCCTGCCGGCGATCGTCATGCCGCACGGCGGCCCCGAAGCGCGCGACGAATGGGGCTTCGACTGGCTGGCGCAATATTTCGCCCATCGCGGCTTCGCGGTGCTCCAGCCCAATTTCCGGGGCTCGTCCGGCTATGGCGACGCGTGGTTCCGGGAGAACGGCTTTCAGGCCTGGCGGACCGCGATCGGCGACATCAACGATGCCGGGCGCTGGCTGGTCGCGGAAGGCATCGCCGATCCGGCGCGGCTCGCCATCCTGGGCTGGTCCTATGGCGGCTATGCGGCGTTGCAGGCGAACGTGCTCGATCCGCAGCTCTTTCGCGCCGCGGTGGCGATCGCGCCGGTGACGGACCTCAACCTGCTCAAGGAGGAATGGCGCAACTGGACCAGCTTCGCGGCCGTGCGCGATTTCGTCGGCAGCGGCCCGCATGTCCGCGAGGGATCGCCCGCCGACAACGCGCAGGCCATCCGCGTGCCGGTGCTGCTGTTCCACGGCGATCTCGACCGCAATGTCGGCATCGGCCAGTCGCGCCGCATGGAGAGCCGGCTGCGCGCCGCCGGCGGGCGGGTGGAGCTGGTGACCTATCCGGGCCTAGACCACCAGCTCGATGACAGCACCGCGCGCGCCGACATGCTGCGGCGGAGCGACGCCTTCCTGCGTTCCGCGCTGGAGATCGAATAGAAAAGGGCGGCCTCCGCGCGGAGGCCGCCCTTCATCTTCATCGGCCGGGCCGAACGGTCAGCGCGAGTAGAACTCGACGACCAGGTTCGGCTCCATGCGGACCGGATAGGGGACTTCGTCGAGCGAGGGCACGCGGGTGAAGGTGGCCTTCGCGGCGCCGTCCGGCACGACATAATCGGGAATGTCGCGCTCGGCGAGGCCCTGCGCTTCCAGCACCAGCGCCATTTCCTGCGCCTTGGCGCCCAGCGTGATCTCGTCGCCGACATCGACGCGGCGCGAGGCGATGTTGCACTTCACGCCGTTGACCCGGACATGGCCGTGGCTGACGAGCTGGCGCGCGGCCCAGATGGTCGGCGCGAACTTGGCGCGATAGACGACCATGTCGAGCCGGCGCTCGAGCAGGCCGATCAGGTTCTGGCCCGTGTCGCCCTTCATCTTCGCGGCGTCGGTATAGGCGCGCTTGAACTGCTTTTCGGTGACGTCGCCGTAATAGCCCTTCAGCTTCTGCTTGGCGCGCAGCTGGATGCCGAAGTCCGACATCTTGCCCTTGCGGCGCTGGCCGTGCTGGCCGGGACCATATTCGCGCTTGTTGACCGGGCTCTTGGGGCGTCCGAAGACGTTCTCGCCCATGCGGCGGTCGAGCTTGTACTTGGCGCTGCTGCGCTTCGACATGATTTGACTCCAATTCGCGTTATCGTTCGTTTTCAGCCCTCCTGATCCGAAAACCGGTTCCCACTTTTCGGGGAGGGCTGATGATCCCTGGAACCGCACCGCCGGACCGTGTCTGTCCGGCGCGGCCGCCGCTTCACCAGGGGTGCGGGGCCAATTGCGAAGGCGCGCACATGGTCGAAGCCGGCGCCGAAGTCAAGGCGCCGGCCGCGTCGTGCGGCGTTCCGGTCGGGCTGGGCCTAGTTGCCGCGCTCGGTGTGCTGCGTCTGGATGCGCTCGCCGCCGTCGCGCGCGTTGTTGCGCCGCTCGTCCCACTCCGCCTGGGTCAGGCAGACGCGGTTGCGCTGGACGCGGGTGCGGGTCACGGCCTCGGTACGGCAGATCAGCCGCTCGCGGGGCGCCGAGGCGCCTTCGTCCCCGCTCTTTCCTCTTTCACCGCCGCCGGCGAACGCCACGGCGGGGATTGCGAGCAGGCCAAGCAACGCGAAAAGCTTCATGAAATCCTCCAGAGTCACTCTCCAATGTCCCGCATAACTTTCGATAGTCAAGCGTCTCGACGGTCTCCGCTCGACAGCCCGCGTCATGGCGTTAAAGGAACGCCATGACTGAAGAACGCGTGAAACCGGCGGACTGCCGGACGATGGCAGAGGTGCGCCACGGCATCGACCGGCTGGACGAACAGATCGTCGCCCTGATCGGCGAACGCTTCCGCTACATGGACGCGGCGGCGCGGATCAAGCCGACGCGCGAGACGGTGCGTGACGAGTGGCGCAAGGCGCAGGTGATCGGCAACGCCCGGAACCACGCGCGCGCGGCCGATGTCCCCGAGGAAGTGATCGGCGACATTTACGAGCGGCTCGTCGAAGGCTCGATCGCCTACGAGTTCGACCGGTTCGACGACTTGCGCGGCTGACGCGCCCTGCGCGGCTCGGCCAGCGCGCGCACGATGCCGCGCAGCGCCTGCACCTCGCGCGCCGACCAGCCCGCCTTGGTGAGGATGGTGCGGATCGTGTTCTTCGTCGCGGGCGTGCGGTCGGGCGGGTGGAAATAGTCCGCCTTGTCCAGCCCGTCGAAGAGCTGCTGGATCAGGCCTTCGAGATGGACATGCTCGGCGCGCGGCTCAGCTTCGTCGCCCAGTGTCGGCACGGCCAGCGCCGCGTGCCCCTCGACGTCGCCCGGGATGAACCTCGACCATTCATAGGCGAGCAGCAGCACCGCCTGGGCGAGATTGAGCGAGCGGAACTCCGGATTGACCGGCACGGTGACGATCTTGCCGGCGAGTGCCACCTCGTCCGTCTCCAGCCCGGAGCGTTCGGCGCCGAACAGGATGGCGGAGGGACCGCTATTGGCGTGAATTTCGCGCGCAGCCTCTTCCGGAGAAGCGACCGGCACGACCAGCCCGCGCTTCCTCACCGTCGTCGCATAGACGAACGGGCAATCGGCCACCGCCTCGGCCACCGTTGCGAACACGCGCGCCTGCTCCAGCACGATGTCCGCCCCTGACGCCGCCGGCCCGGCGGACGGATTGGGCCACCCGTCGCGCGGGGCGACGAGGCGCAGGTCGGTCAGCCCGAAATTGAGCATCGCCCGTGCCGCCTTGCCGATATTCTCGCCAAGCTGCGGACGGACCAGGACGATGGCGGGGGGAACTGCTTTCTTTGGCACCCCCAACTCCGCTTTTCCCGAGCGAAGTCGAGGGACTAGGCCGAGCGAAGCCGAGGCCCTTTCAGACCGCTCCGCAGGTGGAATCGCAAGCCGCTTCAGCCGATCCCAGTTTTCGGCGATCAGGGCCTCCTTCTTGGCCCGCGACCAGCTCTTGATCCGGGTCTCGGCCGCTTGCGCCTCGGCGCGGGTCGGAAAGCTGTCCGCCCAGACCAGCTCGACCGGACGGCGGTCATAGGTATAGCCGCGAATGGCCCCGCTTTGATGCTCGCCGATGCGACGATCCAGATCGTCGGTATGGCCGGTATAGTAGCTCCGGTCGGCGCAATGGAGGATGTAGGTCCAGAAGCTCATGACTGTCGCTTAGGGCCTCGGCTGCGCTCGGCCTAGTCCCTCGACCCTTCGACTTCGCTCAGGAGAGCCTTCGCTCGGGAATGCGGGATCGGGATTATTCCTTCCCCGCCTCCGCCACCGTCCCCGCGAAATCCTCGAAATCCTTCGCTTCGCGGAAGTCCTTATAGACGCTCGCGAAGCGGATATAGGCGACGGGATCGAGGGCCTGGAGGCCCTCCATCACCATCTCGCCGATCCGGGCGGAGGGCATCTCGCTTTCGCCGCTCGTCTCGATCTGGCGCTGGATCGAGGAGGCGAGGCGTTCGATCCGCTCCACCGGCACGGGGCGCTTGCGGCAGGCGATGGCGATCGATCGCTCCAGTTTGGCGCGGTCGAACGGCTCGCGCTTGTCCTCTGATTTCAGCACGGTGAGCTCGCGCAACTGCACCCGCTCGAACGTGGTGAAGCGCGCGCCGCAATCCTCGCACTGGCGGCGGCGGCGGATGGCGGAGCCGTCCTCGGTCGGACGGCTGTCCTTCACCTGGCTGTTCTCATGGGCGCAGAACGGGCAGCGCAATTACAGATCCTGATAGATGGGGAAGCGCGCGCAGAGCGCCCGGACGCGGCCGTTCACCTCGGCCTCGACCGCGCCATTGCCCTCGTGCCCGTTCGCCTTCAGGCCGTCGAGCACGTCGGCGATCATGTCGGCGATGTCGCGGAATTCGGCGACGCCGAAGCCGCGGGTCGTGCCGGCGGGGGAGCCGACGCGGATGCCGCTGGTCTTGACCGGGGGCAGCGGATCGTTGGGCACGCCGTTCTTGTTGCAGGTGATGCCGGCCCGCTCCAGCGCCTCGTCGGCATCCTTGCCGGTGACGCCGATGGGCCTCAGATCGACCAACGCGAGATGCGTGTCGGTGCCGCCCGAGACGAGATCGGCGCCGCGCTCCTTCAAACGGCTGGCCAGCGCCTTGGCGTTGGCGATTACGGCCTTGGCGTAGGTCTTGAACTCGGGCTGGAGCGCCTCGCCGAACGCGACCGCCTTGGCGGCGATGACGTGCATCAGCGGGCCGCCCTGCAAACCGGGGAAGACCGCCGAGTTGATCTTCTTGGCGATGGCCTCGTCGTCGGTCAGCACCATGCCGCCGCGCGGGCCGCGCAAGGTCTTGTGCGTCGTGGTGGTGACGACATGGGCGTGACCGAAGGGGGAGGGGTGCTCGCCGCCCGCGACCAGACCGGCGAAATGGGCCATATCGACCATGAAGACCGCGCCCACCTCGTCCGCGATCGCGCGGAAGCGGGCGAAATCGATGTGGCGCGGATAGGCCGAGCCGCCGGCGATGATGAGCGTCGGCCTGCTCTCCCGGGCCAGCGCCGCGACCGCGTCATAATCGATCAGGTGATCGTCGGCGCGCACGCCGTATTGGACGGCGTTGAACCACTTTCCGGACATGGCGGGCTTCGCACCGTGGGTGAGGTGCCCGCCGGAATCGAGGCTGAGGCCCATGATCGTGTCGCCGGGCTTCGTGAGCGCCAGCATCACCGCCCCGTTCGCCTGCGCGCCCGAATGCGGCTGCACATTGGCGAAGCCGCAGCCGAAGAGCTGCCTGGCGCGCTCGATCGCAAGGCTCTCGACTGCGTCGGACGGCGCGCAGCCCTGATAGTAGCGGCGGCCCGGATAGCCTTCCGCATATTTGTTGGTGAGCACCGATCCCTGCGCCTCCAGCACGGCGCGGCTGACGATATTCTCCGACGCGATCAGCTCGATCTGGTTCTGCTCGCGGTCGAGCTCGGCGGCGACGGCGACGGCGACGGCGCTGTCCGCGCTGCCCAGCCGCTTCGTGAAGAAGCCCGCCGGCTGGACGTCGTGGAGATCGTTGGCGGGGCTGGCGCTCATGCCTTTTCCTTCGCGAAATGGGGGTGGGAGAGTTTCTCGACCCGGCGGACATGGCGGTCGCCGGAGAAGGGGGTGGCGAGGAAGGCCTCGACGCAGGCCCTGGCCATCTCGACGCCGATCAGCCGCGCGCCCATGGCGATGGCGTTGGCGTCGTTATGCTCGCGGGCGAGGCGCGCCGACAAGGGCTCGGTCACGCGCGCGCAGCGGCAGGCCGGGTGGCGATTGGCGGCGATCGAGATGCCGATGCCGGAGCCGCACAAAGCGATGCCGAAATCGGCGCGCCCGGCGGCGAGCTCCTCGGCCAGCTTGTAGCCGTAATCGGGATAATCGACCGATTCGACGCCGTCGGGGCCGAGATCGGTCACATCATGGCCGGTCTCGCGCAGCCAGTGGGCGAGCGCCGCCTTCAATTCGACGGCGGCGTGATCGGAAGCGATGGCGATGCGCTCGGCCATGCTGAATCCCTGCAAATGGAGTGACGCACATCCCCTAGGGGAGGCGCGCGGGATTCGCCACAACCAATCGTCGTCCCTCTCGTCACCCTGAACTTGTTTCAGGGGCCATCCCGTCACCGCTCTGCCGGTGGAGGCATGGATGCTGAAACAAGTTCAGCATGACGTATCGGGGCCGCTCAGGCCGCCAGCTGCATCTCCAGGCGGTCCCAGATCTCGACCAGCGCGCTCGCCAGGTCGCGCATCATCTCTTCGCTGTGCGCGGGGCCGGGGGTGAAGCGCAGCCGCTCGGTGCCGCGCGGCACGGTCGGGTAATTGATCGGCTGCACATAGACGCCATATTCGGCGAGCAGGATGTCGCTGATCCGCTTCGCCTTCACCGGATCGCCGACCAGCAGCGGCACGATATGGGTGACGGACGGCATGACCGGCAGCCTGGCCTCGGCGAAGATCGCCTTCAGCTTCGCGGCATTGGCCTGCTGCGCGTCGCGCTCGACGCACGAGCCCTTGAGGTAGCGCACGCTCGCCAGCGCGCCGGCGACCAGCACCGGGGAGAGCGAGGTCGTGAAGATGAAGCCGGGCGCATAGGAGCGCACCACGTCGACGATGTTCCGGTCGGCCGCGATATAGCCGCCCATCACGCCGAACGCCTTGCCCAGCGTGCCTTCGATGATCGAGAGCCGGTGAGCCAGGCCCTCGCGCTCGGAAATGCCGCCGCCGCGCGCGCCGTACATGCCGACGGCATGGACCTCGTCGAGATAGGTGAGGGCGTTATACTTGTCGGCGAGATCGCAGATCTCGGCGATCGGCGCCACGTCGCCATCCATCGAATAGACGCTTTCGAACGCGATCAGCTTGGGCGCCGCCGGATCGGCCGCCGCCAGCAGCTCCTCGAGATGATCGAGATCGTTGTGCCGGAACACCTGCTTCTCGCAGCCCGAATTGCGGATGCCAGCGATCATCGAGGCGTGGTTGAGCGCGTCGGAGAAGATGATGCAGCCGGGCAGGATCTTGCCGATGGTCGAGAGCGTCGCCTCGTTCGAGATGTAGCCCGAGGTGAAGATCAGCGCCGATTCCTTGCCGTGCAGGTCGGCCAGCTCGGCTTCCAGCTCGATATGGTAATGGGTGTTGCCGCCGATATTGCGGGTGCCGCCGGAGCCGGCGCCGACATCGTGCAGCGCCTCTTCCATTGCCCCGGTCACGTCCGGATGCTGGCCCATGCACAGATAGTCGTTGGAGCACCACACGGTGATCGGCTTCGGCCCGTTATGGTGGTGGAAGCAGCGCGCGTTGGGGAATGCGCCCTTGTTGCGCAGGATGTCGATGAACACCCGATAGCGTCCCTCGGTGTGCAGCCGCTCGATCGCGTCCGCGAAGATGCGCTGATAATCCAAGACTCTCATCCCCGTTGCTCGCGCGCTCAATAGCGGATTTTTCCACGGGAAGGCCAGTGAGAACGGTTCGCAACTAATTCGGGGCGTCAGAGCGCCTCGATCCGCTCCAGTCCGAACCGCGCCAGGCCGGCGCGACAGGCTTCGGCCGCCGCCGTGCCGCCGGTGAAGACCGCGATGCCCGCGCCGGGGCCGTCCGGCCAGGCCATGCCACGCGCCAGCCAGGCGGTGCGCCGGGCGATCCCGGCATTGCCGTCCACGAAGGCGAGCGGGCGCGGCGCGGCGGCGGCCAGCGCGTCGGCGACGAGCGGGAAGTGGGTGCAGGCGAGGACGACCGTGTCGATCCGGTCGCCATCGGGCCGCGAGAGCAGGCCGTCGAGGACGCGGCGATAGGCTGCGGGATCGGCCGGCGCGCCGCGCAGGCTGGCTTCGGCGAGATCGACCAGCTCGGCCGATCCGTGGCGCACCACGACGCAATCCGCGGCGAACTCGGCGGCGAGCCGATCGACATAGGGCTGGACGATCGTCGCCTGGGTGCCGAGCACGCCGATGAGGCGGGTCTTCGACAGCGCCGCCGCCGGCTTGATCGCCGGCACCGTGCCGACGATCGGCAGATCGAGCGCGGCGCGCACCGCGTCGAGCGCGATGGTGGAGGCGGTGTTGCAGGCGATGACGATCAGCGCCGGATCGTAGCGTTCCGCCAAACGGCCGAGCAAGGCCGGCACCCGCGCCGCGATCTCCGCCGCGCTCTTGGTGCCGTAGGGATAGCCGGCGCTGTCCGCCGCATAGACGATCGGCGCGTCGGGCAGCAGCGCGCGGATCTCCTTCAGCACCGACAGCCCGCCGACGCCGGAATCGAAGATCAGGAGGGGCCGCGCGCTGTCCATCGGGGGCGGATGTAGCGAGCAGCGGGCCTGTCGGCAAACCGGTTGCGCGGCGCAGGGCCATTGCTTAGGCATGACTATCAAGGGGATGAAGTGATTACTTGGGAAATAGTTCAGCCGCCGCTTTTCGCCTTGCTGCTCGGCTATGTCCTGGGCTCGATTCCGTTCGGCCTGCTGCTGACCCGTTTCGCCGGGCTGGGCGATGTGCGGGCGATCGGCTCGGGCAATATCGGCGCGACCAACGTGCTGCGCACCGGCCGCAAGGGATTGGCCGCCGCCACGCTGCTGCTCGACGCGGCCAAGGGCGCCGCCGCCGTGCTGCTCGCCGGGGCGATCTGGCCGGACGCCAGCCTGGGCGGCATGGCCGGGATCGCCGCCTTTCTCGGCCATCTCTATCCGGTCTGGCTGCGCTTCAGGGGCGGCAAGGGCGTGGCGACGATGATCGGCATCGTCGCGGCCCTGCTGTGGCCGGCGGCGCTGGCCGTCGTGGCGGTGTGGATACTGGCGCTGGCCGTCACCCGCCGCTCCTCCGTGGGCGGGATGAGCGGGGCGCTCGCCGCGCCCGTCGCCGCCTTCGCGCTGGGGCGGGTCGATCTGGCCATTCTCTTCCTCGGCCTCGCCTTGCTCATCCTGTGGACGCACCGCGCCAATATCGGGCGGCTGATCGACGGGACGGAGCCCAGGGTCGGAAAGGCGCGGGGCTGAGATGCCGGCGCCGCGCGATGCCGTCGCGCGGCTGCGGCTGATCCGGTCCGACAATATCGGGCCGATCACCTATTTCCAGCTCCTCGCCCGCTTCGGCTCGGCGCAGGCGGCGATCGACGCCATCCCCGATCTCGCCGCGCGCGGCGGCGGCCGGGCGCCGAAGCTCGCCCCCGCCGGGCAGGCCGAGCGCGAGATCGAGACGGTGGAGCGGCTGGGCGCGCGCCACCTGTTCCTCGGCCAGTCCGCCTATCCGGCCCTGCTCGCCGAACTGGAGACCGCGCCGCCCGCCTTGATCGCGAAAGGCGATGTCGCGCTCTTCGACAGGCCGGCGGTCGCGATGGTCGGCGCGCGCAACGCGTCGGCCGCCGCCTGCCGCTTCGCGCGCCAGCTTGCCGGGGCGCTGGGCGCGGCGGGGCAGGTCGTCGTCTCCGGGCTGGCGCGCGGCATCGACACCGCCGCGCATGACGGGTCGCTGGCGACCGGCACGATCGCGGTCATCGCCGGCGGCATCGACATCTTCTACCCGCCCGAGAATGAGGACCGGCAGCGAACCATCGCCGAGCGCGGCCTGCTCCTCGCCGAGCAGCCGCCCGGCACCGAGCCGCGCGCCCGCCACTTCCCCTATCGCAACCGGATCATCGCCGGGCTGGCGCAGGGCACGGTGGTGGTCGAGGCCGCGCCCAAATCGGGCTCGCTCATCACCGCCCGCCTCGCCGCCGAGTTCGGGCGTGAGGTGATGGCCGTGCCCGGCTCCCCGCTCGATCCGCGCGCCCAGGGCTGCAACCTGCTGATCCGCGAGGGCGCGACCCTGGTCCAGACCGCCGAGGACGTGATCGAGGCGCTGAGCCCAATCCACCCGCGCCCCTTCCGCCAGCGCAGGCAGGATTATGCCGCCCCCGCGCCATCCGCCGACGCCGACGAGACGGCCCGCCGCGCCATTACCGATCTGCTCGGCCCGACGCCGGTGCCGGTGGATGAGCTTGTCCGCCAGTCCGGCCGCTCGCCCGCCGAGGTGCAGACGGTGTTGCTCGAGCTGGAGCTGGCGGGCCGGCTGGAGCGACATGCGGGGGGAAGGGTGAGTCTGGCCTAGCAATTCGATTGCTTTTCGATCCATCCGTCATTGCGAGCGTAGCGAAGCAATCCAGTCGGACTCCGAGGCCCGCTGGATTGCTTCGTCGCTACACTCCTCGCAATGACGAGGAATGAATGCAGCACCAGACTTGACGGATCGCCACGCCGCTCCTCACCTATGCGCGTACGCGTAAGGGGTCTTTTCTCTCCATGAAACTTGTCGTCGTCGAATCGCCCGCCAAGGCGAAAACCATCGAGAAATATCTGGGTGGCGGCTATCGGGTGCTCGCCTCCTACGGCCATGTCCGCGATCTGCCGCCGAAGGACGGGTCGGTCGATCCCGATGCCGGCTTCGCGATGGAGTGGGAAACCTATGCCGACAAGGCGAAGCAGCTCAAGGCGATCACCGACGAGGCGAAGCGGGCGGACGCGCTGATCCTCGCCACCGACCCGGATCGCGAGGGCGAGGCGATCTCCTGGCATGTGCAGGAAGTGCTGGCGAAGAAGAAGGCGCTGCCCGCCCATGTCGAGCGGGTCACGTTCAACGCGATCACCAAATCCGCCGTGACCGAGGCGATGGCCCATCCGCGCGCCCTCGACGAGGATCTGATCGACGCCTACCGCGCCCGCCGCGCGCTCGATTATCTGGTCGGCTTCACGCTCTCGCCGGTGCTGTGGCGCAAGCTGCCCGGCGCCAAGTCGGCGGGCCGCGTCCAGTCCGTCGCGCTGCGCCTGATCGTCGATCGCGAGCGCGAGATCGAGCTGTTCCGCCCGCAGGAATATTGGTCCGTCACCGCCACGCTGGAGGCGGACGGCACCGAGTTCCTCGCCCGCCTCGTCCGCTACAAGGGCGAGAAGATCGACCGGCTGACGATCGGCGACGAGGGCACCGCGCGCGCCGCGAAGCAGGCGGTCGAGGAAGGCCGCTTCACCGTCGCGACGGTCGAGACGAAGCCGCTCACCCGCAACCCGCCGCCGCCCTTCACCACCTCGACGCTCCAGCAGGAGGCGGCGCGCAAGCTCGGCCTGTCGGCCAGCGTCACGATGCGGCTCGCCCAGAATCTCTACGAGGACGGCGCGATCACCTATATGCGGACGGACGGCGTCCAGATGGCGGGCGAGGCGATCTCCGCCGCCCGCAAGGCCGTCGCCGATCGCTACGACGCCGGCTATGTGCCGGACAAACCGCGCCATTACGAGACCAAGGCGAAGAACGCCCAGGAAGCCCATGAGGCGATCCGCCCGACCGATTTCTCCCGCGAGCGCGCCGGCTCGGGCGATCATGCCCGGCTCTACGACCTGATCTGGAAGCGCGCGCTGGCCAGCCAGATGGCCTCGGCCCGGCTGGAGCGCACCACCGTGGAACTCACCGACGGCACCGGCCAGCACGCGCTGCGCGCCACCGGTCAGGTCGTGATCTTCCCCGGCTTCCTCGCGCTCTACGAGGAAGGGCGGGACGACGAGGCGGACGAGGATAGCCGCCGCCTGCCGCGCCTCAGGGACGGCGACGTGCCGGCCAAGAAAAGCGTGGAGGCCGAGCAGCATTTCACCCAGCCGCCGCCGCGTTATTCCGAAGCTTCTTTGGTCAAGAAGATGGAGGAGCTCGGCATCGGGCGGCCCTCCACCTACGCCTCGATCCTCCAGACGCTGAAGGACCGCGACTATGTCCGGCTGGAGAAGAACCGCTTCTTCCCCGAGGAGAGCGGCCGGCTGGTGACGGCCTTCCTGGAGCGTTTCTTCGAGCGCTACGTCTCCTACGATTTCACCGCCCATCTGGAAGACGAGCTGGACGACATTTCCGGCGGCCGCGCCCAGTGGCAGCAGGTGCTCGAGGCCTTCTGGCGCGATTTCAAGCCGAAGACCGGCGAGGTGATGGAGCAGAAACCCTCCGACATCACCGCCGCGCTCGACGAGTTCCTCTCCCCCTTCCTGTTCCCGGACAAGGGCGACGGCGCCGATCCGCGCCTCTGCCCGCTGTGCGGCACCGGCCGGCTGGGGCTGCGCGGCGGCCGCTACGGCGCCTTCGTCGCCTGCTCCAACTATCCGGAGTGCAAGTTCACCCGCCGCTTCGGCCAGGGCGACCAGGCGGGCGCGGACAGCGGCCCGCAGGTGCTGGGGCAGGATCCCGAAACGGGCGAGGACGTCACCCTGCGCTCCGGCCGTTTCGGCCCCTATTTCCAGCTCGGCGAGGGCAAGGAGGCGAAGCGCGCCTCGCTGCCCAAGGACGTGCCGGCCGCCGACGCCGATCTGGAGATCGCGCTCAGATTCCTGTCGCTGCCGCGCACCGTCGGCGATCATCCGGAGACGGGCAAGCCGATCACGGCGAGCATCGGCCGCTACGGCCCCTATCTCGCCCATGACGGCAAATATGCGAAGCTCGGCTCGACCGCCGAGGTGTTCGAGGTCGGCATGAACGCGGCGGTCGCCAAGCTCGCCGACGCGGCCAATAATGGCGGCCGGGCGCGTGGCGCGCGCGAGCCGCTGAAGGTGCTGGGGCCGCATCCGCGCACCGAGGCGGAGATCAGGCTGATGGAGGGGCGCTTCGGCCCCTATGTGACCGACGGCACCACCAACGCGACCCTGCCCAAGACGCTCGCGCCCGATCAGCTCACGCTGGAAGAGGCCGCGCAGCTCATCGACGACCGCGCCGCCAAGGGGCCGGCCAAGAAGGGCAGGGGCCGCAAGGCGCCCGCGAAGAAAGCGCCTGCAAAGAAAACCGGCGCGAAGAAGGCGCCGGCGAAGGGGAAGAAATGATGTCGAAATGGATCGCGGCCGCGCTCGCCCTGGCCGGTTTCTCGGTGAGCCCCGCGCTGGCGCAGGACGCGCCCGCCGCCCCGGCCGCCGATCCGCCCAACAGCGACTGGCATTTCCGCTATCTCAACCGGCTCGACCCGGCCGAGGGCTGGCGCCGGACGGTGAGCGGCCTGCGCTATCGCAAGGTGAGCGGCGACGCCGACGGCCCGCGTCCCAGCCCGGACGACACCGTCACCATCCACTATGTCGGCACCTTCATCGACGGCGCCGAGTTCGACAGCTCCGTGGCGCGCGGCGAGCCCGCCACCTTCCCGCTGCCGCGCCTCATCCGGGGCTGGCAGGAGGGCGTGCCGCTCATGGCGGTCGGCGACCGCTACGAGTTCGCCATCCCCTATACGCTCGCTTACGGCCCCGCCGGACGCGGGTCGATCCCGGGCGGCGCGACCCTGCTCTTCACCATCGACCTGATCGCGATCGGCGCTCAGGACTGATCGCCGCACCCCTTGCAGGCCGGATCCTTGGCGATGCGCACGGTGCGCATCGCGGGCTTGAGGCCGTCGAAGATGTGCAGCCTGCCCGCCGCGTCCTCGCCGAAGCCGGCGATGGCGCGGATCGCCTCCATCGCCGCGAAGCTGCCGGCGATCCCGGCCATCGCGCCCAGCACGCCCAACTCCGCGCAGGTGTCGCAATCGTCGGCGTCGAAGGCGTCGCCGACGAAGCAGCGATAGCAGGGCCGGTCCGCCGCCCAGCCCCGGAAGGTACCGATCTGCGCCTGGAAGCGGCCGATCGCGGCAGAGACGAGCGGGATGCGCGCGGCGGTGCACTGGTCGGAAACCACCAGCCGCGTCGCGAAATTGTCGCAGCCGTCGAGCACGAGATCGACGCCGCCGATCAATTCGGCGACATTGTCCGCCGTCAGCCGTGCCGTCACGCCTTCGAAGCGCGTGTCGGGATTGAGCCGCGCCACCGCCTCGCCCGCCACGTCCGCCTTGCCGCGCCCGACGTCCCTGGTGCCGAACAGCACCTGGCGCTGGAGATTGTCCAGGCTGACCGCATCGTCGTCGATCACGCGCAGCCGCCCGATCCCGGCGGCGGCGAGATACTGGATGGCGGGCGATCCGATCCCGCCCGCGCCGATCACGGCGATCGTGGCGGCAAGCAGCTTCACCTGCCCGGCGCCGCCGATCTCCCGCAGCACGATGTGCCGGGCATAGCGATCGAGCTGGGGATCGGAGAGGGTCATCGCCCGGTCGAGCCGAAGCCCCCGCTGCCGCGCGCCGTCTCGGCCAATTCCGTCACCTCCGCGAACGCCGCCTTCGTCACGGCCGCCGGCACGAGCTGCGCGATCCGCTCGCCGCGCGCGATCTCGAACGGCGCGCCGCCCAGATTGGCGAGGATCACCTTCACTTCGCCGCGATAGTCCGCGTCGATCGTGCCGGGCGTGTTGAGGCAGGTGATGCCGTGCTTGAGCGCGAGGCCGGAGCGCGGGCGGACCTGCACTTCATAGCCGTCCGGAATGGCGATCGCGAAGCCGGTCGCGACCGCGTGGCGCGCGCCCGGCGCGAGCGTCAGATCCTCGGCCGCGACCACGTCGAGCCCGGCCGCATGGGCGGTGGCGTAAGCGGGGAGGGGCAGACCCTCGCCGTGGGGCAGGCGCTTCAGCTCGATCTCGATCATTTCGTCTCCGCGTCCCGGTTGCGTTCGAACCTGGTATCGAGCGCGTAGCGCCCGCCGCCCTGCGTCGCAAACAGGATTCCGAGGAAGACGAGGATC
>CAZTPD010000033.1:0-15851 GCA_964614625.1 uncultured Sphingosinicella sp. | reverse complement strand
GCGCGCAGATTGTTGAGGATGCGCAGGTTGCGCGCATACCAGCTTCCCACCCAGGCGGCGCCCGGGCTGGCCGCGTTGTCGCCGATCGCCGCGATGTCGTAATAGTTCCGCTGGTCGCGCGCCCGCGTCTCCGGCAGGTTGTAATGCCGCAGCCAGGACGAGATCGGCGTGCAGGCCATCAGCCGCGCCCGCGCATCGACTTCGGTTTGCATCCGGGCCACGCGCGCGCGCCACGCCTCGCCCTGCCCGTTCGCCTCGGCCCAGGCGGGAAAGTCGTAATCGGCCTCGGTGCCCGGCGGCATCTCGCTCCAGTCCACCGCATGGACCCGCTCCAGCCCCAGCCGCGCCGCCAGCCTCAGCCCGATCTGGTCGCGCTCGTCGGCGGTGAGCTGGTAGCGCCCGGCGCGATAGTCGGCATAGCGCGCGTCGAGCCGGTCCTGCCGGCCGGACAACCATTCCACCGCCACCCGCGTCGGACGGAACGCCGCCAGCCGTTCGACGATCGCATCGATCTCGCGCTGGCGTTCCGGGGTCGTCACGTCCACGACCCGCATGTTGACGATGTCCCGGCCCGGATTGTCGAAATGCGGCGCGCCGACGATCAGCAGTTCCGGGCGCGCATCGTCATCGGCCAGCGCCGGCGCGGCCGCGATCAGCCCCGCGAGCAGGGCGGCGAAAGCCTTCATGATCGAATCTCCGAATTGGTGTAATGCTTATATAATACACCAATTCACCCCCCGCGCGTCAACCCGCCAGATCGAGCTCCCAGATCTCGCCCATTTCGGGCTTGCCGAATTCGTGATGCTCGGCGGTCTCGACGATCCGGAAGCCCTGGCCTTGGTAGATGCGCCGGGCACTCAGCAGGACGCTGTGGGTCCACAGCCGGACCTTCGAATAACCCGTGTCCCGCGCGAAAACCACGCATTCCCGCACCAGCGCCCCGCCGATCCCCAGCCCGCGCGCCCAGGGCTCGACATGGAGCAGGCGGAGCTGGGCGACCTCCGCGCCGGCATCGACCAGCATCACCGCGCCGGCCATCATCCCGGCCCGCTCCGCCACCCAGCACTGCTCGCGCCCCGGCTTGAAGTCGCGCAGGAAAGCGGTGGTGACCTCGCCCTGGAGCACCTCCATCGGCCGCTTCCAGCCATAAGGCTCGTAGAGGATCGACTGGCGCGAGGCGATCAGCGCGAGATCGCCGGTGCGGAAGGCGCGGATGTGCCAGGGCGTCTCCGTGCCGCTCAACAGGCCGGTGACGGTCGCCAGCGCCGCGACCAGCGTTTCGCGGTCGCCTCCCGTCAGCCCCTCGATCCGCGCTTCGGTGGCGGCGCGGGTGCGCGCGTCGAGCGCCGCGAACATCGCGCGGCCCTCGTCGGTCAGCGTGATCGGCCGCCGCCGCGCGTCGCTGCCCCGCCCCCGCGCGATCCAGCCCTTCGCCTGGAACCGCCGCAGCATCCGGCTGACATAGCCCGCGTCCAGCCCCAGCACGGCCTGCAAATCCGTGGCGACCGGCGCGTCGCGATGGGCGATCTCATACAGCAGCCGCGCCTCGGCCAGCGACAGCTCGCTCGCCATGTAATGCGCGTCCAGCGCACCGGCGAAGCGCATGTAGAAGCGGTTGAAGGCGCGCACGGCGGCGACGGCGTCGGTCATGCTTTCGCAAATGTCGCCATTTAGTTGCCGATGTCAACTAATTTCGCTTACGGCAGCAGCAAGCTCGCATCGCCGTAGGAGTAGAAGCGGTAGCCTTCGCCGATCGCATGGGCATAGGCCGCCTGCATCCGCTCCAAGCCCATCAGCGCCGAGACCAGCATGAACAGGGTCGAGCGTGGCAGGTGGAAATTGGTGACGAGGCCGTCCACGGCGCGGAAGCGATAGCCGGGCGTGATGAAGATGGCGGTGTCGCCATCGAACGGGCGCACCTGCCCCGCTTCGTCCGCCGCGCTTTCCAGCAGGCGGAGCGAGGTGGTGCCCACGGCGATGACGCGGCCGCCCGCCGCCCGCGCCGCGTTGAGGCGCGCGGCGGTCGCCTCGTCGATCCGGCCCCATTCGGCGTGCATGACATGGGCCTCGGTGTCGTCCGCCTTGACCGGCAGGAAGGTGCCCGCGCCGACATGGAGGGTCAGCGTCTCGTGGGCGATTCCCGCCTCGGCCAGCGCCGCCATCAGCGCCGGCGTGAAGTGCAAGGCGGCGGTGGGCGCCGCCACCGCGCCCTCCTCGCGCGCGAACATCGTCTGATAATCCTCGGCGTCGCGCGCGTCGGCGGGGCGCTTGCCCGCGATATAGGGCGGCAGCGGCATCCGCCCGGCCCGTTCGAGCAGCAGCTCGACCGGCTCGTCGCCCGCGAAGGAGAGCAGGAACGATCCGTCCTCGCCCTTCGCCGACGCGACGGCGCTCACGCCCGCGCCGAAATCGATCCGGTCGCCGTCGCGCAGCCTTTTGGCGTTGCGCACGAAGGCGCGCCAGTCGCGCGGCCCTTCCCGCTTGTGCAGCGTCGCGCCGATCCGCGCCGCCCCGCGTCGGCCTTCGAGCTGGGCCGGGATGACGCGCGTGTCGTTGAACACCAGCACGTCGCCCGCGCGCAGCAGGCGCGGCAGATCGGTCGCGACATGATCGGCCAGCCCCGCCGGCGAGACCGCGAGCAGCCGCGCCGAATCGCGCGGGGACGCGGGCCGCAGCGCGATCCTCTCGGGCGGCAGCGCGAAATCGAAGAGATCGACGCGCACCTCAGCGCGGCGGGTCGGCCTGCGCGGGAGCCTCCGGCACCAGCACGACCGGCGTGCCCGGCGGCGCGGCCGGCGCCGGCGGCGGCGCCGCGGCGGCGGCCAGCCGCGCGGCCTCGGCCTCGATCTGCGCGGCGCTCATCGCCGGCACATTGTCCGATCCGATCGAGGCGCGCACGATCCGGCTGGGCGCGAGCGGCGGCTCGCCCCGCTCCAGCGCGTCGACGAAGTTCATGCCGCCCACCACCCGGCCGAGCACGGTATAGTTGCGGTCCATGCTCAGCCGGGGGACGAGCATGATGTAGAACTGGCTGTTGGCGCTGTTCGGATCCTGGGTGCGCGCCATGCCGAGCGCGCCGCGCACATGCGGCAGGTTGCTGAACTCGGCGGTCAGGTTGGGCAGATCGGAATCGCCGGTGCCGGTGCCGGTCGGATCGCCGCCCTGGGCCATGAAGCCCTCGATCACCCGGTGGAAGACGAGGCCGTTGTAGAAGCCGCGCCGGGTCAGCGCCTTGATCCGCTCGACATGATTGGGCGCGACGTCCGGGCGGAGCTGGATCGAGACGCGCCCGCCGGTGGAAAGATCGAGATGCCAGGTGTTCTCCGCCTCGATCGCCGGGGTCGGCGGCGCGGGGGGCAGCGGCGCGACCCGGGCCGGGGCTTCCGGGGTCGCCGCCGCCGGAGCCTCGGGCGGCGCCTCCTGCGCGGCGAGCGCGCCGGCCATGAACAGGCCGGTCAGCCCGATGAGAAGGGAACGCAAACGCATGGCCATGACTCGATGATCCCGATGGAATGGAGTTGCTGTTGTCTAGAGCGGCGGCGGGCGCGCCTCAAGCGCCGATCAGACGCCCTTGCGGCCGATCCGCTCGACCCGCGCGCGCACCTCGTCCGCCACCGTCGGGGTGACGAAGCGGCCGATCGCGCCGCCGTAGAGCGCGATCTCCTTGACCAGCTTCGACGCGATCGGTTGGAGCGACACGTCCGCCATCAGGAAGATCGTCTCGATCTCCGCGTTGAGCTGCTGGTTCATGCCGGCCATCTGATATTCGTATTCGAAATCGGCGACGGCGCGCAGCCCGCGCACGATCATCGACGCGCCCTCGCGCACGGCGAAGTCCATCAGCAGCGAATCGAACGCGACGACGCGGATATTGCCCG
Source organism: uncultured Sphingosinicella sp. (assembly GCA_964614625.1). Taxonomy (GTDB): domain Bacteria; phylum Pseudomonadota; class Alphaproteobacteria; order Sphingomonadales; family Sphingomonadaceae; genus Allosphingosinicella. The sequence continues at coordinate 11,973 of CAZTPD010000033.1, read as the reverse complement.
GCACGTCCTTCGTCTCGCGCGCCACCATCGCGAGCCGCTCCTCGAGCGTGAACATCGGCGACTTGGACGGGTTGGTCGTCACCCCGATCACCAGCTTGTCGACCAGGTTCGCGGCGCGGCGGATGATGTCCATGTGACCCAATGTGACCGGATCGAACGTGCCCGGATAGACCGCTGTCTTCATGCTCTCCCCCGATCCCGGCTCAATGGTCCCGCTCGACCGCGAAGCGGGCGACGGCGCGCAGCAGGTCGGCCTCCGCACCGAAGCCGCGCAGATGGTCGATCGCCTGCTCCACGAGGGCATGGGCCTGACGGCGCGCGCGCTCGGCGCCGAGCAGCGAGACGAACGTCTCCTTGCCGGCCTCGCTGTCCTTGCCGACCCGCTTGCCGGCCTTCTCCTCGCAGCCCTCATGGTCGAGCAGATCGTCGGCGATCTGGAAGGCGAGGCCGATGTCGCGGGCATAGCCGCGCAGGCCGGTGCGGCCTTCGGGCGGCGCCTTGCCCATGATCGCCGCCGCCTCCAGGCACCAGCCGATCAGCGCCCCGGTCTTGAGCTGCTGGAGCCGCGTGACGGCGGCGAGGTCGAGCGACATGTCGCCGGCCAGCAGGTCCATCACCTGCCCGCCCGCCATACCCTCCGGCCCGGACGCGCGGGCGAGCGCGGCGATCAGCTCGGCGCGCACGAACGGATCTTCGTGCGTCGCCTCGTCGGCGAGAATCTCGAAAGCGAGCGCGTGGAGCGAATCGCCGGCGAGCACCGCGGTGCATTCGTCATAGGCGCGATGCAGCGTCGGCTTGCCCCGCCTCAGGTCATCGTCGTCCATGCAGGGCAGATCGTCATGGATCAGCGAATAGACATGGATGCACTCGACCGCGAGGCCGGCCCGGATCGCCCGCGCGCGATCGACCTTGAACAGGCCGCAGCCCGCCGTCACCAGCAGCGGGCGCATCCTTTTGCCGCCGCCGATCGCGGCATAGCGCATCGCCTCGTAGAGCCGCGCGCGCGCGTCGGCGGGCACCGGCAGCAGCGCGTCGAAGGCGCCGTCGATCTCGCCGCCGATCTCGGCGAGCGCCGATTGCAGGGTCGGCGTCGGGGCGTCCACCGCCGGGATCATTCGCCGCCGAACGGCGCCGTTCCCGCCGGCGCGCCGTCCGGCCCGAACTGGATCGCCTCGATCCGCGCCTGCGCCGCCTGAAGCCGCGCCTCGCACTGCCGCTTCAGCCGGTCGCCTTCCTCATAAAGGCTGATCGCGTCGTCGAGCGGCGCCTCGCCGCTCTCGAGCCGGCGCACGATCTCCTCGAGCCGTTTCAGCGCGGCTTCGAAGGACAGTTCGGCGACGTCGGATGCGGGCTCGGTCATGCGCGCAGCTTTGGGCGCGGCGGCGGCCATGGTCAAGCCGAGCCGGCGGCGCGATACCAGTTGACGCCGTCGCGGACCTCGCGGACGGCGCGCCCCTCCGCCTCGAGATGGCGCAGATGGGCGAGCGCCTCGCCGGTGGCGAGGCCGACATGGTCGCCCACGGCGCGGGCGAACAGGATTCCGAAGCAGTCCACCGCCCGGCGCGGCTCCGCCAGATGGGCGTGGAGCGCGTCGAGCCGGTCGCGATGCCCGTCGGCGAGCCGATCCAGACGGGCATGCAGTCCGGTGAACGGCTCGCCATGGGCGGGCAGGACGAGCAGATCGTCGGGGAGCGTCCCGAGCTTCACGATCGAGGCGAGCCAGTCGCCGAGCGGGTCGGCCTCCGGCTCGCTCAGCGACAGCGAGACGTTGGAGGTGATCCGGGGCAGCACCTGATCGCCCGCGATCATCAGCTTGCCCGCCTCATCGACCAGGCAGGCATGTTCGGGCGAATGGCCGCTGCCCGTCACCACCCGCCAGTCGCGCGCGCCGATGCGGATCGTGTCGCCGTCTTCCATGCGGATGAAGCTCACCGGGACCGGGCTGACCGCCGAAGCGAAACGGCCCCAGCCGTTCGCCGCCTCCGCGGTGATCGCCTCCTCGCTCCAGCCGGCGGCGCGCCAATAGGCAAGCTGATCGACCGGCGGCGCGTCGCGGAAGTCGGCGGCAAGCATCCGCGCGAACAGCCATTCGCCGCGCGTCATCCACAGCCGCACGCCGAACCGCTGCGTCAGCCAGCCGGCGAGGCCGATATGGTCGGGATGGAAGTGCGTGACGATGACCCGCGTCACCGTCCGCCCGGCGAGCGGGCCGGCGAACAGTGCTTCCCAGGCCGCGCGCGACGACGGGATGGCGAGCCCGGTATCGACCAGCGCGACCCCGTCGCCGTCCTCCAGCACCCAGATGTTGATATGATTGAGCGGCCCCGGCACGGGCAGCCGCGTCCAGCCGACGCCGTCGGCGATGGCGATGAGCGCGCCATGTTCAGGCCCGGTCCGCCCGAGCGGATAGGTCAGGCCGCGATGGGTGTAGGCGCCGGCCGTCAGCGATGCGTCGGGCGACGCGGCCTCAGTTGCGGAAGGGATCGACAAAGCCCGGATCGGCCGCGCTGGGCGCATCCTCGGCGGCCAGCGCGGCCTCGGCGTCGCGCGCCGCCTGCTCGCGCTCGGCGCGCAGCTCCTCGATCAGCGCGGCGCGGTCGCGGTCCACGCCGACGTCCTGCCGCGACGGATCGATGCCCGCCGCCTTCGCCGCCTTGGCCACCGCCGCGTCGAGCTCGCGCTGCGAAGTGAGGCCGAGCGTCACTGGGTCCTTGGGCTGGATGTTGGCGATGTTCCAGTGGCTGCGCTCGCGGATCGCCTGGATGGTCGAGCGGGTGGTGCCGATCAGCTTGCCGATCTGGCCGTCCGAAAGCTCCGGATGGTTGCGGATCAGCCAGGCGACGCCGTCCGGCTTGTCCTGCCGCTTGGAGACGGGCGTGTAGCGCGGCCCCTTGGTGCGCACCGCCTGATCCGGCTCCTTCTGCATCTGGAGCCGGTAGTCCGGATCGGCCTGCCCCTTCTCGATCTCCTCCATGGTGAGCTCGCCCGAGCGCAGCGGATCGCGGCCGGTCAGCTTGGTCGCGGCGGTGTCGTCCGCGATCGCCTGGACCTCGAGGATGTGCAGGCCGCAGAATTCGGCGATCTGCTGGAAGGTGAGCGACGAATTGTCGACGAGCCAACTGGCCGTCGCGTGGGGCATGAGCGGCTGGGCCATTTGCGTCCTCCGGAAACAATAAGGGCCGCCCCTCGCGGAGCGGCCGGTGCGTGGCAGGCGATTTAGGCCCGGCGCGCGCGCGGCGCAAGCCAAAGCGTTTGAAAAGCGACCGCCGGCCGGTAACAAGCGGCGATGACCTCGCTGCTGCGCTTCATGACCTGCGGATCGGTCGACGACGGCAAATCGACCCTGATCGGGCGGCTGCTGCGCGACAGCGATGCGCTGCCCGAGGACCGGGCCGCCGACCTCGCCGACCTCGCCTTCGTCACCGACGGGCTGGAGGCCGAGCGCGAGCAGGGCATCACCATCGACGTCGCGCACCTCTCCTTCGAGACGGCGCGCCGCCGCTTCATCCTCGCCGACACGCCCGGGCATGAGCAATATACCCGCAACATGGCGACCGGGGCGTCGAACGTGGAGCTCGCCGTCGTGCTGGTCGACGCCGCGAAGGGCGTGCTGGCGCAGACGCGGCGCCACGCCTTCATCGCCCGCCTGCTCGGCGTCCGCCGCTTCTGCCTCGCGGTCAACAAGATGGACCTGGTCGGCTTCGATCCCGAGCGGTTCGCGGCGATCCGGGAGGATTTCGCCGCATTCCTCGCCGAGGCGGGCGGCGGCGAACTGACCGCGATCCCGCTTTCGGCGCTCCAGGGCGACAATGTCGTGACGCGATCGGCGCGCATGGCCTGGTATGACGGCCCCACGCTGCTCGATCATCTGGAGAGCGTCGAGGGCACCGCCGCCGCGCCGGACGGGCCGCTGCGCCTGCCGGTCCAGCAGGTGATCCGCGAGGATTCCCGGCGCTTCTATGCGGGGACGATCGCGGCCGGCGCCTGCGCGCCGAGCGACGAGGTGGCGATCCTGCCGTCGGGGCGGCGGACCCGGATCGCGCGGATCGCGACGATGGGCGGCGATCTCGAAAGCGCGGATGCCGGCCGGGCCGTCGCGCTCGCCTTCACCGATCATGTCGATTGCGCGCGCGGCGACATGGTCTGCGCGTCCGGGGCGCCGCCGCAGGCCGCCGACCAGTTCGAGGCGACCCTGATCTGGATGGGCGACGCGCCGCTGCTGCCGGGGCGGCACTATCTGCTGAAGATCGGCACGCAGACGGTGCCGGCGACGATCCAGAAGCCCAAGCACAGGATCGGCATCGAGACGCTGGAGCGGCTGGCGGCGAAGACGCTGGAGCTGAACGAGATCGGCGTCGCCAATGTCTGGACGGCGCGGCCGATCCTGTTCGAGCCCTATGAGACGAACCGGGCGCTGGGCGGCTTCATCCTGATCGACCGGACGAGCAACGCGACGGTCGCCGCCGGCCTGATCCACTTCGCGCTGCACCGCGCCGAGAATGTCCACGCCCAGGCGCTCGCCGTCACGCCGGAGCGGCGCGCGGCGCTGATGGGGCAGACGCCGCGCCTGCTCTGGTTCACCGGCCTCAGCGGCGCGGGCAAGTCCACCATCGCCAATCTGGTCGAGGCGAAGCTGCACGCGCTGGGGCGGCACAGCTTCCTGATGGACGGCGACAATGTCCGGCTCGGGCTGAACCGCGACCTCGGCTTCACCGCCGCCGACCGGGTCGAGAACATCCGCCGCGCCGGCGAGGCGGCCAGGCTGATGACCGACGCGGGCCTCATCGTGCTCGCCGCCTTCATCAGCCCGTTCCGCGCCGAGCGGGAGATGGTGCGCGCGATGCTGGGCGAGGACCGCTTCGTCGAGATCTTCGTCGACACGCCGCTCGAGGAGGCCGAACGGCGCGACGAGAAGGGGCTCTATGCGCGGGCGCGGGCCGGGGAGATCGCCAATTTCACCGGCATCGGCTCCCCCTACGAGCCGCCCGAGGCGCCCGAGATCAGGATCGACACGCGCGCGATGAGCGCCGAGGAAGCGGCGGACGCGATCGTCCGCCATGTGGAGGGCATATGACCGACGGCCTTGACACGCGCATCACCGTCTCGCGCGGGCTGGCCGGCTGGCTGGAGCGGCAAAGCTGCGCGCTCGCCTTCACCTCCTACCAGACCGGGCGGCTGTTCCTGGCCGGGCGGATGAGCGACGGCCGGGTGTCGTTCCACCATCAGGTCTTCGCGCGGGCGACCGGCCTCGCCGCCACCCGCCAGCGCCTCTATCTCGCCGCGCAGCACCAGGTCTGGCGGCTGGAGAACGTGCTAGGCGAGGAGGAGCGGGTGAAGGGCGGCTATGACCGCCTCTACGTCCCGCGCGCCGCACAGACGATCGGCGACATCGACCTGCACGAGCTAGCGATCGACCGGAGCGGGCGGCCGGTCTTCGTCGCCAGCCGCTACAATTGCCTGGCGACATTCAGCACGACCCACGGCTTCGCGCCGGTCTGGAAGCCGGGCTTCATCTCGAAGCTGGCGGCGGAGGACCGCTGCCACCTCAACGGCCTCGCCATGCGGGACGGCGCGCCGGCTTACGCGACCGCCGTGGCGGCGAGCGACGTGGCGGAGGGCTGGCGCGACCGGCGGGCGGACGGCGGCGTGCTGATCGACATCGCCGCCGACCGGATCGTCGCCGAGGGGCTGTCCATGCCGCACAGCCCGCGCGTCGCGGAGGACGGCACGGTCTGGCTGCTCGATTCCGGGCGTGGCGCGATCGTGCGGATCGACCCGGCGACGGGCGCGCGGACCGAACTGGCCTTCTGCCCCGGCTTCCTGCGCGGGCTGGCGCTCCATGCCGGCCACGCGATCGTCACCCTCTCCCAGCCGCGCGAGAGCGCGTTCGAGGGGCTGCCGATCGCGGACGAGCTGGCGAAGCGCAAGGCCGCGCCCTGGTGCGGTCTCGCCGTCATCGAGCTGGCCAGCGGCGACATGGTGCAGTGGCTGCGGCTGGAGGGCGCCGTCACCGAGCTGTTCGACGTGGCGGTCATCCCGGACGTGGCCTGCCCGATGGCGATCGGGCCGGAGACGGCGGAGATGCGCGACGTGACCTCGTTCGAGAGGACGTTCGCGCCCTCAGCCTAGGCGATGGTGATCGAACCAGGCCACCCGGATCTGCTGCCCGTCGGGCGTGTAGCCGGCGATGGCGAGCCGGGTCTGCGGCCAGATCGGCCGTTTCGCGAACATGTCGAATTCCCGCGATTCGACGAGCGCGCCGATCCCGGCCACCTGCTCTTCGGGATGGTCCTTCGACCATTGCTCCAGCAGGGACCGCGTCAGCCCGCCGAGCGCGCTCACCACATGGCCGCGGCGGTGATCGGGATCGACGGCGCCGCGGATCATCGCGAAACGGGCGCGCAGGAACTCGATCCGCTGGAGCATGGCGGTCATCACGCCGATCAGCTGCCCGTCCTTGTAGGCGACGGCGGCGAGCTGCTTCGCCCGCGCCGCCGGATCGACATCGGGCGGCAGCAGACCGAGCCGCGCCCAGAACGCCGCCGCGTCCGCCTCGATCTTCGGCGTCGTCACTTTCCAGACCGCGCGCAGATCGACATCGGGAGCGGCGGCGTGACGCATGGCGGTGCTACCCTTTCAGGAACTTCTTCACGCCGCGCGCCGCCTGGCGGAGCCGCTGCTCGTTCTCGACCAGGGCGATGCGGACATAGCCCTCCCCTTCCTCGCCGAAGCCGACGCCGGGCGCGACCGCGACGCCGGCCTCGCTCAGCAGGCGCTTGGCGAACTCCATCGAGCCCATCGCCCGATAGGCCTCCGGGATCGGCGTCCAGGCGAACATGCTGGCCTCGGGCGGCGTGATCTCCCAGCCGGCGCGGCCGAAGCTCTCGACCAGGCAGTCGCGGCGCGCCTTGTAGAGCTTGCGGTTCGCCTCGACGATATCCTGCGGGCCGTTCAGCGCGGCGGCGGCGGCGGCCTGGATCGGCGTGAAGGCGCCGTAATCCAGATAGGATTTCACCCGGCCGAGCGCGCCGACCAGAAAGGGATTGCCGACCGCGAAGCCGATCCGCCAGCCGGCCATCGAATAGGTCTTGGACATGGAGGTGAACTCGACCGCCACCTCCTTCGCGCCCTCGACCTGGAGGATCGAGGGGGTCGGCGCGTCGCCATAATAGATTTCGGCGTAGGCGAGGTCCGAGATCACCCACAGGCCATGCTCGCGCGCGAAGGCGACGACCTTCTCGTAGAAAGGCAGATCGGCGACGTAAGCCGTTGGATTGCTGGGATAACCGATGACCAGCACGGTCGGCTTGGGCACCGTGTAGCGCACCGCGCGCTCCAGCATGTCGAAGAAGTCCGGCCCCGGCGCGGCGGGGATCGAGCGGATCGCGGCGCCGGCGATGATGAAGCCGAACTGGTGGATCGGATAGGAGGGATTGGGCGCCAGCACCACGTCGCCCGGCGCGGTGATCGCCTGGGCGAGATTGGCGAGGCCCTCCTTCGAGCCCAGCGTGACGATCACCTCGTTGTCGGGATCGAGATCGACGCCGAAGCGGCGCTGGTAATAGCCGGCCTGGGCGCGGCGCAGGCCCGCGATCCCCTTGGACGCCGAATAGCCGTGCGCGCGCGGATTGCGGGCGACCTCGGCCAGCTTCTCGATCACATGCGGCGGCGGCGCGCCGTCCGGATTGCCCATGCCGAGATCGATGATGTCCTCGCCCCGCGCCCGCGCCGCCGCCTTCATCGCGTTCACTTCGGCGAAGACATAGGGCGGCAGGCGGCGGATGCGGTAGAAATCGGTCATAACGTCACCGGCTGTGGCCAGCGCGGGGACGCGGCGCAAGGGGAAAATCGGACAGGGCGGATTTCGGGGTTTCACCGCCCGGAATGCGGGACGGCCGCCGCGCCCTCCTCTCTCTGTTAAGTTGACAAAGTTGACAGGGTGAGGGGTGTTCTGGCGGGGGTGTCGATGGAACGAATGTCAAGGAGCCGCGAACCGGAGCCGGAACCCCGAGTCGGGGCAAGCGTGACAGGACATTTCCTACATTGGAAGCGGGCGGCGGCGACGCAATTTGTCGCTTTCAGTTGACATTCACGCGATGTCGCCTATAAACGACTCGTGAAGGTCCGCCAAACCGAAGATTTCGCGCACTGGCTCGGGAAGCTGCGCGACGCCGAGGGCAGGAAGCGGATGGGAATGAAGGAACCGGCCCCATGACGATCAAGACCACGCCGTTCGACGCCGCCGATTATCTCGACACGGCCGACGCGCAGGCGTTCCTGCTCAACGACGCGATCGAGGAGGGCGACCCGCGCTATATCGCCCACGCGCTCGGCGCCGTCGCGCGGGCGCGGGGCGGCATCGCCAGGCTGGCGGAGGAAACCGGCCTCAGCCGTCAGGCGCTGCACAAGGCGCTCAGCAGCAAGGGCAACCCGACGCTGGCCACGGTGCTGAAGGTGCTGGCCGCGCTGGGGATGAAGATGAAGGTGGAGGAGCGGAAGGCGGCTTGAGGCCGCGAAAGATCACTGATTCCAGCCTCCAAGACGCGAATGGAGGCGGATGGCTTACAGGCCGGCGGCGGCCAGCAGTTCGGACGGCTTGTTATCGAGCGCGGCGGCGATCCGCGCGACGTTGAGAAACGTCACGTTCCGCTCGCCCCGCTCGATCTTACCCATGTGCGAACGGTCGATCCCCGCCGCATATGCCAGATCCTCCTGGGACATCCCAAGCGTCTTCCTGCGGGCGCGCACGACCGCGCCGAGCCGCACCAGCCGCCCTTCGACATCCCGCTGACCCGCAACCCTTCCCACGGCCGCACAGGTCAACGCTATGGCTCTTTATGACCACGGTATTTACGGCCCATCATCGATCGGATAGGGTGAAAGGGAAAGGCATGGGGGGCTATGCTGACCTACACCACCAAGATCGAGATTCTGCTCGTCGCCATTCTGGCAATCGCCGGCTTGCTGGGACTCGGCTATGCCGTCCTCATCCATCGGCATCGGCAGACGAGGAAAGCCCTCGAACGCGTCCGCGAGGAGCGTAACGAATTGCGCGACCGGCTCTGGAGCGAAGCCCGGCGGCAAAACGGGGCATAGACCAGAGCGGGAACCCGGCGCGACAATGCGGGTGGCCGCAGGCCGGATTCTGTTCGCGCAGAGACGCAGAGGCGCAGAGAGGCTGAACACTTCCCGACAGTCGCGAACAATCGCGGCCGTTTCGCCTCACGGGCCTCTCTGCGCCTCTGCGTCTCTGCGCGAACCCTGAAAGGCGGCGGGGTCGCGCCGGGGATTGAGGGAAAGGCGCTGCGCGCCGACCCACCCCTAGAGTCGGATTCTCCTGATTTGACTCTCTCCGTTCGGGCTGAGCTTGTCGAAGCCCTGTCCTTCTCTTCCGCACAAAGAAAGGACAGCCCTTCGACAGGCTCAGGGCGAACGGTGGGTTGTTTCAACGCTGCCGGATCAAACTCTAAGAGGCATTTAAGAGGCTGTTTCGCTGCGATCGCGTTGACCGGCGGATTCCGCCACCCTCAAGACAGCGGGATTCCAGCTTTCGCTGGAATGACGGGTGGTCAGGCGATCGCTTCCGCCATCAGGTGGGCGTGGACCGCCGCCGCGCAGTCGCGGCCTTCGCGGATGGCCCAGACGATGAGGCTCTGGCCGCGGCGCATGTCGCCGCAGGCGAAGACGTTGGCGCGCGACGTGTCGTAGCGGCCGGGCGCGGTGGCGATCGTGTCGCGGGGCGTCAGTTCGACGCCCGCCTTGCCCGCGACGCCGTCCACCGGCGTGCCGGTGAAGCCCATGGCGAGGAGGACGAGATCGGCCTTGAGCACGATCTCCTTGTCCGCCTGCGCGCAGACCAGGGCGGTGACGCGGCCGTCCTCGCCTTCGAGGCGGGAGGTGGTGACGGAGAATTCGCGCGCCGCGCCTTCCTCCTGCGAGGAGGAGGTCCGGAGCTTCATCGGCCAGAGCGGCCAGGTGAGCGCCTTGTTCTCGCGGGCCGGGGGTTCGGGCAGGATTTCGAGCTGGGTGACGCCGGCCGCGCCCTGGCGGTTGGCGGTGCCGATGCAGTCGGAGCCGGTGTCGCCGCCGCCGATCACGACGACATGTTTGCCCGTCGCCAGGATCGGCGCGTTCGCCTCCGGCAGGCCGGCGACGCGGCGGTTGGACTGGCGCAGATAGTCCATCGCGAAATGGACGCCGTCCAGCTCGCGGCCGGGCACCGGCAGATCGCGCGGCTGCTCGGCGCCGCCGGCGAGGACGAGCACGTCATAATCGTCCATCAGCCGATCGACCGAGACGGTGACGCCCACCTCCATATTGGTGCGGAAGATGACGCCCTCCACCTCCATCTGGGCGATGCGCCGGTCGATCAGGCTCTTTTCGAGCTTGAAATCGGGGATGCCGTAGCGGAGCAGGCCGCCGGCCTTGTCGGCCTTCTCGAACACGGTCGGCGAATGGCCGGCGCGGGCGAGCTGCTGCGCGCAGGCGAGGCCGGCGGGGCCGGAGCCGACGATGGCGATGCGCTTGCCCGTGCCGCGATCAGCGTTGCGCGGCGTCACCCAGCCCTCGCGCCAGCCGCGATCGACGATCTCGCACTCGATCGTCTTGATCGTGACCGGCGTGTCCTGAAGGTTCAGCGTGCAGGCCGCCTCGCACGGGGCGGGGCAGACGCGGCCGGTGAATTCGGGGAAATTGTTGGTCGCGTGGAGGCGGTCCAAGGCGGCGCGCCATTGGTCGCGGCCGACCAGATCGTTCCAGTCGGGGATGAAATTGCTGACCGGGCAGCCAGTGTGGCAGAAGGGCACGCCGCAATCCATGCAGCGTTCCGCCTGCCGCGTGATGCCGTCGCCGGGCAGCGGCTCGACGAACTCGCGCCAGTGGGCGAGGCGCTCCGCGACGGGGCGGTAGGCGCGGTCCTTGCGCTCGATCTCGAGGAAGCCGGTGGGGTTGGTGGTCATCTCAGGCGGCCTCCGCCTTCAGGCTGGCGAGGGCGCGGCGATATTCGACCGGCATCACCTGGACGAACCGGCCCAATGCGGCCGGCCAGTCGGCGAGCAGTTCGGCGGCGCGCGCGCTGCCGGTGAGCTTGCGGTGAGTCTCGACCAGCGCGCGCAGGCGCTCGGCATCCTCGACCGCCTCCAGCTCGACGCCGGCGCGGTTGCAGCGGCCTTCCAGCTCGGCGCGCGGATCCCAGACCCAGGCGATGCCGCCCGACATGCCGGCGGCGAAGTTGCGGCCGACGGGGCCGAGCACGACGACCAGCCCGCCGGTCATATATTCGCAGCCATGATCGCCGGTGCCCTCGACCACCGCGACGGCGCCGGAATTGCGGACCGCGAACCGCTCGCCCGCGACGCCGGAGAAGAACGCCTCGCCTTCGATCGCGCCGTAGAGGCAGGTGTTGCCGACGACGATGTTGGCGGCGGCCTCGCGCGGCGCGGCCTCGGGCGGGCGGACGATCAGGCGGCCGCCGCTGAGGCCCTTGCCGACATAATCGTTGCCGTCGCCGACCAGCTCCAGCGTCACCCCGCGCGCGAGGAAGGCGCCGAAGCTCTGGCCCGCCGTGCCGGTGAGCAGGGCGTGGAGGCTGCCTTCGGGCAGGCCGGCATGGCCGTGCCGCCGGGCGATCTCGCCGGAGACGTAGGCGCCGACCGAGCGGTCGATATTGGTCACCGCCATCTCGATCCGCGCCGGCATCGGGCGGTCGAGCAATTCGACCATGCGCGTGTCGAGCTTGGCGACCGGCGCGTGGGCGATGGGGGCGTCGTTGCGGCGGGCGTCACCCGCGGCGACGTGGAGGAGCCGGCCGAGCTCGACGCCGTGCGCCTTCCAGTGCGCCTCGGCCGAAGCGGCGTCGAGCAGGTCGGCGCGGCCGATCATCTCGTCCAGGCTCCTGAGGCCCAGCGAGGCCATGATTTCGCGCAGCTCCTCGGCGACGTAGAAGAAATAGTTCACGACATGCTCGGGCTGGCC
>CAZTPD010000032.1:0-15902 GCA_964614625.1 uncultured Sphingosinicella sp. | reverse complement strand
CATCTCGCCGGGCGACAAGCTCTACGAAGGCATGGTGATCGGCGAGAACGCCAAGATCCACGACCTCGAGGTCAATCCGCTCAAGTCCAAGCAGCTCACCAACTTCCGCGCCAGCGGCCCCAAGGACGAAGGCATCCGCCTCACCCCGCCGCGCCGCATGACGTTGGAACAGGCGATCGCCTACATCCAGGACGACGAACTGGTCGAAGTGACGCCGAAGGTGGTGCGGATTCGGAAGCGGTATCTGGACCCGCACGAGCGGAAGAGAATGGCGAGGAAGGCGGAGGCGGCCTGAGGCTCTGGCGGGCCGCCGAGCTATTCGTTCTTCTCAAAGTCTCTCTGCCGGAATTCTCGATCTTCCTCCGCGCGCCTTTGCTCGCCGGCGATCGCTTGATCAGTCTGATGGATGAATTCCTCGGCAAACTGCCGCACTTTGGACCTGACATCTTCAAGCCACGGCTCAACGAGCGCTTTGCGCTCCTCATATGCCTCGGCCATTCCGAAATCGCCTGAGACCACACCGGTCGACTGGATTGCGATGCTAACGCTTGTGCGCAGCCGGTCGTCCTCGGGCAAGGCCTCGATGATATCCCGGCAGAGCCCGTGGATGTTGGCGTTGCCCTCGTAGTTCTGCAGAATCGCCAGCACCATTTTGATCTCGTCCTGCCCACCGGACGCGACCTGGGCGCGAAGTTCAGCCTCGAACTCCTTGGGCATATCGGCGAAAACCTGAGCGAGGAAATGTCCGCCACGAAAGCGGAACAATGAACCATCCGCAGCGAACCATGCGCGCGCGGCCTGCACCATCTTGGCTGGATGCGCCGACAGGGATTTGGGCAGCTTGTGCGGCGTGAACGGCACGGCACGATACCGGTCATCCGCCTCCAGTTCGCGTTCGCGCGCCATTCGATTGCCCAGAAACTGGATCACCCTGTCAACGTCCCGCTCCGCAACCGTCACAAGCAATTCTTCTATGCTGTATTCAAGTCGCGGCAGCAGGAGCAGGGCGGTGAAAAGAACGTCCAGCTCGCCGCCCTGAAGGGCAAAAAGGATCGGAGACTTACGCCAGTTGACGAAGTGGGAGAAAGCCCATCGAACATCGTTCTGCGCGGTCAGGTATTGAAGACCGTCGAGAAATACCGCTTTCAGCCGGTCGTCGGCTGCGTGAGCGTAGCGATTAACCGCGGCAGCAACGCTCGTTGTCACCGCCCAATTATCTCCATCGAGTGCGGAACTCTCGGCGGCCAGCACGAGCAGGTCGTTGCCGAGGCGCATTTCCGATTTCAGGAAAAAGCAGATCGTGTCGAGATAGCGGCACTGCCCCATCCAGCCGTGCAGCTTCCGCTTCACGAAATCTTGCCGTCCAGCATCGATCAGCCCGCGCAACATGCCCGGTAAGAACTGCGCAAGCCGCTCGTCGAGCCGGTTGAGATAGCCGATCACGACATCTGGCTTGTCTGCGGCCAGCTTGGCCAGAAAGCTTCCGAAGGTGGGAAACGTCGCCAGATCGTCCGAGCGCGTTTGCGCGCAGCGCGTGATGATATCGAGCCACGCATCGGCATTGTCAGTGTTTATCTCCTCCACCATCGCGTTGATCCGCTCCTCGCGCCATGCATCGCGAGCCTCGTAATCGAACGGGTTCTTGTCCCAAGCCGACGGGAAAACGGAATCATAACCCACCAGCGTCTTGTAGGTGACGAACTGCGGATCGGCGTTCACCTCGTCGCGAAATGCGAGGATCTCGGCAACAAGTTCAGCATTAGAGTAAGCCAACGCTGGATCGTCGGCGAGCCACGGCGGGACCGCCCGATGAGCATAGTGGAGCCTCAGCATTCGATCCTCGAGCTTCTGGAGGATTTCGAAGCTCCAGCCGGGCGCAAGCTCCCGACAGATGCCGACCACGGTCCTCGCATTTTCCAGAACGAGTAGCGCGAGCTCGTTGGTGTATTGAGCATTGAACGGCGTTTCGGATGCGCGAAACAGCGCGCTGATAACGGCTTGGCGCTCATCATCCGTCGGAGCGGTGGCGAGCATAGCCTTCAGATGCGCGACAGCTCGCGTACGTATTTCACCAAGCTCTGTGGACGCACGGACAGAACCGGTGCTGATTGTCAGCGTGTCAGCCGAGGCCCATTCGGTGCCTTCGACACCAGGCGACAAAATCTTGTCGTACATGGTTCGCAGCAGTGGGCGGCATCGTTCGCGCGTCTCTTCAGGCAGCTTATCCGCAATGTCCATCAGTGCCTGTTGCGCCACCGGTCCATAGCGTTTCCACACGCCGAGATGATGTTTAGCCAGCTCTTCGCCGAGTGACAGGACGGCCTGTTGTTCGTCATCGTCCGCCGCATTCAGATAGAGTAGGATGGTCGCCTCGGTTGTCGCCTCGAACCCGACATAGCGATAATCTTTCAAGATGCCGACGATCAGCTTAACGACGTCGCTAGCCGACTTCCCCGGGAAGCTGGAACTGCCCACTACAATCGGAATCTGCTCTGAGCCACGGGCCTGCTCGGCGGCTTCGACAAGCGTCGCGACGATGTCCGAATGCTCAGACGCCAGATCATCATAGAACTGCAGCACATCCTCGGCGAAACGCTCGATTGCATCGTAACGCTCATTGTTGTCCGGGGCCTCGCGGATCACCCGCAGCGGCTCCTGATCGAACAGGTCCTTGCCCGCCATCAGCCGTGCAAAATCGCTGGCGATTTTCTGGAAGTCGTGTCCGGCGGGGACAAGGTGCTCGCGCATGACCTTATCAAGCCGGCGTTCGATGCTGGCTATCGCTTTTGCTCCGAAGCCGGCGAGTTTTGGCTGCTTGTAAATCGTGTCATGCGCCATCTCCGACCACGTATGATTGAGGATGGTCTGCACCTGGATTTCGCAGCGCAGTCCGGCGAAACGCGCATATTGTGGTAGTGCGGCCAGCTCCGGCTTTAGGCGTACCGTGAAATTATCGCCGCGGAACTGATCGACGGCCTTGCTGCTACCCAGACGGGGGTGATGGATTTTTACGTCATCGAATTCGAAATTGGCTCGAAGAATGCCGGTCTGCGAAAATCGGGCCACGTCCGCGTTGGTGTAGAAGATGACCCGACACCCCGCGAGATCCTTGATGGCATCGCCAAGCGCCTGATTGTCAAGGAGGCCGCGATCGGCGAGCTTCTTCCTGAGCGAAGCCGATTCTTTCGCACGTGATCTGACCTGTTGAAGATGGAGCGACGGATCCTGCATTATAGCCGCGCTGAGCATGCCCGCGACAGTCTCAGCAAAAGCTGAGTATAGCGCCGATCCCCGGCGCTCGTATTCCTCAAAGTTCATCGGCCCCTCCCCGGAGTCCTTTGTGCCCAAGAAAGTAGGGATGACTCAGCTGATTTCCAAGAACAGGGGGAGAACACATGGGCGCCGCCTTCGACTGGTCGAGCAGATGCGCTGGAATGGTCGCTTACGAGGTTCCCCTACAAACTTTATAACGACCGCAGAGGGGCATTCGGACAAGTCTGGTAGCCCTCCGGGAGTGAATCCCGTGACGTCAGTTCTGTCGCCTTCGCTCCGCTCAGGCGCAGGCTGGCCGGCGCATGTTCTCTCTGCGCGCTGCTTTGGCGCCGGCTTCGCCGTCGGCGGCGCTCTGCTTGAGAACATTACAAGAACAAACCATTTGCCTACAGCCCCCTCCCTAAGGCATAAGCTGGTCCTTCGACAGGCTCAGGATGGTCGGCGATGAAGGAGAAGGGGGGCCGGTTCATGTCCAACACAAATGCGGCTCAGGCAAAGCGGGCGCATGTCTTTTCGGCGGGCGCGGCGGCGCGATCGCGCTCCTGCCTTCCCGTTCGATCCGGCGCCCGCGCATGTCGTTCGGGGAGGAATGCCCCCCGTGAATCCATGTGACATTCGTGCCGGTCGTGCCGTTCGTGCCACTCGTGCCTTTCCCGCGTCGGCCGCCCGGCGGACGCGTTCCGGGGCTGATTTTCGGCGGACGTCCGGCCCGCGCGAGGGTTCAGCCCTCGCCCGCCATTTTCAGCACCAGCGCCCATTCCTCCTCGCGGACCGGGCTCACCGACAGGCGCGATTGTCGCACCAGCTCCATCTTCGCCAGCTTGGGCTCGGCCTTGACCTCGGCGAGCGTCACCGGCCGGGCGAGCTTGCGCACCGGCGCGACGGGGACTTTCACCCAGGCCCCGTCCGGGCCGTCCGGCTTCTGCGCGCCGGCGATCCTCATGATGCCGATCACCGCCTTGTCGGCATTGCTGTGGTAGAAGAAGGCCTCGTCGCCCGGCTGCATCGCGCGCAGATGCAGGCGCGCGGCATTGTTGCGCACGCCGTCCCAGTCGGTCTCCTTGTCGCGGACGAGATCGTCCCAGCTGTAGACGTGCGGTTCGGACTTCATCAGCCATTTGGCCATGGATCGAGGCTCCCTCTCGCGTTCGCGCGGCAATTTGCCTAGAGGATAAGGCATGACGGCTCAACGCATCCCCGGCTTCGCCCTGTCGCTGCCCCTCGCGCTGCTGCTGATCGGCTGCGGCGGGGAGCGCGCGCCCGTGCCGGAGGGGCAGGGCTCCTCCACCCCGCCTTATGTCCGCGCGGAGGCCGACGATCCGCTCCAGGGCGGCGCCGTCACCCCGGTCCGGATCGGCGAGCTCGGCCCCAATTTCGCCGCCTGCAACGCGCGCGGCGCGACGCGCGAGCGCGCCGGGGCCGATCATGTGCCGGTGCGCGCCGCGCCGTTCGATCCGGCCGAGGAGATCGACCGGCTGCCGGAGGGCGCGCAATTCTTCATCTGCTCGCGCAGCCACGACCAGCGCTGGTTCGGCATCGTCTATGATTCGGGCGGGATCGCGGCAGAGCGGTGCGGCGTCTCCGCGCCGATCGGCCGGCGCACCAATTATGAAGGCCCGTGCGCGGCGGGCTGGGTGCCCAGCAACCTCGTCCGGCTCATCTCGGGCGTGCCGCACCAGCTCTCCGCCGGAGATACGTCGGGCCGGTGATCGTGCGGTTCGTCCCGCCGGCGGCTCGATTCGTCGCTGCAATGCAGCATAAAACTTGATTCATTTTGCTGCGTCGCACAAATGCGCCGCCGAAACGGTTCAACGAGCGTGAGCCGCCGAAGCGCATGAGCGCGGGCGGCACGGCAAGTCGGTGCGTTGATGGACCGGGCGCGGGGAGCGCCCGAAGCGATCGCGCCGCCGCACTGGGTACACCTGTTCCATGTTCCAAACGGTTCGCGCCGCGGGCTTCGCGGCGGCCGCGTTCGTCGCGGCGGCCGCCCTGTGGGGCGGCCCGCTCAGCGCCTGGCAGGGCGCGGGCGGCCCGGCCCTGTCGACCTCCTACCTGATCCACGCCGCGGCCCCGGGCGAGATGGGCGATCTCGGGCTCAACCACGCGGAGCCCGCCGCGCCCGCCGATCCCGCCCCGGCGTCCGATCTCCATGCGGACCCGGTGCCGGTCGCGCCGCCCCCGCCGCCGCTCTCGGACCTCGTCGCCCGCAAGGCGACGCGCGAGACCGCCAATGCCGAGCAGCATTGCCTGGCGAGCGCCGTTTATTTCGAGGCGCGCGGCGAGTCCCTGGAAGGCCAGCTCGCGGTCGCCGAGGTGGTGCTGAACCGCACCCGCTCGCCCAGCTACCCGAACGGAATCTGCGCCGTGGTGCGCCAGCGCGCGCAATTCTCCTTCGTCCGGGGCGGCACGATCCCGCGGGCCGACCGCAATTCGGCGGAATGGCGCCGCGCCGTCGCGGTGGCGCGCATCGCCGAGCGGGGCGAGCCGCGCCTGCTGTCCGACGGCGTGCTCTGGTATCACGCGCACTATGTCTCGCCGTCCTGGGGCCGGCGGCTGGCGCGCACGACGCGGATCGGCGCGCATATCTTCTACAGCTAGTCTTCTACAGCTAGCGCGGGCCGGGGCGGATGGGCTAAGCCTTGCGGCCATGTCCACCTACACCATCGACACCGCCACCAGCCGGGCGACGCCCACCCCGGCGCCGATGAAGCGACTCACCGCGCCGGGCATCCTGGCGCGCAAGGGCGGCGAGCCGATCGTCGCGCTCACCGCCTACACGATGCGCATGGCGCAATTGCTCGACCCGCATTGCGATCTGCTACTGGTCGGCGACAGCCTGGGTCAGGTGATCTACGGCCTGCCCTCCACAATCCCGGTCAGCCTCGACATGATGTGCGCGCACGGCGCGGCGGTGGTGCGCGGCTCGTGGCACGCGCTGGTCGCGGTCGACATGCCGTTCGGCTCCTACGAGGCGAGCCCGGCGCAGGCGTTCGACAATGCGGCGCGCATCCTCAAGGAAACCGGCGCGGCGGCGGTGAAGCTGGAGGGCGGCGAGGCGATGGCGGAGACGATCGCCTTCCTGGTGACGCGCGGCATTCCGGTGATCGGCCATGTCGGGCTGACCCCGCAGGCGGTGAACGCGCTCGGCGGCTATCGCGCGCGGGGGCGCGACGATGCCGAGGCGACGAAGATCCTCGCCGACGCCCGGGCGGTGGCCGAGGCGGGCTGCTTCGCGCTGGTGCTGGAAGGCGTGATGGAGGAGATCGCCGACGAAGCGACCGCCGCCGTCGCCTGCCCGACGATCGGGATCGGCGCCTCGGCGCGCTGCGACGGCCAGATCCTCGTCACCGAGGACATGCTCGGCCTGTTCGAGCGCACGCCGCGCTTCGTCAAGCGGTTCGGCGATCTCGCCGCCGAGGTCGGCAAGGCGGCCGAGGCCTATGCGGCGGACGTGCGGAGCCGTGCCTTTCCCACCGACGAGCAGATCTACCGCCCCAAGTGAGGGTCTTTTCCTTCAAGCCCGGCATCGGTAAGGAACAGCCAGGGGGCGCCGGCTGGCGCGCCCGGCTGGCGCCGATCAGGTGGGGATGGACGGGCGCCGCGCGGCACCCGATGAGTTTGGAGACATAGGTTGGCGATCAAGCCGAACGATGGCGATGTGTTCCTCCGCGAAGTCGATGAGGAGCTGCGCAAGGAGCGGGTCAACAATTTCGTCGCGCGCTACGGCTGGGCGATCATCGCCGCCGTGGTGCTGGCGCTCGGCGCGCTCGGCGGCTGGCTGTGGTGGCAGCACAGCAAGGCGGAAACCGCCGCCGCGCAGGGCGAGGCCCTGCTCGAGGCGCTCGAGGCGATGGAGAGCGGCGGCGCCGCCAACGCCCAGCCGAAGATCGCCGAGCTGACGGACAGCCGCAATGCCGGCTATCGCGCCGCCGCTTTGTTCGCGCGCGCCAATGCCGAATTGCAGGCCAACGACAGCGACGCGGCGATCGCCACCCTGCGCGGCATCGCGGAGGATCAGGGGCTCGACGAGATCTATCGCAACGCCGCGCTGCTGCGGCAGACCGCGCTCGAATTCGATTCGCTGGAGCCGCAGGCCGTGATCCAGCGGCTCGGGCCGCTCGCGCGGGCCGGCGAGCCCTGGTTCGGCAGCGCCGGCGAAATGGTCGGCATCGCCCATCTCAAGATGAACCGCGCCGATCTCGCCGGCCCGCTTTTCGGCCAGATCGGCCGCGACGAGACGGTGCCGCCCTCGATCCGCACCCGGGCGATCCAGATGGCCGGATCGCTCGGCGTCAACGCCCTCGACGAGCCGGAAGGCGCGGACGAGAACGCGAACCAGGCGGCGCCCGCCGCCGCCCCCGCAGCCAGGGAAGAAGCCGAATGAAGCGTATCGTTTTCGCGCTGACCGCGCTCAGCCTGCTTGCCGGCTGCAACGTCCTGAACCGGGGCGGCCCGCGCGGGCCGGTGACGCCGACCGTCGGCGAGCGCGTTCCCGTGCTCGGCCGCGAAGGCCAGGTGGAGGTCGATCCGGCGCTGGCCGACATCCCCGTCACGGTGCCGATCGCGGTCGCCAATCCGGACTGGCCGCAGCCGGGCGGCAATGCCGAGAAGGTGATGATCCATGTCGCGCTCGGCGATTCGCTGAGCCAGGCCTGGAGCGTCAGCATCGGCGCGGGCAGCAGCAACCGCGCCCGCCTCGCCGCCGAGCCGGTCGTCGCCGGCGGTCGGGTCTATACGATCGACACGCGCGCCACCGTGCGCGCGTTCAACGCCCAGACCGGCGCGGTGGTCTGGGAGCGCCAGGTGCGCGGCGAGAACAGCCCGCGCGAGACCCTGTTCGGCGGCGGCGTCGCGGTCTCCATCGAGGACGGTCGGGTCTATGCCACCAACGGGGCGGGCGACGCCGCCGCGCTCAACGCCGCCACGGGCGAGATCCTGTGGACGGTGAAGCCCGGCGGCCCGCTGCGCGGCGCGCCGACCGTCGGCCCCGATACCGTCTACGCGATCAGCCAGGACAACCAGCTCTATGCGCTGAACCCCGACAATGGCGAGACGCGCTGGACCGGATCGGCCTCGTTCGAGCTGGCCGGCGTGTTCGGCACCGCCGCGCCCGCCTTCGCGCAGAGCACGGTCGTCGCCGGCTTCTCCTCGGGCGAGTTGACCGCCTATCGCTACGAGAACGGGCAGGTGGTCTGGCAGGACGCGCTGGCCCGCACCGGCGTCTCCACTCAGGTCGGCCAGCTTTCCGACATCGACGCCGATCCGGTGATCGACAACGGCCGCGTCTTCGCGGTCGGGCAGGGCGGCCGCATGGTCGCGGTCGAGCTCATCACGGGCCAGCGCGCCTGGGAACTCAACATCGCCGGTATCTCCACCCCCTGGGTGGCGGGCGAATGGGTGTTCGTCGTCACCGACCGCGCGCAGCTGCTGGCGATCGCGCGCTCGTCGGGCCGCATCCGCTGGATCTCTCAGCTTCCCGCCTTCCGCCGGCCGGAGCGGCGCGACAGCCGGCCCGATCGCAATACCGGCCAGATCCGGGTGCGGCCGGGGCAGGATCCGATCTTCTGGCGCGGCCCGGTTCTCGCCGGCAACCGGCTGGTGCTGGTCAGCTCGCAGGGGCAGATCGTCTATATCTCGCCCACCGACGGGACGATCCTGTCGACCACCGAGGCGCGGTCCAGCTTCTCGCTCCCGCCGGTCGTCGCGAACAACACGCTTTATCTGCTGGACGATGACGGGCGGTTGACCGCCTGGAGGTAAGCGGGCAGGGCGGCTGGCCTTATGGTGAGCCTCCCAACCGTCGCGATCGTCGGACGTCCGAACGTCGGCAAATCGACCCTGTTCAACCGGCTGGTCGGCAAGCGGCTGGCGCTCGTCGACGATCGGCCGGGCGTCACCCGCGACCGGCGCGAGGGCGACGCGACCCTGCTCGGCCTCGAATTCCGGGTGATCGACACGGCGGGCTACGAGGACGAGGATCCCGCGACGCTGCCGGGGCGGATGCGCGCGCAGACCGTGGCGGCGGTGCGCGAGGCGGATGTCGCCCTGTTCCTGATCGACGGGCGCGCCGGCGTCACGCCGCTCGACGAGGAGATTTCCCGCTGGCTGCGCTCGGAGACGACGCCGGTCGTCCTCGCCGCGAACAAGGCCGAGGGGCGCGCCGCCGAGGCCGGCCTGCTGGAGGCCTGGGCACTGGGCCTGGGCGAGCCGATCGCGATCAGCGCCGAGCATGGCGAGGGCGTCGCCGACCTGTTCGAGCAGCTCCGCCCGCATGTCGAGCGCGACGAGGCGGACGACGCGGCCGAGGAGGACGGCGAAGGGCCGCTCAAGCTCGCCATCGTCGGGCGCCCCAATGCCGGCAAGTCCACGCTCATCAACCGGATGCTGGGACAGGACCGGCTGATCACCGGGCCGGAAGCGGGCATCACCCGCGATTCGATCGCGATCGACTGGGAATGGCGGGACAAGGAAGGCACCGCGCGGCCCGTCCGGCTGATCGACACCGCCGGCATGCGCAAGAAGGCGAAGGTCGAGGACAAGCTGGAGAAGCTCTCCGTCGCCGACGCGCGCCGCGCGGTCGATTTCGCCGAGGTCGTCGTGCTGTTGCTGGACGGCACGCGCGGGCTGGAGGCGCAGGATCTGAAGATCGCCGACAATGTGCTGCGGGAAGG
This sequence comes from uncultured Sphingosinicella sp., assembly GCA_964614625.1. GTDB lineage: Bacteria > Pseudomonadota > Alphaproteobacteria > Sphingomonadales > Sphingomonadaceae > Allosphingosinicella. The sequence continues at coordinate 5,958 of CAZTPD010000032.1, read as the reverse complement.
CCGGGCGCTGATCGTCGCGATCAACAAATGGGACGTGGCGCAAGACGCCAGCGCGCTGTTCAACGGCATCAAGGCCGCGCTCGACGAGGGGCTGTCCCAGGCGCGGGGCGTGTCGCTGCTCACCGTCTCGGGCAAGACCGGCAAGGGGATCGACCAACTCCTCGCCGCCGCCTTCGAGCTGCGCGAGATCTGGTCGAAGCGGGTCTCGACGGGCCAGCTCAACCGCTGGTTCGAAGGGGCGGTGGAGAAGAATCCGCCGCCCGCGCCGGGCGGCAAGCGGATCAAGCTGCGCTACATCACTCAGGTCAACACCCGCCCGCCCAGCTTCGTCCTGTTCGGCACGCGGGTCGATCAGCTGCCCGATTCCTATCTGCGCTATCTGGTCAACGGCCTGCGCCGCGAGCTCGGCTTCGGCGCGGTGCCGGTGCGGCTCCAGGTCCGCGCGTCGCGCAATCCCTTCGATCGCGAAGCCCGATAAACTGATTTTCATCAACCGCCTGTTTACTTGGCGGCGATAGAAAAGCGGCCGGGGTGGACGAAGAAGGACTTACCGCGTTGGACAACGCCGCCGCACAACTTGTCGACTGGACGGAATTCCAGCGCGCGCGCGCCGAGCTCGGCGCCAATTTCGTGCGCATCCTCGGCTATTTCCGCGAGGACGGCGAAAAGGCCGTGTCGCGCATCGAGGAAGCGATGCACGAGCGCAACGCCGCCGATCTCGTCCTGCCCGCCCATACGATGAAATCGGAAGCGCGCCAGTTCGGCGCCGAGCAGCTCGGCGTCCTCGCCGAGGAGATCGAGGTGGCGGCCCGTCGCGCGCTCGAATCGCATCTCTTCCCGGACCATATCGTCCCCGAGGTGGCGAAGCTGCGGCCGCTCTATGCGCGCACGGTCGAGCTGCTGGAGCAGGAGACGAACCCGCTCGCCCAGCGCCGCCGCCCGTTCGGCCGCGCGCCGAGCAACCAGGATTTCGGCCGGCTCTGATCCGCCGAGATTCCGTTTGCGTCCCGGCCCGGAGCGCGCCTAGCGTCGCGCCTTGCCCGGCTGAGGGGACGCGCAGATGAACAGCTTCCGGAACTTCCTGGCCGCGACGGCGCTGCTCGCCGCGCCGATCGCGCTTCCTGTCGCCGCGCAAGAGCCGACCGAGGCGCAGATCATCGCCGAGTTCGAGGCCGCGATCGCCGAGATGCGCGATCTGCTGATGCGGCGCGGCGAACGGGTCGAGGGCTGGGACGTCGGCGGCGCCGATCCGGATGCGGAGCTGCGCGCGATGGGAACGGACAGCTATTATTTCCTCACCCGATCGGCGGGGGAGGACAGCGTCACCATCCTCACCGACCTGCCGATCACCCATTATGCGCCGCGCGACTGGCAGGTCGCCGACACCTATGGCGGCGAGGGCGCGCCGGCCGGCGGCGGGCAGGTGGACTTCATTCCGCTCTCCGCCCGCTACGTCTTCGCCACGCGGGCGCGGGCCGACCGTCGGGGCGACGTGGACTGTTTCGACAATGTCGATCAGGCGATCCTCTACGAGATCCCCGACGCGCCGGAGGGCGAGGGCGACGACATGATCCCGGCGATGTTCCGGATGACCATCCTCGCGCTCGAGGATCAGGTGATCTGCGTGCGCAACGAGGGCGATCGGCGGCGGGGCTGGCGCTCGCGCAGCTTCACCGAGGACGGCTACAGCTTGCCGGAGATCGACGTCGGCCGCGAGAATGACGTGCTGACGATCGTGCCCGCCGCGCCGGTCGAGACGCTGATCGCCTGGCGCGACCTGCCCGCCGCGGTGGAGCCGGAGCTCTACTGAGCGCCGCCCCGGCGCATCGGCTGGAGCTCCCAGCGCGCGAGGCTGCGCCACAGCCATTCGAACGGGCCGTAGCGGAAGCGGTCCAGCCAGGGCTTCGACCAGAGCAGCATCAGCGCCCAGACGCCCAGCACCGGCAGCCACAACTCGATCCGGCTCAGATGGCCGTAGAGGCCGAGGCCGTAGCCGTAGAAGAAGGTCGTCATCAGGATCGACGTGCCGAGATAGTTGGTGAAGGCGGCGCGGCCGGCGGCGGCGATGCGATCGGCCAGCGCCCCGCCCCGCCGGGTGAGCAGGATCACCAAGGCGGCGAGCGCCATCACCATGACCGGGCGCACGAGGCCGGCCGCGCCCATCGCGATGCCGAAGACCATCTGCACCGAGAAGCCGTCATCGAGCAATATCCACGCGAACAGGGCATAGACCGGCAGCGCGACGGCGAAGCCGGTGACGGCCCATTTGCGGTAGCGCGCCGCTTCCCACGTTCCGCGGAAGAAGCCGGATTTGAACGCGGCCATGCCGAGCACCATGTAGCCCAGGGTCTCGGCGCCGAAGAGCAGGGTGTTGACGAACGGCATCGACGCCATGTTGGTCAGCCGCTCGTTGAGGATGCCGGCATAATCGCCCCGGTACAAAGCGAGGCTCGCCGCGATTGCCTCTTCGGTGCCGCCGAAATCGCGCTGCATGTCCTGCCAGGCTCGCAGCGTCTCCGCGCTCGCGTCGGGCAGGGCGGCGGCCTGCGCGAGCATGAAGATGCTGAGCGACATGAGGCCGAACAGGGCCAGTTGCAGAACGACCAGCGCGACGCCCCAGGCGATCAGCGCCCCCACCGACAGGTTGCGGAAGGCATAGAGGATGAGGCCGCACAGGGCATAGGCGGCGAGGATGTCGCCGAACCAGATCAGGTAGAAATGCAGCAGCCCGAAGACGAGCAGCCAGCCCATCCGCGCATAATGGGCGCGCGCCGGCGATCGCCCGGCGGCCTCGGCGCTTTCGATGACGAGCAGGGTGGACGCGCCGAACATGAAGGAGAAGAAGCCGCGCATCTTGCCGTCGACGAGGATGAAGCCGACCAGCCAGGAGGCGAGATCGGCCTGGCTCTCCAGCCCGTAGGCGAGCGGGTTCATATAGGCCTGGAAGGGCATGGCGAAGGCGACGATGTTCATCGCCAATATGCCCATCACCGCGACGCCGCGCAGGATGTCCAGCGTGGCGATGCGATCGGGGGGCAGCGTGGCGGCAAGGGGCGGCGCGGCGACGGACGGCGCGTCAGGCGATACGGCTTCAGTCATCCGGCGAACCCCCACCCCCGAAATTCAGCAACTTCGCCCATATCGCACCCGGCGCGCGCCGGTGAAGTTGGCACCCTAAAAGGGCAAACCCGTTTCCGCGCCCCGGACACGGCCTTGCCGGCGGGCCGTGGCGCGCGGCGGGAGCGTGAAGAGGCGGGGCCGGATTCTGCCCAACCTGCAGGATAAGACAGACGAAATCCTACTTTGCAAGCGGGCGTTTCAGAAGCTGCCCTGCTTGAATTGAACCGTCACCCCAGCGGAGGCTGGGGTCCATGCCGAGGCTGTGCCAGCCCCGGGGTCGGCATGGATGCCAGCCGCCAGCCTCCGGCTGAAGTTTATCCTGAGCGTCTGCCCCGCAGAGAGTCGGAAGGCCGGCATGACGAAGGATTCAATCAGAACCGGACAGGCTCTAATCGGAAGAGGGCGGTCGACGATCCGCGCGCGTCTCTCGCGTCGCGCGGCGCGCCGCGCGGCGGTTCTGGCGGGCGCCTTCGTGGGTGAGCGGATCGGCGAGGCGCTCGTAAAGCGTGAAGAGGTGCTCGACCCGTTCGCGATCGGGCCAGCTCAGGCGCATCGGTTTCCCCCGTGAACCGCCGGACAGTGGCGCGAGCGAGAGCGGGTGACAAGGTTCGGCGTGAAAGGAAAGGGGAAGAAGGAAGGGAAGATGGACCCCGGATCAAGTCCGGGGTGACGAAGGGGTGGAGGTGGTGAACTTCCCGGCCGTCGAACCCCCTCACCCCAACCCTCTCCCCCAAGGGGAGAGGGGGCAAGGGGTCGAGCGCCGCGCCCGCTCAATCCTCCGCGGGCTTGGTCTGGAGCTGGATGTAGTTTTGCAGGCCCATCCGCTCGATCAGGCCGAGCTGGGTTTCGAGGAAGTCGATATGCTCCTCCTCGCTCTCCAGGATGCGTTCGAAGATCTCGCGGCTGACATAGTCGCGCACCTCTTCGCAATGGGCGATGGCGCCGCGCAACTGCTCGCGCGCCTCGTGCTCCAGGTCGAGATCGGCCTTGAGCACCTCCTCGACATTCTCGCCGATGCGCAGGCGGCCCAGCATCTGGAAATTGGGCAGGCCGTCGAGGAACAGGATGCGCTCGGCGAGCGTGTCGGCGTGCTTCATCTCGTCGATCGATTCGTGCCGCTCATATTCGGCGAGCCGCTTCACGCCCCAATTGTCTAGCATGCGGTAATGCAGCCAATATTGATTGATCGCGGTCAGCTCGTTCTTGAGCGTCTCGTTCAGGAACTCGATGACCTTTTCGTCGCCCTTCATGGGGTGCAGCCTCCAATGGATGATCGCGTGGAGTATAACGCGCAAAGGCTTAAAAAGCACCAAAAAATGGCGGAAAACCGCGAAAAATTACGCGATATTGCTAAGCGTTCGCGTTCGTAGCTGGGGTGCGATTCCGGCCTTGCCGGCGCAAGTGCGAGTCATTCCCAGCAGGTGTTGCCGGTACGGGGATGGGAGCGGCTGGCCGGCCGTCAGGCGACGGCGCGCTCGGCGTCTATGATCTCGCGCGCGAAGGCGAAGCACTGGCCGCAGCGCGGCTTGCGGCCGACGCAGCGATAGGCGCTGGTCGGGCAGCACGCGCCTTCGCGCGCCGCCTTGCGGACCTCGGTTTCGCGAATCGCGTTGCAGACGCAGACGATCATGACGACAGGGAATTAGCGATAATGCGAGACGTTCGCAATAGTCTTCGAAGGTGAGGAAGGCGATCATCGTAAACGGCTTGGTAACCACGTCCTTGTAGGCCGAATCGAAACGCGCATCCTGAAAGGGGATCGATCGATGACCTTCGGCACCTTCATCGCGCCCGACGCCGGGCTCGAGACGCTGAAAGACCCCAACGAGAAGCTGAACGTGCCAGTCTATTCGGGCCACAAGGCGATCCGTAACGGGATCAACTTCCTCGGCCGCAACAGGATTTTCGACGACATCTACCAGCGGACCAAGAGGTATCGCGGCGCCTATGAGGACCAGTGCTCGATCGACTATTATTTCGATCTGGTCACGACGATGCGCGACTTCGCCGGGGAATATGACCGGGTCGTGGAGGTCGGCGTCTATATGGGCGGCGCCTCCAGCGTGTTCGCCGGCTGCTCCGAATGGTTCGATTTCGACATCGACATGGTCGACATCGACGCCAATTGCCTGCGCTACGCCCATGAGCGCATCCGCCGCATGTATCCCGAGGCGGCCGGCCGCGTGCGCCTCTTCCACGGCGACCTGCCGACCTATGTCGAGAAGGTGATGACGCACGATCCCAAGCGCGTCGTGGTCCACCATGACGGCGCGCACGATTTCAACCAGGTCGTGAAGGATCTGGCCGCGCTCTCCTACGTGCAGGACCGGCTTCACGCCGTGATCTGCCAGGACACGCATCTGCGCGGCACGATCGAGGAGATGAACTTCGTCGACATGGCGCTCTACGCGGTGTTCGGGCTCGACCTCAATTACGCCCCGATCGGCGCGGTCTATGAGGAACACGACCCCCGCACCTCGCCCAACCAGTGGCAGGGCAATTACTTCACGCCCGGCGCGCACGAGGGCTTCGTGCTGCCGATGTCGATGAACAGCTTCCATTATCCGCATCCGAGCCTGCGGCTCGAGGCGCTGCTGCCCAAGGCGGCGTGAGAGCGGCCGGCGCGCGGGGGCTCAGGCCTCGCGCAGCTCCTTGCGGATCATCAGCTTGAGGCCCGACCAGGTCGCGTCCACCGCGCAGACCTTCACGTCGACCAGGCCGAGCGGCAGCGCCAGCTCGCGGATCGCGTCCTCGGTGACGTCGCCGGGGCGCTTCGCCGCCTGCTTGGGCCAGCTCACCCACAGGAAGCCGTCCGGGGCGAGGAGCGGGCGCAGGCGG